>NZ_JBFNXJ010000009.1 GCF_040812015.1 Chitinivorax sp. PXF-14 | reverse complement strand
AGTCCAATTCAGCAGTTTGGGGGGTAGTAACGCCGTTACTTCTCATGCTTCCTGGTCACCGACTGCGGCGCCATATGGCGTTAGCGGTAAACTATGTGGTATTGCAACCGCTCTGCGAAAGCACTATGGATTCCCGATCCCTTCTTGATGGCCTAAACCCAGAACAACTTGTCGCGGTCACCTTACCCAAGCAGCACGCGCTGATATTGGCCGGTGCTGGCAGCGGGAAGACGCGTGTGCTGACGACGCGTATCGCCTGGCTGATGCAGACAGGCCAGGTAGGTCCGCAGGGTATTCTGGCTGTCACCTTTACCAACAAGACGGCGAAGGAAATGCTGACGCGCATCGCGTCGATGTTGCCAATCAATACTCGCGGCATGTGGGTCGGGACTTTTCACGGCCTATGCAATCGTTTGTTGCGGGCGCATCACCGTGAAGCCGGATTGCCGGAAGCGTTTCAAATCCTGGATAGTCAAGATCAGCTCTCCCTGATCAAGCGAGTGCTGAAAGCACACAACATCGATGATGAGAAATACCCGGCCAAACAGCTACAGTATTTCATCAACACCAACAAGGATGCGGGCCTCAGGGCAAATGGTGTTAACGCTTTCGATGACTTCTCGCGCAAGCTCGTGGAGCTGTATGCCGCCTATGACCTGCAGTGTCAGCGCGAGGGCGCGGTTGATTTTGCTGAGTTATTGCTACGCTGCTACGAACTGTTGAGTCGCAATGCCCTGCTGCGCCAACACTATCAAGAGCGTTTTCAGCATATATTGGTTGACGAGTTCCAGGACACCAACAAGCTGCAATACATGTGGCTCAAGCTGCTGGCAGGTGACAGCAGCGCTGTCTTCGCCGTTGGGGATGACGACCAGTCGATTTATGCATTTCGTGGTGCACAGGTCGGCAATATGTTTGATTTCGAACGCGATTTTTACGTTCGAAATGTCATCAAGCTTGAGCAGAATTATCGTTCGTTTGGCAATATCCTTGATGCGGCAAATGCGCTGATTCGTCAGAATAGCTCTCGGCTTGGCAAGAACCTCTGGACTGCATCGGGCGCGGGGCAACCCATCAAAGTATATGAGGGAAGCACCGACCTCGAAGAGGCCGGCTTCATCGTGGAGGAGGTCAGGCAACTGCAGAGAGAGGGTGTGCCATTGGCAGATATGGCCGTTCTTTATCGATCCAACGCCCAGTCCCGCGTTATCGAGCATCAACTGTTTTCTGTCGGTGTTCCCTATCGGGTTTATGGTGGGCTACGGTTCTTCGAACGCCAGGAAATCAAGCATGCCCTCGCGTATTTGCGCTTGATTGGCAACCCGGATGATGATGGCGCTTTTCTGCGCGTCGTGAATTTTCCTGCGCGCGGCATCGGTGCCAGGACGGTTGAAAGCATCCAGAGCAATGCCCGTCTGTCCGGGGCCAGCCTATGGCAGGCGGCATGCGGGGGAGGGGGTGCGGGGCGGAGCGGAGGCGCGGTTGCATCCTTTGTTGGCACGATAGAGAGCATGCGTGCCCAGCTTGACGGCTTGAACTTGCCGGAAGTGATCGAGCTGGTACTCGACAATAGCGGATTGCGTGGCTATTACCAGCAGGAAAAGGACGGGCAGGATCGGCTCGATAACCTCAACGAGCTCGTCAATGCGGCAATGAACTTTCTCGGCGAGTCGGATGAGCGGTCCCTTACTGCCTTCCTGTCTCACGCCTCCCTGGAGGCGGGGGAGCATCAGGCCGAGGCCGGCTCGGATGCCCTGCAGTTGATGACGGTGCATGCCGCAAAGGGACTGGAGTTTGACGCGGTGTTCATTTCCGGGCTGGAGGAGGGCTTATTCCCGCATGAAAATGCCGCATTGGAGCCGGCCGGATTGGAGGAGGAGCGTCGATTGATGTATGTCGCCATCACTCGGGCCCGCAAGAAGCTCTACCTCACGATGGCCCAGAGCCGCATGTTGCATGGGCAAACGCGCTACAACGTCGTCTCACGGTTTCTGTCCGAGATCCCGCCGCAGTTACTGGCCTGGATCAACCGACCGACAACGAGGTCAAGGCCTCCATTGGCACAAGCGGCGGGGCAGCGTCCCAAGCCGATCGTGACGGGCCATGGTTTCAGGATTGGGCAGAGCGTGCTGCACCTGAAGTTTGGTGTCGGGGTGATTATCGACTGCGAAGGCAGCGGGCCTGATGCTCGAGTTCAGGTGAATTTTGGCGGCAGCGACGGTATCAAGTGGCTGGCTCTCGAGTATGCCAAGCTTTCTCCCGCATAAGGCGTGCACTACACTCATAGCGTCTGCAACCACATGATATGGCTGACTTGTGAGTAGTTCGGTCAATGCGCTCACCGATATCGCCTTGCGCAATACCCAGCGTCAGGTCACGCGAGACGAACAGGAAATCGACTATTCGACCAAGCTATTCCTGGTCGTCGATACCGTACCGGAAATGCGCCAGTCCATGGCGTTTACCTTGTCTGCCGTTGGCGCAAACAAGGTCGAGTTCGCCTCGCGGACGGGCGAGGCATTGGCCAAGTTGCAGCGCTTGGACGTGGATATCGTGCTCTCTGAGTACAATCTCGAACACCCTCACGACGGCCTGCATTTGCTGGAAGAGATCAAGCTGCGCAATCTGGCGAAACAGTCTTGCGTGTATATGATCGTGACTGGCGAACGCCGAGCGCAGAATGTGATTGGTGCCGTGGAGCAGGCCCCGGATGGCTATCTACTGAAGCCGTTTACCGGTGATGCGCTGTTACGCCGTCTTGATCGTGCATTCAGGAAAAAACGCGAATTTGCCTGCGTCGACACGGCCATCCTCAATCACGAGTATTTGCGCGCCATTGACGAGTGCAATACCCGCATCCGCAATCAGGCCCCCTACGCGATCGATTTCATGAAGCTGAAGGGGCGCTTGACCTTGCAGATTGGTGATTACGAAGGCGCCAGAGGTATCTATAAGCAGGTTCTGCTGCTGAAGCCGCTTGCCTGGGCAAAAATGGGGTTGGGCAAGGCGGAGTACCATCTCAAGCATCTGGCGACGGCCGAACAGCTGTTCAATGAGGTGCTCGAGCAGAACGGGCAAGTTATGGAGGCTTATGATTGGCTGGCCAAGACCTTGGCGGCCCAGGGGGAAAACGCGAGGGCGCAGGGCACGCTCGAGACGGCTGTGCGCATCTCCCCTACCATCGTGCAACGACAAAAGGCACTCGGCCAGATAGCGCATCGAAACAAGGATTATGGTGCTGCGGAGCAGGCATTGCGCCAAACCATACAGCTCGGCCGTTATTCGTTCTGGCGCGACCCGGGCGACTATGCCGATCTCAGCCGCACCTTGCTCGACAAGGGTGACGTCAAGTCTGCCAGCCAGGCCTTGAACGAGGTGCGTAAAGACTTTCCAAAAGATCCATCCGCGACACTGCTGTCCTATGTCATGGAGAGCCAGATTGCGCGCAAGGAGGGGGATAGGGGACGGGCCGAGCTTGCCCTGGAAATGGCGCAAAAGCAGTTTGGCTTGATGGGAGGCGAGGTAGCAGAACGCTACGCGCTCGATCTGGCCGAGGCCTGTTACCGGGGAGGCCAGGAGGCCGTGGCCGAAGGAATTGTGCGCAAGGTGCTGCGCAACAAGAACGAGGATGCCACCATTCTCGACCGGGTCTCTGGGCTCTATGAAAGCCTCGGTAAGCCGGAGCTGGGGCGCGAGTTGCTGGATCAGACCAATGCGGACCTAGTGTCGATCAATAACCGGGCAGTAGTCATGGCCAGGCAAGGCGATCTGGATGGCGCGGTACAGCTGTTCATCCAGGCGGTCAGCGATATGCCAAGCAATATCCAGGTGACGCTCAATGCGATCAACGCCTTGCTCGCCTATATCAACACCAAGGGCTGGCATGCCAGTTACATGCAGCTGGCGAAGGAATATCTCGACAGGATTCGCCGGCACGACCCGAGCAATGGTAAGTTTCAGCGCCTGGCGCAAACCTATCTGGCGACAACCAAGCGCTTTGGCACGACCCGCTGATTAGCCGCCGAATACATCCCTATAGCTGGTATAGCCCGAAATCAGCAGGACTGGACCGAGCACCAGCAACCCCAGTCCAAGCGGAATCATGGCAAGCACGCCGAGCACCAGGGCCACCAGGCCGTATACCGTGAAAGGCATCACATTCAGCCAGCAGGCCGAGAAGCTTAGCTTCATGGCATCCAATGCTTGGGCATCGTTGAGCATGACCAGCGCGCTGGCGAACCATGTTGCCATCGTAATGGGGACGATCAGGGCAAAAAACAGCAGCAGGGCAAGCAACGCCCCCAGGGCCAGACCTAGCCCGGCGCCGGTGGCCATGCCTGTTGCCTTGCCTGCCGTCAGCCCCATGATCATGCTCGTACCGCCCATGATGGCCAGCGGCACGACCGCGACGACGGCTGCAATCAGGAACAGCACCAGGCTGATCACGCCAACCAGGGCGAGCTGACCTGTATTCTTTCTGAAGCCGGCGAAGAGATGGCCGAGCTCGACTTCCTCGCCCTCCTCCTGCGCGGTGCATCCCAATACCAGCCCACCGAACAGGATGGGGGCGACGATCTGCCCGACAAAGCCGATCGTGGTCATGCTGCTCAGGGCCGCCAGAATAATGACATAGATCAGCCAGAGCACGATCCATAGCCCAGCCTGCTGCTTGAACTTGTCGAAGGCATCCAGAAGCCAGTGCCAGCCCCGGTCTGCCGTGACGCGATGGGGGGCGGGCAGGCCTGCCGTGGGCGTAGATAACTTGGAAAATTCGCTCATTCTATTATTCCTGTCGACAAGATCGTCAGATTCATATGCTAGAAGATAAACGAAGCGCTGCAAATGCCTGCTGCGCTTGATTCAACACATATTTTGCCAGGGCGTAGTTTTATAACATCAATTAGTGCGTTAACTCGATGTTTTCTGTGGAATTTCTTGCCGGATCACCCGGGGTCGGCGATAATTGCAGGATTTTTACACGTGGCCGCCGATTGAAAAATATCGAGGGCCTAGGCATCAAAAGGCGCATCGATCTGCTGGTTCCGCGTTATCTCGCGCAGCCCGGCCGGCCGTCAGCGCAACGAGGAAACCCCCCACATGGCAACTCGCAAGCAACTCGCCGACGCAATCCGTGCACTCTCCATGGATGCTGTTCAAAAGGCCAATTCCGGTCACCCTGGCATGCCGATGGGCATGGCGGATATCGCGGAGGCGCTGTGGAATCATCACCTGCGCCACAACCCTGGCAATCCCGGATGGTTTGATCGTGACCGGTTTGTGCTGTCGAACGGGCACGGCTCGATGTTGCTCTACTCCTTGTTGCATCTGACCGGCTATGAGCTCTCCATCGACGATCTCAAGCAGTTCCGCCAAATGCACAGCAAGACACCGGGGCACCCCGAGTACGGTTACGCGCCCGGCATTGAAACGACGACGGGCCCGCTTGGCCAAGGCCTCGCCAACGCGGTTGGCATGGCGATTGCAGAAAAGACCTTGGCGGCTGAGTTCAACCAGCCTGGGCTCGACATCGTCGATCACCACACCTATGTGTTTCTCGGCGACGGCTGTTTGATGGAAGGGATTTCCCACGAGGCCTGCTCACTGGCTGGCACACTCGGCCTGAACAAGCTGATCTGCTTCTATGACGACAACGGGATTTCGATCGACGGCCACGTCGAGGGCTGGTTTACCGACGACACGCCAAAGCGCTTCGAGGCTTATGGCTGGAAAGTGATTCCAAACGTCGATGGCCACGATTTCACGGCACTGGATGATGCCATCGTCGAAGCGAAGCGTAGTACCGACAAGCCCGTCATGATTTGCTGCAAGACCGTGATCGGCCAGGGCTCGCCAAACAAGGCCGGCACGCACGACTCGCATGGCGCGCCACTCGGTGACGCGGAAATTGCGGCAACACGTGCCAATATCGGCTGGGCTCACGAGCCGTTCCATGTTCCGCAGGAGGTGTATCGCGGCTGGGATGCGAAGGCTCGCGGGGCGGCCCACGAGGCGCGCTGGAATAGCCTGTTTGCCGACTATCAGCGGACACACCCGCAACTGGCTGCGGAATTCCTGCGCCGGATGAAGGGCGAATTGCCTGCGGACTGGGCACAGCATGCCCAGGCAACCATTGCCGCAGTCGATGCCAAGGGCGAGACGATCGCCACACGCAAGGCGTCGCAGAACGCGATCGCCGCTTACGCCCCCAAGTTGCCGGAACTGCTTGGCGGCTCCGCCGACCTCGCCGGCTCGAACCTCACGCTGTGGTCCGGTGCCAAGGGAATTGCGCGTGAACATGGCGGCAATTACCTGTACTACGGTGTTCGTGAGTTTGGCATGGCAGCCATCATGAATGGCCTGACCTTGCATGGTGGCGTGCGCCCTTACGGCGCTACCTTCCTGATGTTCAGCGAATATGCGCGTAACGCGTTGCGCATGGCTGCACTGATGAAGATCAACCCCGTTTTCGTGTTTACCCACGACTCGATCGGTTTGGGTGAGGATGGCCCTACCCATCAGCCGGTGGAGCAGACCGCAACCTTGCGCCTCATCCCTAATATGGACGTATGGCGCCCGGCCGATGCGGTCGAGTCGGCTGTCTCCTGGGCGATGGCGATCGAGCGCCAGGGCGGCCCAACCTGCCTGATCTTCAGTCGGCAAAATCTTGCTCACACCAGTCGCGATGCTGCCCAGCTGACCAACATCCGCCGCGGCGGCTATGTGTTGCGCGATGCTGCGAATGGCAAGCCCGATGTCGTGCTCATCGCGACCGGGTCTGAAGTCGAGCTTGCGCTCAAGGCACAGGAAGCCCTGAGTTCCCAAGGTATTGCTGCTCGCGTGGTGTCGATGCCGTCCACTTTCGTCTTCGATCAGCAGGAGGGCGCCTACAAGGCTTCCGTCTTGCTGGCGCAGGTTCCGCGCGTGGCGATCGAGGCCGGGGTGTCCGATTACTGGCGCAAATATGTCGGCCTCGAGGGCGCTGTCGTCGGTATCGACAGCTTCGGCGAGTCGGCCCCAGCCAGTGCATTGTTCAAGCACTTCGGCTTTACCGTAGATAACGTCGTCAACACGGCCAAGACCGTGATCGGCAAATAAACATGCATGTGCCGGCATAAGCCGGCATGGCGAAAATAACGATTACTATTTTATTGTTTTAGGAGATTGATCCAACATGGCTATCCGCATCGCTATCAACGGTTACGGACGCATCGGGCGCAACGTACTACGCGCGATTTACGAGTTGAATCGCACAAACGAGTTCAAGGTCGTCGCCGTGAACGCTTCCGGTGACCTGGCAACCAATGCGCACCTGACGAAGTTTGATACGGTCCACGGCCGTTTCAACGCAGACGTCAAGGTCGATGTGGATGGCAGCTGGCTGCGTATCAACGATACCAACATCAAGTTCTTCTCTACACGCAATCCTGCCGAGTTGCCTTGGGGCGACCTCGGTATCGACATCGTTCTCGAGTGCACTGGCGCCTTCACCAGCAAGGCGAAGTGCCAGCCGCATCTCGATGCTGGCGCCAAGAAGGTGCTGATCTCCGCACCTGGCGACAAGGATGTGGACGCTACCATCGTCTACGGTGTGAACCATCATTTGCTGCGCAGTGACATGAATGTGGTATCCAACGCATCCTGCACCACGAACTGCCTGGCGCCGTTGGCCAAGCCGCTGCACGAGAAGCTTGGTCTGGTGAAGGGGCTGATGACCACTATTCACGCCTACACCAACGATCAGGTGCTGACCGACGTGCGCCACAAGGACCTGCGTCGCGCCCGCTCGGCTACTCAATCGATCATTCCTACCAAGACCGGTGCTGCATCGGCTGTTGGCTTGGTACTGCCTGAGCTCAATGGCAAGCTCGACGGCTATGCCCTGCGCGTGCCGACCATCAATGTGTCGATGGTTGATCTGAGCTTTGTCGCTTCTCGTTCAACTACCAAGGAAGAGGTCAACGCCATCCTCAAGGATGCGTCCGAAGGTGAGCTGAAGGGGGTGTTGGGTTACAACGACCTGCCGTTGGTGTCGATCGACTTCAATCATACCAGCGAAGCATCGATCTTTGATTCGACGCTCACCAAGGTCATGGATGGCAACCTAATTAAGGTGTCGTCGTGGTATGACAATGAATGGGGCTTCTCCTGCCAGATGCTGAACACAGCCAAGGCAATGATGGAAGCCAAGTAAACTGGCTGTTTCCGGTCAGCGTGGGAACAGAGGGAGCCCGGATCGCCGGCTCCCTTTGTTTTGCGGGTAAAATACGCAGTTGGGCCATTGAGCCGCTCCCGGTCGGAAGATGCCGTTCTGGTCGAGCACACAATTTCTGCCTGCCGCACAGCGACCGAATGCCGGCCTGGTGCGGTAAGTAACCGAATCCCCACGGAAATCGACAAGCAATTTCAAATCCAGATGGAGCCCCTATGAATTTTCGCAAACTGACTGACCTCGACCTGGCGGGCAAGCGCGTGCTGATTCGCGTCGACATGAATGTGCCGGTAAAGAACGGCGTGATCGGCGATGACACGCGTATTCGTGCGTCGCTGCCATCGATTGAGCATGCATTGAAGGCCGGCGCCGCCGTGATCCTGATGACCCATCTCGGCCGTCCGACCGAAGGCGAGCTGAGTGAAGAAGACACGCTCAAGCCGGTTGCGGCTCGTCTGTCCGAGCTGTTGGGCAAGGCCGTGCCGGTTGTGGCCGACTGGCAGGAAAAGGGGCTGGTGATACAAGCGGGCGACGTGGCCATGCTGGAAAACGTACGTTGTAACGTTGGCGAAAAGAAGAACAAGAATGAGCTCGGACAAGCCTACGCCAAGCTGTGCGATGTGTTCGTGCATGATGCTTTCGGGACTTCACACCGCGCCGAGGCGTCGACTTACGCCGTAGCCAAGTTCGCCCCGGTTGCATGCGCCGGTATCCTCATGGCGGCTGAACTCGATGCCTTGGGCAAGGCGCTGGCCCAACCGGCGCGGCCGCTGGTAGCGATCGTCGCGGGCTCCAAGGTATCGACTAAGCTGACGATCCTCGAATCGCTTGCCGACAAGGTTGACCAGCTCATCGTCGGTGGCGGCATCGCCAACACCTTCCTGCTGGCGGAGGGCAAGCAGATTGGCAAGTCGTTGGCTGAGCCTGACCTGCTTGATGCTGCCAAGACTGTGATCGGCAAGCTGCGCGCGCGCGGTGGCGATGTGCCGCTGCCCTCTGACGTGGTCTGCGCCAAGGAGTTTGCCGAAACGGCTGTGGCCACCCAGAAGTCGCTCGTCGAGGTTGAGGCTGACGACATGATTCTCGACATTGGTCCGCAGTCCGCCAGTCAGCTGGCAGACCTGATCGCCAAGGCCGGGACTGTTGTCTGGAACGGCCCGGTCGGCGTATTCGAATTCGACCAGTTTGGCGAGGGGACCAAAACGCTGGCCCACGCCATTGCCAACAGCAAGGCGTTTTCGATCGCCGGTGGTGGTGATACGCTGGCAGCCATTGCGAAGTACGGCATTACCGAGCAGATCAGCTATATCTCGACCGGGGGCGGCGCATTCCTTGAATTCCTCGAGGGCAAGGTATTACCGGCAGTCGAAGTGCTCGAATCTCGCGCAAACGGTTAAGCGCACGACTGCCTGAGTGGCGGTCGGCAAACTACAGTTAAACAAGAAGATTCAATTTCTGGAGAGTTCAATCATGGCACTCGTTTCCATGCGTCAATTGCTGGACCATGCCGCCGAGTTCGGTTATGGCCTGCCGGCATTCAACGTCAACAACCTGGAACAGATGCGTGCGATCATGGAGGCGGCAGACAAGGTCGACGCCCCCGTCATCGTTCAAGCATCGGCCGGCGCGCGTAAGTACGCCGGCGCACCATTCCTGCGCCACCTGATTCTGGCGGCAGTCGAGGAATTCCCGCATATCCCGGTGGTGATGCATCAGGACCACGGCACCAGCCCTGCCATATGCCAGCGTTCGATTCAGCTGGGTTTCAGCTCAGTCATGATGGACGGCTCGCTGGGCGAAGATGGCAAGACGCCGACTGACTATGACTACAATGTCTCGGTAACGCGTCGTGTGGTGGAGATGGCGCATGCTTGCGGCGTCAGCGTCGAAGGTGAGATCGGTTGCCTGGGCAGCCTGGAAACCGGCATGGCGGGCGAAGAAGATGGCGTGGGCGCCGAAGGCAAGCTCGATCACAGCCAACTGCTGACCGACCCGGAAGAGGCTGCACGTTTCGTCAAGGATACGGGTGTCGATGCCCTAGCTATTGCGATCGGCACCAGCCATGGCGCTTACAAGTTTACACGCCCCCCGACCGGTGACATTCTGGCGATCGGTCGTATCAAGGAAATCCATGCCCGGGTCCCCAACACGCATCTGGTCATGCATGGTTCCTCCAGCGTGCCGCAAGAGTGGTTGAAGGTGATCAATGAGAATGGCGGCGAGATTCCCGAGACCTATGGCGTGCCGGTCGAAGAAATCGTTGAGGGGATCAAGCACGGCGTGCGCAAGGTCAATATCGATACAGACCTTCGCCTCGCATCGACTGGTGCAATCCGCCGCTTCCTGGCGCAGCACAAGAGCGAGTTTGATCCGCGCAAGTACTTGAAGGAAACCGTGACTGCCATGCGTGATATCTGCATTGCCCGCTATGAGGCATTTGGTGCCGCTGGCCAGGCATCGAAGATTAAGCCGGTCAGCCTTGAGCAGATGTTCGAACGCTATGCCAAGGGCGAACTGACGCAGATCGTGAAGTAACGGTTACCCACGCCGGAGACGGGCGGCAGCATGACAAGTGCTGCCACAGGTTGAGGTGGGTAATAACGGCATAGCAAAAAGGGCGATGAAATCATTCATCGCCCTTTTTGTATCCTCGTCTCCAAGGATCAGGTTTGCTGCCGAGCCTTCTTGTGCGCAACAAAGCGCTCAATATGACCGAGCAGCTCCTCTTCCTGGTAAGGCTTGCCCAGGTAGACGTTCACGCCTAGTTCCAGCGCGTAATTGCGGTGCTTTTCGGCCGTGCGCGAGGTGATCATGACGATGGGGATATGTCGTGTCTTCTCGTCGGTGCGAATGTGCCGCGTCAGTTCGAAGCCATCCATGCGCGGCATCTCGATGTCGACCAGCATGACGTCGGGCACGACGTCCTGAATTTGCTGCAAGGCATCGACCCCGTCCTTGGCGGTAACGACCTGATAACCTTCTCGGGTGAGCAGACGACCCGATATCTTGCGCACCGTCAGCGAGTCATCGACCACCATGATGACGGGTACCATGCTCAAGGCATCAGGTTGCGCCTGCACCGGCGCTTTGGCGCTGGCCGCTGCTTCGGCGTTGACGCTGTCGACCCGGTTGACGAGCAGCAGCGGGTTCAGGATCAGGACGATGTCGCCATTACCCAGCACGGTGGCGCCTGCAATGCCGGGCACCCGTGCCAGTTGCGGGCCGATATTCTTGACCACCACTTCCTGGTTCTTCACCAGGTCATCCACATGCAAGGCAATACGCTGGTTACCGCTGCGCAGCAGCACGACCGTACTGTAGCGCTTGCTCTCCGGCTGGTGCTCCGGATTGCCTAGTAGGCGCGGCAGGTAGGTGAACGGGTAGTCGTTACCCATCCAAACGATCTTCTTCTGCTCGTACAGCTTCTCAAGGTCGAGGAGCTTCAGCTCCTGGACTTGCTCCACCATCACCGACGGAATCGCATACTTCTTGCCGGCAGCCGTGACCAGTACGGTCTGTGTGACTGCCAGCGTCAGGGGCAGGTGAATCGTGAAGCGTGTTCCCTTGCCGGATTCGGAATCCAGCTGGATGCGGCCGCCAAGATCGGAGATTTCGTTCTTGACCACATCCATCCCGATCCCGCGGCCGGACAGCTGGCTTACCGAGTCGGCCGTGGAGAATCCGGGCTCGAAGATCTGGTACATCACCTGTTCGTCGGTGATCGGCTCGTCCGTGTTGAGCAAGCCTTTGCTGATAGCTTTTTCACGAATCCTGGCAAGGTTCAGGCCCGCGCCGTCATCTGCCAGCGTCAGTACCAGCTCGTTGCCCTCCTGCTTGAGATCGAGAGAAATCTCGCCGACTTCCGGCTTGCCGGCATTCAGGCGGTTTTCGCGGCTCTCGAGGCCGTGGTCGATCGCGTTACGCAGCATGTGCTCGAACGGTGACGTCATTTTCTCCAGCATCGAGCGGTCGATTTCGACGCGGCCACCGCGGATTTCCAGATTGACCTTCTTGCCGACCTCTTTGCCCGTCTGGCGTACGATGCGGTACAGCCGCTCCGCCATGCTGGAGAACGGAACCATGCGAATCCGCATCAGCTCCTGCTGCAGATCCTTGGTCATGCGTCCTTGGGCCAGCAACGCTGCTTCGGTTTCATCCAGGTTCTTGAGCAGGTTGTGCTGGATGGTGGCAACGTCGTTGACGCTCTCGGCCATGAAGCGCGTGAGTTCTTGCAGACGCGTGAAGCGGTCGAACTCCAGCGGGTCGAACTGATCGTCAGCCGTATGCAGGTGCGTCATCCGAGACTGCATCTGGCTTTCTGCCTGGATTTCGATCTCGCGCAATTGCGAACGCAGGCGGGTCACGTTGTCGGTGAGGTCAAGCAGCGAGCCCTTCAGGGCCAGCATTTCCGCCTCCATGCGAGAGCGTGCGATGGCGACTTCACCGGCCTGGTTCACCAGGCGGTCCACCAGGTCTGCGCGAACCCGCAGGCTGGATTTGGCTGCATCTGCATCGACCAGCCCCATTGGCGCCGCTGGCATGGCCAGATTGCCTGCTGCGGCGACGGACTGGGCAACGACCGATTCCGGCGTTTCAACCTCAGGTTTGCCCTGCAGAACATCAATCAATTCATTGACGACGTCGAAATCCGCTTCCAGATCATCGAACTGTTCCGGCGTGGGAGCGGCGTCCTGTAGGCCGATAACCAGCGTTTCCAGGTTGTGCGTGGCTTCGCCCAAACGCATCGCGCCGCTCATACGGGCGCTGCCCTTCAGCGTATGCAGCAGGCGCTGCAGCGATTTGGACTGCTCGTATGCTGCCGGGTCTGCGCGCCAGTCGCGCAGTACCTTGCTGATCTGGGGCTGCAGGTCGTTGACTTCTTCCAGGAAGACCGGCAGTAATTGCTCGTCGATGTCATCCTGAACCGAGATTGCAGTTTCGGCCGTGGCCTCGCCCTGCGCCACCTCGACTGGCTGACTCGGCTGGTAGGCCGCTTCGGGCTCTGGTGCCTGCTCGACGAAAGGCATGATCTCGTCGGTCAGTCCGATATCCACGACGGACTCGATCGACTCAGCCAGTGCGGGCTCAGGCAGCGAAACACTTGCCGGCTCTTCCGGTAGATCGACGATCAAGTCCACTTCGTCACTGCTAAGCTCGCCGGTATGGTGCGGCATCAGCAGTGTATCTTCTGCGGTCTCCAGGCCTTCAACCACAGGCATGGTGGGCGCTTCGTCATGCGATACGGCTTCGCTGACCGGGGCCTCGAGCAAAATAGGTTCTTCGATAAGCTCGATATCGCTATCCAGCGCTTCGGTATCAGGTAGGGCGGCCGCAGCCTGAAATTCTTCCGGCTCTGTCGTGGCGAAAGGCTCCACTTCAAGTACGATGCCTCCCGTATCGACTTCGGGAAATGCTGGCTCATCATCAAAGCTGAGCGAAATTTCTTCGAGCTGCGGTATTTCGACGACGGGCGCCACTTCTTCCGAGGGGGCGGTGAGAAGGAACTCACCCTCCGCGCTCGGCGCCTCTTCGACAACTAGCGTTGGCAGGTCGAAAGCGGGTGGTGCAACGACCGGTTCCGCACTCAGTTCCAGTACGGGCAACTCGTCGGGCAGCAGGTCAGGATCGAGGTCCAGGTCGATATCGAGTTCATCGACCGGTGGCGCAACGACGAGTGGTGGCTGTGCTGGCTCGGCAACGTCATGCTTGCGCAAATGCTCTGCGATTTCCTCCAGCTTGGCGACGAGCTCGGGAGCGGGGGCCGGTGCAAGTTTGGCTGTCAGCGAGATGAACATCATGTCCAGCTGTGCGATGGCCTCGGAGAAAGTCGCTTGGTCATCTTCGGTAAGCCGTTCTGGGGACTTCATCTGCGCTTGCAGACACATCTCCAGTCGATAGCCGAGCTCGCCCATGTCGACGAAACCGGCTGTACGGCTGATTCCGCATAGGGTGTGTGCGGCATGCAGGAAGCGTTCGTCCACCGGCAGGTGGGGGTGCTGGACCAGCAAGGCCTGTTGTTCGTGCAGGGTCGCAAGGTAACGCGATGCCTCGTTGATGAAGATGTCGAACAGGACTGGCGAGATGGTGACATCACCGATCTGTAGATCGTCCGATTCGACGGCCGCTTCGATCGAGGCAACTCCCACGCTTTCCTCAACCGCTGGGGCTTCCGCGAGCGGCGCCTCCTCAGCCAGCAATTCCAGTGTCGGCAATGCCTCTTGCTCAGGCTCGAGGACTGGCGGCACGAGCTCGGAAACGAGCTGTAGTTCCGGGATTGCGGCTTCGGGCGTAATGTCCTCTGTGTGGTCGGCAACCGCTAGTTCCGCTGCTGCGGCTGACTCAGGCGGCATCGTTGGAGCTTCGGAGGCTTCTTCCCCACGCTTCAGCGCCTCGGCCAGTGCGTGAATGCTGCTGGCCTCGACCGATGCGCTGCCGTGATCCTTGAGCTCGCCAATCCATTTTGCGAACTGGCTTTGCGCCATATCGATCAATTGCAGCAGAGCGGAGGTAGCTGCCAAGTCATCCTGCAGCCATTTGTTCATCACCTGTTCCACCGACCAGGCAACCTCACCGAGATGGTTGAGGCCGACCATACGGCCGGATCCCTTCAAGGTATGGAAGCTGCGCCGAATGACAGTCAGTGCTTCCTTGTCACGCGGGTTGGTCTTGATGGTATTGGCATTGCTGCCGATGTTGCTGAGAACTTCAACCGCTTCCTCGAGATACACCTCGAGTAATTCCTGATCGACGGCTTCATCGCTGACGGGGGCCGGCTTTGCCGCAGGTTCGATTGGCTTCTCGCCGACGATTTCGGCGACGGCGGCAACGAACGCTTCGATCGGCTTGCCTTCTGCCTCCTTGAGGGCCGACAGTGCAGCGGAGCTCTGCTGGCCCAGCGCATTGTCCGCAATCAGGTCGGCATTTTGCTGCAGCGACTGCAGGGTGTCCTTTAGCTGCTGCTGTGCGGCTGCATCCTCAGGATTGTCTCGCAATGTTTCGAGCAATTCCTGGGCCTGCTGCTTTTGCTGATTGACTTCGGTTTCGACGCTGGCCTCGGCTGTAACGGGTTGGGTCGTCGTCTCTGTCTCGCCCCGCAGGCGGCGCAGCACGGGAGCAATGATGGCATCTCGATTGCTGCGGTCATTGCTGACCGCATCAATGTAGAAGCCCAGCGTGGACAGGGCTTCCGCCAGTATCTCCAGTTCATTGCCATCGACCGGATAAGCTTCGTCCTCATAGCGAGCGGTGGATTCCTGGCTCCACTTGACGATCTCCACTGCATCATCGAGGCCAGAGATCGACAGCGCACCGGCGATCTGCCTGAAATAGGGGGCCAGCCCGGCAAGCTCGTTGCGCTTGGCATGATCGCGGAAGAATCCGTCGAGCACCTGCTCGATCTGCTGCAGGTTAACCTGGATCTCATGCATGAGCTGCGCCTGGAGCATTTTCGCTTGTGCATCCTGCGCCAGTTGATCCAGGTGCGGGAGTTCAGGGAGCGGCTCAGCGGCGAGCGCGGGATTATTCAGTGCCTGGAGGCGGCGCGACATGGCGTCGAGTTGGCTCGGCAATTCTGGGGGCAGGGTATTCGGCCGTTCGCAAATCGAATCGAGCAGCAGGAAGGCTGTTGCCACATCCAGCGCTTGGTTGTCGGAGATGGCTTGGTGGGATAGTCCGCCAATCCCTTCACTCAAGGCGTGCAAGAACTGATTAAGCCCTTGCACATCGGCAAAAGGAGCACTTTTCTCACGCAGGCTGACCAGGTTGTCCTGCAGGGCAGGGAGGCGGTCGGGGTGACCTCCGGTGACGCGTACCCATGTATCCTTTGCCTGCCCGAGCAGTTCGCGCATTTCCCGCGCCGCCTTTTGGCGGGTGGCGGTATCGCCGGACTCTACCGTTACCGCAGCTGGCAGGAGCTCGTCGAGTGCAAATGACTGCTTGATGGCCTGAACCGATTCCGCATCGCCCTCGGCTCGTGCGATGTAGTAAAGGATGTCGCGCTGGAGCCGGTCCGCTACCGTTTGTGAGCCCTCGGCCAGGCGGCGCATCTGGATATTGATGCGGGCAAACAGCTGCTTTGCCGTGTAGTCGACGGCGATGGCTCGCTTGGAGATCGCCTCGACCAGACCGCCCGCTGTCCACCAGAACGTACGCTGGCGTGGGGAGCGTACGGCGGCTTCAATCGCTTTCAACGTCTGGGCCATGATGGTGAGCCCATCATCTGTTCCGCGCAGCCATTTCAGCAGGCCCAACTCAAAGCGAGAGCGCTGTGCACGCACGATCTGCGGCAGATCGCCGTCCGCCGCTGGGCTCGAATTGGCTGGCAACTGGAAGGCATCGACGCTGGGGAAGAACAATTCGCTTGCCGAGTATTTGCTGACCCCACGTACCTCCTTGAGCTTTTCGTACTCGGGAAATAGCCGCAGCGGCATGTCAGGGGCGCCGTTGATCAGCGCCTCCAGGTAGCGCGAGGTCGCGGCCATCGCCTCGCTGACGGCTGCCAGATGCGCTTGGGTGGGCTCGCTCTCCCCCTTTTCCAGGCTGGCGACAGCCAGCTCCACTTCCTCTGCAAAGCGCGCCGCGCCGTCCAGGCCAACCATTTGCAATGCCCCGGTTACCTGGTGCAAATGGGTACGGCAGAACTTGAGTTGGGATGTGTCAGATTGGGCTTCCCGATATTGAGTCAGGCAATCGCCGGCACGTGAAAGTGCCTGGTCGATTTCACCCTTGACCCAAACGAGCGAGCCGACATCGAATTCACTGTGTACGCTCATAAACCCCGCCTACTCAGGACAGTTTGAAGCCTGCCACCGAACCCTTCAGTTCGGCCGCAAGGCCGGTCAGCTGGCCAATCGATACCGCGGTCTGCTTGGTGCCGGCGGTGGTTTGTTCGGTAATCTGGAGAATGTCGGTCATCGAGTGGGTGACTTCTTCTGCTGCTTTGGATTGCTCTTGCGTCGCAGACGAAATGCGTTGAATCAGCGACGCCAGATCACGCGATACCTGGCCGATCTCCTGCAGGGCCTGGCCGGCTGCATCGGACAGCTTGGCTCCTTCTACTACACCCTGAGTCGAGATTTCCATAGCAGCCACAGCGTCGTGAGTATCGCTTTGAATGGTCTTGACGATCGCGCCGATCTGCTTGGTCGCTTCGGCGGAGCGTTCCGCCAGGCGTTGAACTTCTTCCGCCACCACGGTGAAGCCACGGCCGGCTTCGCCTGCAGACGCCGCCTGGATGGCTGCGTTCAACGCCAGCACGTTGGTTTGCTCGGTAATGTCGGAAATCAGTTCCACGATTTCGCCAATTTCCTGCGAGCTTTCGCCCAGACGCTTGATTCGTTTTGCGGTTTCCTGAATCTGCTCACGAATTTCGTTCATGCCCTTGATCGAGTTTTCTACCGCCTGCGTGCCCTTCTCTGCGGCCGACAGCGATTGGTCCGCCACTCGGGCTGACTCGGATGCGGTTTCGGTCACCTCGGAAATGGAGCGCGCCATCTCCTGTACCTTGTTGTTGGTGCTGACGATTTCGACCGACTGGCGCTGGGTTGCATCCAGCAACTGATTCGAAATGGTCTGGGCTTGTTGGGTGGCTGTGGTTACCTGCTCGGTTGCCTTGTTGATACCGATAATGAGGGAGCGCAGCTCGTCGATGGTGTAGTTCATCGAGTCGGCGATTGCGCCGGTCAGGTCCTCTGTCACCGATGCGCGAACAGTCAAGTCGCCGTCAGCGAGGTCGGACATTTCGTTCAGCAGGCGCAGAATCGCTTCCTGGTTACGCTTGTTTTCCCGTTCGGATTCCAGGCGGCGGCGTTGCGATTCTGCTGCGTTGACCTGGCCCAACAGAACCAGCGAACCGACCGCGCCTGCTGCGAAGATCAGCGCGAATAGCGTGGAGAAGAAGCTCGAACCTTGCGACTGATAGGACTCAGACAGCTTGATCGAGTCCTTCAGCAGGGTCTCGGATTCCTTGAAGATGGTCTGGTTGGCCAGGCGAGTATTCACCAGGTTTTGCATATTGCGGGAGAAGGTGCTGACAACTGTCTCAAAATCCTTGAACAGTTTCTTGATCTCTTCGAGCTTGCTCTTGATCTCGCCATTGCGGACCGGCGACAGGCGCAGTTCGTCGCTGCCTTCCAGCATGCCTTGCAAGGTGTCGCGGAAGGTATTGGCGTCCTTGCCGAGCAGGAATACCACTTCCGGGTTGATGACCTCTCCCGCTAGCATGGCGTTGGCGTTCTTTGCCATGCGCTGGGTCAGTACCACCATCTGCTCACCGAGCTCACGTTCGTGTTCTGTCGCGCCGGTTTCCTTCAGTAGCGATACGAGCTGTTGCGTGCCTTCGAGCAGCTTGGCATCGTTGGTGTTGATCGAGCCGACGCTCTTGGTCACCGTAACGATGGTCTGGCGGTTATCCAGAATGGTCTGCACCGTCGGGATGCGTTGGTTGGGACGGAAACTCTCGTTCCAGGTCTTCTGGATCTTGGACAGGATGTCGACCGGCTCGCCACTGGAGGCCGGCAGGCCGGAGCCGCCTTCCATCAGAGTGGTCAGGTCGGAATTGAATTTCTGATATGACTCGTTGAGTACGCTGAACGCCTCGGGGTTACCCTGAACAGCCTGCGCGGCGGCGCGGGCCATACGCTGCGACAACATCTGCATTTCCGTCGACGTCGCGCGACGGACGGCATTGTGATTGGAGGATCGCAAATCCCACAGCACGGTCATGGCGGCCAATGCCAGGAAGACCACGATCGCCACGGTAAAAATCATGATTTGCCGGCGAGCGGGAAGATGTCCGACAAAAGGTAGCGGGTTCGGGTTGTCGCCTTCACCGGTCGAACGCAGTTTTTCGATGATCGACACCGTCTTGGATGGGTCGAACTGGCGATCTTCGCCGGCGCCTGAGGCGCCACCCTTGAGCTTGCCGAATAAATTCTTGATGTTGTCGGAAAACGCCATTTTACTTTCTCTCCCTCACCGATCGATTCGGTGATTCCGCCTTTTGGTTGTTAAGCGCATCCCGATAGTCGCGCGCTATTGGGATGAACTCTCTTGGATCTCATGGGGTGCTGTGCTTCAGCCGGCACAGCCACGCCTTGCGGTTATGCTGCGATTTGCAGGAAGTGCGGGTCGGCTGAGAGTGCGGCTACATCCAGCACATTCCAAATCGTGCCATCCGCATCTTGCAGGCGTTCTGCCAGCCACGGCTTGGCATCTGCGCTCTTACCCAGTTTTTGCATCTGCTGCAGATTCCGTAGACCAAGCATCTTGGTGACCAGGACCGCCGAATTGGAGATGAAACGTGAGTTGAGCAGTAATAGACGGCTGCTACTGGTAAACAGCGACAATTCGCCACCAAAGAAGGCTGGCAGGTCTACAACGCTATATAGGTTACCTCGAACGTTAGCGACACCGCGAAACCATGAATGGGTGAGTGGAACGTCGGCCATTTCCGGTACGGAGACCACTTCGCTTGCGTCCTGCAGTTCTACCAACCAGTGCTCATTGCCAATCATGAGCCCGAGCTTGGATGCCGTTGCCGTGGGTGACGCGAGCGACGACTGCAGCTTGGCAACAACGCTTTCCTGGTACTCTCTGAGACTGATCTTCTTAGCCATGGGGGTCCTGTGGCGGCTTAGCCAAGCGAGGCGATTTTTTGAAGCAGTTCGTCTTGATTGACCGGCTTGACGACATAGTCCTTTGCGCCTTGGCGCAGACCCCAAATCTTGTCGGTTTCCTGGCCTTTGGATGTGCACATGATGACCGGGATATGTTTTGTGGTCTCCTCGCGTGTAATGCTGCGAGTAGCCTGGAAGCCGTTCAGCCCCGGCATGACGACATCCATCAGGATCAGGTCCGGCAGGACCTGCTTGGACTTGGTGACAGCCTCTTCGCCGCTCTCGGCCGTGAAAACTTCGAAACCGTTCTTGGTCAGGATCTCGCTCAGGAAGTGACGCTCTGTCGGCGAATCATCTACAACCAGAATCTTCTTGATCGGCATGTTGCTTTCCTCGAATTACAAATGATGTTCAGGCTTGCTGGCGGGTATGCGCGCCAACTACCTGCAAGAGACTATCTTTGGTAAAGGGTTTTGTCAGGTACTCGTCGGAGCCTACCATACGACCGCGCGCCCGATCGAACAGGCCGTCCTTACTGGACAGCATGATGACCGGGGTGGTCTTGAAGCGTGGATGCTTCTTGATAAGCGAGCAGGTCTGATAGCCGTCGAGGCGTGGCATCATCACATCGACGAAGATGAGGTCTGGGTGGGAGTCGGCGATTTTGGATAGCGCGTCGAAGCCATCCTCCGCCAGGATGACTTCGCAACCCGCTTGTCCAAGGAAAATCTCGGCGCTGCGGCGAATGGTGTTGCTATCATCAATCACCATTACCTTCACGCCCTTCAAGTCTACTGCTCCTGTCACGCTTCCTCCCGATGGCGTTTGCTTATAAGCATGACGCGGCGATAAATCCAGCTCAGCGCTATGCGCGGAAGATTCTAGTACAACGTAATAGTGTATGTTAGCTTATTTTTAAGAACTTGCTAATGTTCCCTGCGTGCATTTGTGGGCGGCGCATCGCGCGGGGTAAGGTGGTGTGAGCTTGCAAAGAAAAACCCCGGCTTAAAGGGGAAAAAGCCGGGGCGAAACGCCTTATTCATATAAGGCACCCGCTCAGGGAGGAGAAGCGGGAGGCGGAAAGTCTCGCCTATTACGTAAGATAGGATATTCTGCGAAGAGTTCCAGCGATTTTGCTTCTTTAATCAAGTAGATGATTTCTATTGATTATTTCAACCAGTCCGCGATTGCGAGCTCAAGTTCGTCTGTTCCTGTTTTCTTCAGGCTGGAAAAGAGCTGCACCGTGCAGTTAGGGTGTTCAGCCAATGCTTTTCGCACCGAGGCAAGAGCTTGTGTGGCTTCCTGGCGGTTGAGTTTGTCTGCCTTGGTGAGCAGGACATGAACCGGTTTGCCGGTGGGCAGAAACCACTCAAGCATCTGCCAGTCCAGTTCCTTGAGCGGGTGCCGGGAGTCCATGATCAGCACCATCCCGCGCAGTGGCTCCCGGGTCGCCAGGTATTGGCCGAGCAGTTTTTCCCAGTGAGCCCTCACTGCGGCTGGGACTTCGGCGTAGCCGTAGCCGGGAAGATCCACCAGATAGGCGTCGTCCCCAAACGAGAAGTAGTTGATGTGCTGCGTGCGCCCGGGTGTTTTCGATACGAAGGCGAGTCGGGTCCGGTTGGCCAGTGTGTTGATCGCGCTGGATTTGCCGGCATTGGATCGCCCTGCAAAGGCGATTTCTGCCCGAGTGGCGGGCAGATCCCGAAGGTGGTTGACGGTGGTGAAGAACTGTAGGCGGGAGAATAAAGACATGGCAATCCGTGCGGCTGGTAACGCTTTGATGATCTGCGATAGAATAGCAGGTTTGAATCGAAGCCAACCGCGAAATCTACTTTTGCAGATTTAAGGAGCATCTATGAAATTCAGCATGGTGGTGGCCGTTGCCGGCTTGCTGGCAACCAGCGCCGCATTTGTGCAGGCCAAGGGCGATCCGGCAAAGGGGCAGCGGATCGTGCAACAGGTTTGCGTGGCCTGTCATGGCGCCGACGGCAATAGCGTCGCGCCTGCCAATCCCAGCCTGGCTGCGCAGCACCCGGAATATGTTGCCAAGCAATTGGCCGAGTTTAAGAAGGGTGTCCGCAAGAATCCGACCATGTTTGGCATGGCTGCCACGTTGAGCGACGACGACATGAACAATGTCGCGGCCTACTTCGCCGGGCAAAAGGCCAAGGTGCTTGAAGGCACTAATCCCGACCTGCAGGAACTGGGCAAGAAGATTTACAAATCGGGTAACCCCGCTACCGGCTTGCCGGCCTGTGCGGCCTGTCATGGCCCGAAGGGTAGTGGCATGCCGGCTCAATTCCCGCGCCTGGCTGGCCAGCACGCCGAATACACAATCACCCAGCTCAATGCATTCCGTAAGGGGGAGCGTGCCAACGACCCGGCCGCGACGATGCGCGCGATCGCCGGCAAGATGAGCGACAAGGAAATCGAAGCTGTCGCCAACTACGTAGTCGGTTTGCGTTAAGCCGCAGGCGAGCCTTGATGGCTGTCAATGCGAACAAGGGTGGCTTGGTCCACCCTTGTTTCGTATCAGGGCGGCGGTCAATGCAACCTTTTAGGATCTGTGCTGTCGTAGCGGCAGCCTGGCCTACCCCATCTCTCCACAAACCGCTCACTCTGGAAAACCGCCTTGCGCCGTACGACGTTCACCCGCGCACTATATGATCTGCTGAGTTCGATGCGATTTGCCGTCACATTGCTGACGGTGATTGCCATGGCTTCGGTCATTGGTACCGTGCTCAAGCAGAACGAACCTTATCCCTCGTATGCAATTGAGTTCGGGCAATACTGGTTCAAGATTTTCGAGTGGCTGGGGCTGTTCGACGTCTATCACTCAGTCTGGTTCCTGACGATCCTGCTGTTCCTGGTGGTTTCCACCTCCCTGTGTATCTACCGCAATTTGCCGGGCATGCTGAGGGATATGCGCAGTTTTCGTGAGCACGCCAGCGAGCGGTCGCTGCGGGCGTTTTCGCATCAGGGCGAGTTTGTTTCTGCCCTGCCGATGCCGATGCTGGTCGATCACCTGACCGCCTACCTTTCTGCCAAGGGGTATCGCGCCAAGGTTAACGCACACCAGAGTGGCGATGTGTTGATCGCGGCCAAGGCCGGCAGCCTGCAGAAGCTGGGCTACTTTTTCGCCCACTCTGCCGTCGTGATGATTTGCATCGGTGGGCTGCTCGATGGCAACGTGCCATTCAAGCTTCAGCAAATGCTGGGTTGGAAGCAGGCCGAGACGCGAGATGTCCCGCAGAGCCAGATTCCGGCAAAGAGCAGGCTGTCGGCGGGAAATCTGTCTTTCCGAGGCAACGTCACGGTGCCAACCGGCGGCGACGCCGATGTAATCTTTATCAACGTCGGCGACGGTTACATGGTCCAGGAGTTACCGTTTGTCCTGACGCTCAAGCAGTTCCATATCGAGCATTATTCGACCGGCCAGCCCAAGCTGTTTGCCAGCGATATCGAAGTGACCGACAAGGCGACGGGTGAAAAGGTCGCTGCAACGGTCAAGGTCAATCACCCGCTGGTTTTCAAGGGGGCGGCAATTTATCAGGCCAGCTTCGGTGATGGCGGCTCCAAGCTGGAATTGGCTCAATGGGATTTGCTGGGCAAGGGAGTGAACGCCAAGCCATTTACCGCTCGCTCGCAAATGAGCGTGCCGTTCCCGGTCGGCGGCAAGCCCTTTACCCTGGAGTTCGGTGATTTCCGCCTGTTCAATATCGAAAATTTTGGTTCTGCAGACAAAGCGGCTTCTGGTACGAAGGGGGTGATGCAGAACGCGATGCAGGTCACGTCGGAAAAGAACCTGCATAACATCGGGCCGAGCATTACCTTCAAGCTCCGTGATGCCCAGGGTCAGGCCATCGAATACCAGAACTACATGCAGCCGGTGCAGATCGATGGCGGACGCTATTTCCTCTCGGGTATGCGCGGGGCGCCCAACGAGCCCTTCCAGTACCTGCGCATTCCGGCGGACGAGGAGGGCTCCCTGGCGGGCTATATGCGGCTGAAATCGTTGCTGACCGACAAAGCGGGCTTCAAGCATCTGGTCGATGTGGCGACGAAAAGTGCGATGAAGGACCAACACGTTAGCGACGCCTATCGTGCACAATTCAGGCAGAGTGCCGAGTGGGTGCTGGAGCGCTTCAGTAGCGGCGGGTTTAACGCACTCGACAGCTTCCTGAAGGCGCGCGTGCCTGCTGACAAGCGCGAAATGGTCGCTCGAACCTATTTGCGCATTCTTCAGGGGGTGGCGGTAGAGGCATGGCAGCTATCCCGAAAGGACGCCGGGTTGGCGCCGGTGGAGGTGACGCCTGAGCGCTTCCGTTTCGTCGTCGATAGCCTGGTTGCGCTGAGTACTAGTTTTGACTACGGTGCGCCTATCTATCTGCAGATGACGGGCTTCGACGAGGTCAAGGCCAGCGGATTTCAGATCACCCGTGCGCCGGGCAAGAATATCGTCTACCTGGGCTCGATTCTGCTGGTGCTGGGCGTGTTCGCCATGTTCTACATCCGCGAACGACGGGTATTCTTCCTGGTGAAATCGGGTGGTGTATTGCTGGCGATGTCGGCCAATCGCAAGCAGGCTGAATTCGAGCGTGAGTTTGCGCAGGTCAAGACGGATATTCACGCAGTGGTCAGTAACAGGGCCGTAGAGGGGTAAGAAATGGAACTCGCGCAACAATATCGTGAGCCCGGGCTTGTCGCCCGCCTGAGTTGGCTCGATTGGCTGTTTGCCGCCATCCTGGTGTTCGCGGCGGGCGTGGCCTATGTGCGATACGGCTCGTACATGGATGGCTACGAGCAGGGCATCCTGGTGCTTGCAGTGGCGGGGCTTAGTGGCCTCGGCTGGTTCTGGAAGCCCATCCGGCTCTTGCTGCCCGTGTGCGGCGGGCTGGCGCTGTTGGCCATGCAGCAGTATGGCGGGGTATTGGCGCAGTCGAATACCGCCTTCCTGCTGAAGTTCCTTATTGCCAGCCAGCCGGCCATCATGTGGATGTGCGCGCTGTTCTTTCTTGCGACGGGTGCGTATTGGCTGGCGCTGCTGACGCGCTCTGATTTCGCTGGGCGCACGGCTACCGGCCTGACATGGGCCGCGGTGGTCATGGGGCTGACTGGCATGCTGGTACGCTGGTACGAGAGTTATCTGATCGGGTCCGACGTCGGCCATATTCCGGTATCGAATCTGTACGAAGTGTTTGTGCTGTTCTGCCTGATTACCGCGCTGATGTACCTGTACTATGAAGGCGGCTACCGCTCTCGCCAGTTGGGCGCGTTTGTGCTGCTGGTCATCTCGGCGGCTGTGGGTTTCTTGCTGTGGTATACCTTCGACCGCCAGGCGCACGAAATCCAGCCGCTCATCCCGGCCTTGCAATCGTGGTGGATGAAGTTGCATGTGCCGGCAAACTTTGTCGGTTATGGTTCGTTCTCGCTCTCGGCCATGCTTGGCATCGCGTACCTGCTGGCCGCCGGCGACAACCAGTATGCGAAACGATTCTGGCTGGCCGCTGCGTCATTCGGTGTAGCGGGGGTGTTGTTGCACACGCTGCTGGCGCCGCATGTGCCGAATTCCATTTATTGGGGTAATGCCGCGCTGACGGTTGCCGTGCTCCTGGCCGTCGCGGCCAATCGGGGCGGGATGGCGCGTTTCCTGCCTGCGCCATCGCTGATCGAAGAGGTGATGTACAAGGCTATCGCCATCGGTTTTGCCTTTTTCACGATTGCGACAATTCTTGGCGCCATGTGGGCGGCTGATGCGTGGGGCGGTTACTGGTCGTGGGATCCAAAGGAAACCTGGGCACTGATCGTATGGCTCAATTACGCAGCATGGCTGCACATGCGCTTGGTGAAGGGGTTGCGTGGTGCGGTGCTGGCCTGGTGGGGGGTGATCGGCTTGTTTGTCACGACATTCGCTTTCCTGGGGGTCAATATGTGGCTGTCTGGCCTGCACTCCTATGGCACGCTTTGAGCTTCTTTGGATTACCGGATGATGAAAAGGCCGCGGAAGCGGCCTTTTTGACTTGATGGGCTTGCCTGTGGCGCGGCGACAACTCCATCCATGATCGCTGGATATTGTCGAGATCACGTAATGTGGACTACGGCTTCAGATGGGCGAAATACCGGCACGGGATGGCTGCTTTAGGTGTCCTGTGCGAGCTGGCGCCCGACTGTATTTGCGGTCGATTGCGATGTAAAGTGCTTGGCCAAGAGATGCTGTCGTTTGCAACGGCCGCAATGTTGGCTAAGATTGCCTTGTTCAAAACCACCATATGGAGTTGAGATGAAAGCCCGTGTTGCCTTCCTGCTTGCAGCAACTGTCCTTGCCGCCTCCAGCCAAGCCTTTGCGGCCTCTGATCCGAAAGCGCTGGCGCAGAAGTACAACTGTCTTACCTGTCACTCCGTCGACAAGAAAGTTGTAGGCCCCGCCTACAAGGATGTCGCGGCCAAATACAAGGGCGACAAAGGCGCCGAGGCCAAATTGATGGCCAAGGTCAAGGCCGGTGGCGCTGGTGTCTGGGGGCAGGTACCCATGCCGCCAAATGCAGCCGTCCCGGATGCCGATCTGAAGGTTCTGGTGCAGTGGGTGTTGAGCCAGAAATAGGTCGTAATCCAGGCTGGGCCTAGCGTTCAGTCAACCGACGAGCGGAGGCGATGCGGCTGCGAAAGGTAAATTTTCCGCAGCCGCAACTGTCATATACTTATTGCACATTGCTAGATTCATCGGCTAATCTTTCCGACCGCCGACTACAGGCGGCGATACCGCAACCGCAGGCGTCGCCATTGAGTAATAACCGGATGCGTGAAACCATGGCTAAGATGCTGACAGAACAAGATATTCTCAATGATACGAGCGGCGAATACATGACGCCCGAGCATCTTGAGTTCTTCAAGCGCAAGCTCCTCCAAATGAAGGAGGAGTTGATCAACAACGCAACCGCAACCAGCCAGCACTTGCAGGAACAGGAAGCTACTCCCGACCCCGCTGACCGCGCTACGCTGGAAGAAGAATACGCGCTCGAACTACGTACGCGTGACCGCGAACGCAAGCTGCTGCAGAAAATCGGGCAGGCAATTACCCGTATCGAAAACAATGACTACGGGTACTGTGAAGATACGGGCGAGCCAATCGGCTTGGCACGGCTCGTTGCCCGTCCGACCGCAACACTGAGCATTGAGGCGCAAGAACGCCGCGAGCGCTTGAAGAAGCAATACGCAGACTGATCCCCTTTGTCGCCCGCGCTCACGATTGTCGGCGCGGGTGGCTCACCATGTTCCCTCCTGTGTCGATCAATCCCCTTGAGTTTTCTGCTCGGGCGGAATCCCTCATTCGTCAGACCGGCCAGCGCCTGACCGAGCCGCGTTTGCGTGTCTTGAGCCTGTTGCTTGGTGCGCCGTCTGCCCTGTCTCACAACGAAATAGAAGAAGGGCTCACAGCGGAACAACCGTTCGACCGTGTCACCTTGTATCGCGTGCTGGATTGGCTGGTCGAATACCGCTTGGCCCACAAGATTGCAGGTGACGACCGGGTTTGGCGCTTCAACGCAGAAATCGCGTCTGCACCGCATCATCATGCCCACTTCAAGTGTGCGCGCTGCCACAAGGTGTTCTGCCTAGAGGATGTGCATCCTGCGCTCAAGATTGATCTGCCCTCGGGGTATCTGCCCGAGGAGATCGAGGTGACCGTCAAGGGTGTCTGCGCCAACTGTCGGTAATGGGCGAAACCGGTGCCCGGTGGTGGCTGGCGTTGTGCTCTGATATTGCTCGCGGCGCTACTTTGGTGGATTTATTCCCAATGAGCTCAACGCATGCCCTGTCTCGGGGAATCTTTCATCCGAAAATAGTTCTATATTTTGTGTTCGCGTGATGTGGTGGAGTGCATAAGCGTGTCGGCAGCCCGTGTTTAGGGCTGTCGCCGCTGAGGTACTATCGCGTACAATGCAGCTAATACCGTTTGTCGGTCTTTCGGCTGTGCTGATCGGATCGTCGGGCGGGTCATCACCTAACAATTTCGGGGCGAGCAGTAGCAGTGGTATTTTCCTTCTTCAAGAAAAAAGACCAGACAGATGAACTGCCTGTAGAGCGAAGCTACAAGCAGCCTGCTGGTATGGAGCCTGTGCCGGCAACGGCAGCAGGGGACGAAGAAGACCATTTGCTCGACAGTAATACCCTGGGTACCGGCCTGATCGAGGTGAACGAGGCCGCCGAAGGGATGGACCCGGTGGTAGAGGAGGCGGCCATCCTGTTTGCCAGCGAACAGGCGCACATGGCCATCGAGCTTCTCGAGGCCTACCTGTCCGACCATGCCGCCAGTGGTGGCGATGAGTCCTGGCTGTCCTTGTTCGAGCTCTACCAGCAAACGGGCGCGCGAACGCTGTTCGATGAGCTGGCAATCAAGTATGTCGTGCGCTTCGAATGCACCGCACCCATATGGCAAGAAACGCAGGCTGCCGCAGTACAGAATCCGCAAAGTACCGCCCGCAGCAATTATTTTGCTTTTGCCGGCCCTGTGGCGGTGGACAGCCCGCGTATCGCCGAGCTGAACGGACTGGCGAAGTGTGGCGGCAAGATTCGCCTCGATTTCGGAAAGTTCGAGGCACTGGAGCCTGAGGCCGCGCAACTGTTGATGTTGGCGATGCAGGCTTGCCGCAAGGGCAAGTCGCCGTTACAGTTGGTCGGCGGCAATATCCTGACGGACTGGCTGGCCGCCCATATTGAGATGATGCGCAAAGTCGACGCAGAAATGCCTTACTGGCTGCTGTTGATGGAGCTCCATCAACAGCAAGGGCAACTCGAGGCGTTCGAAAACCTGGCGGTTGATTACGCGGTGACCTACGAGGTATCACCCCCCTCGTGGGAGTCGATCGATAGCCAGTCATCGATGACCTTGAGCGATGCGGAAGACGAGCCTGCCGCCGGCAGCGAGCTCCCCGCCCGGACGGATGTACTGTCGTTGCAGGGCGCGATTACCGACAAGAATGCAGGCCAGCTTCAGGCGATTACTGACTATTCCCAGTGTCATCACAGTGTGGTCATCGATGCGTCTCGGCTTGCCCGGGTCGACTTCATTTCGGCGGGCAATCTGCTCAACGTGCTGATGCCCATCGTCTCTGCAGGCAAGCCAGTGGTGTTCGATCAGGTCAACATCCTGATCCACACTTTGTTCCGCATCATGGGTATTACCGATCTCGCGACGGTCAAGCGCAAGAAATAAGCATTGCGGGCTTGCAAAAGCCCGGCCACCCCCCATTTCCTTACAATCTGTCCGCAGTATGCGGTGATTTGCGAGGAATTTTTCCATGCAGCAATTTGACGGCACAACGATCGTTTCGGTTCGTCGTGGCAATCTGGTCGCGCTGGGCGGCGACGGCCAAGTCACGCTAGGCAATATCGTCATCAAGTCCAGCGCACGCAAGGTGCGCCGCCTCTATCACGGCAAGGTGCTGGCGGGGTTTGCCGGCGGTACCGCCGATGCGTTTACCTTGTTTGAACGTTTCGAAGCAAAGCTCGAAAAGCATCAGGGCCATCTGGTGCGCAGTGCGGTCGAGCTCGCCAAGGATTGGCGGACGGATCGCATGCTGCGCCGGCTCGAGGCGATGCTGATTGTAGCGGATAGCGAGTCCACCTTGGTCATCACCGGCAACGGCGACGTCCTCGATCCCGAGCAGGGGATTGCGGCCATTGGTAGCGGGGGTGCATTTGCCCAGGCTGCCGCCCGGGCGCTGTTCGAAAATACTGACCTGCCTCCCGCCGAGATCGTCAAAAAAGCGCTGACCATCGCCGGTGATATCTGTATTTACACCAACCATAATCACGTGATCGAAACGCTCGAATAGGCGCTTTCAGTTTTCGCCCTGTTGGCGAGGTCACGTCCATGGCTTCTCACCGGATGGGTAGATGCGCCGGCCCGTCGCGGGACGCTGATCCCATGACTACGAGGGCTCCGTGCAGTCCGGTGGCACACGATCACCAAGGCGTTCAACCAGCCGGACGACATTCCCGGCTTGTTTTGGAAAGATGAATATGACCCAAATGACACCCCAGGAAATCGTCCACGAGCTGGACAAACACATTATCGGCCAGCAGGAGGCCAAGAAGGCTGTGGCGATTGCGCTGCGCAACCGCTGGCGCCGTCAGCAGGTTGCTGACCCGCTGCGTCAGGAGATTACCCCGAAGAACATCCTCATGATCGGCCCGACAGGGGTCGGCAAAACCGAGATAGCGCGTCGCCTGGCCAAGCTGGCCGATGCCCCGTTCATCAAGGTTGAGGCCACCAAGTTTACTGAGGTGGGTTATGTCGGGCGTGATGTCGATTCCATCGTCCGCGACCTGATCGAGATCGCCATCAAGCAGACCCGCGAAACCGAGGCTCGCAAGGTGCGACCGCGTGCCGAGGATGCGGCAGAGGAAAGGGTGCTCGATGCGTTGTTGCCGCCCGCGCGCAGCTTCGGTTTTGGTGATGGCCAGGCCGCCGATACGGGGGGCGACGATAGCGCGACGCGTCAGAAATTCCGCAAGATGCTGCGCGAGGGTAAGCTCGACGATAAAGAGATCGAGATCGAAATGGCGCTGCCGCAGGCGAGCATGGAGATCTTTGCACCGCCAGGCATGGAGGAGCTAACCAGCCAGATCCAGGGCATGTTCCAGAACATGGGCAACCCGCGGAAGAAACAGCGTAAGCTCAAAATCGCTGAGGCGATGAAGCTGTTGATGGATGAGGAGGCTCTCAAGCTCGTCAACGAGGAAGAGATCAAAACACGTGCGCTGCAGAATGTGGAGCAGAACGGCATCGTCTTTCTCGACGAGATCGACAAGATCACCAGCCGTTCCGAATCGCAGGGCTCGGATGTCTCGCGCCAGGGGGTGCAGCGGGACCTGCTGCCGCTGGTCGAGGGCACCACGATCTCGACCAAGTACGGCATGATCAAGACGGATCATGTTCTGTTCATTGCTAGCGGCGCCTTCCACCTCTCCAAACCGTCCGATCTGATCCCCGAGTTGCAGGGGCGATTCCCGATCCGGGTCGAGTTGAATTCGCTGTCGGTCGATGACTTCGAGCAGATACTGACAGGGACCGACGCGTGCCTGACTAGGCAGTACGAGGCATTGCTGGCAACCGAAGGGATTCAGCTGGATTTTACGCAGGACGCGATCCATCGCCTCGCCGAGATTTCATTCGCGGTCAATGAGAAGACGGAGAATATCGGGGCCAGACGCCTCTACACGGTGATCGAAAAGTTGCTGGAGCAGGTGTCGTTCGATGCCGGGAGCCATATCAATGGGCAAGTGACCATCGATGCCCGGTATGTCGACGAGCGTTTGGGGGTATTGTCGCAGAGCGAGGATTTGGCACGTTACGTGCTGTAAATGCCGACACGGCAGACGTAGGGCGGGGTCCGCCAAGCAATTCTGGTGGTGCGGGGCGGACGGAGTAGAATGTTGTCATGACAAGGTTTATGACGCATGCCATCTCGACCGGCGCTACGAGCAATTGGTGCGCCAGCGTGCGCGGCCCAATCATCGGGCGTGGGCTGGTCGTCTGCCTGGGGTTGTCGTTTGCCTGGCTTCAGGGATGCACCAGCGGGCCGCCTGCACACCCGGGGCCCACGGCACCAGCGGAGAACGAGATCAAGCCAAGCTATACGGCGCCTGTTCAACATCAGCAGGCACATGGGCCGCTTCAGTTGTTTGGCCAGTTCAACGAGCCGCCAGCGGTCGTGATGCCGCGTCTGATGGGGCGCCTGAAGGCAAATCCCGCATATCGCCGAGTGCGTCAAAGTGGGCCGGGGGAGATCAGTCTCCAGTTCTTGCCAGCCAATCCCACGCAATACGTCGACTGTGGCGTAATCGAAGTGCCCGCACCAAACGGCGGGGTAACCCGCTTCTCCGGTGCAAGCCCACGAGAAAGCTATCAGGCCATGCTCAAGGGCAGGGCTTATGGTGTTGAGCGCAAGTTAGCCTTGCAGGCTGATGCGACAATTACGGTCGCTGCACGGGGCGCCACAGCCAGTGGCGTTTCGGTGTCGGTTCGCTATGGTCTTACCAGAGAGCAGGTCGCCACCAGCGCGGGGGATGCCCCCATCCGTGTGCGTGACCAGTTGATCTTTACCTCTAAACAGGGGGCGGCATTTGCACGTGCTCCGACTAAGTGTGTCTCCAGTGGTGTGCTGGAGTCGGAGCTGCTGAACTTGGTCAAATGAGGTCGACTCGATTGAGTGCCTGTGGCCCTGTGGTGACGATGTCTCGAGTCTTAAAACGAAAACGGGGTTAGCTTGCGCTAACCCCGTTTCTTTTAATACTGGTGGCGAATCAGGGACTCGAACCCCGGACCTGCGGATTATGATTCCGTCGCTCTAACCAACTGAGCTAATTCGCCGTTGAGCCGCGCATTATACGGATATTCTTCCGGCTGTCAAACCCCCGCACGATTTTTTCGTGCCGTCTACAAGGCGCGGCTTCGATCACCTGTCGCGAAGCCTTGAAGTGCGGCGTCGAAGCCTTTGCTGAAGGCGATGACCTTGAACAGCTCTCCCATCTCTGCTGGGCTCAGCAGCTTCTGGGTCGCACTGGCGAGTGGCAGGTAGGTATGAATATCGTCGGGGTCGTAAGCCTGCAGCAACTCGGTGATGCCGGCATTCAGCAGAAAGCTGGCTTGCGTGGTGTAGCCCAGCAGATCCAGCCCGCCGGCAATGGCTGCGTCAGTGACGGCGCTGAAGTCGACATGGACGGTGATGTCCTGCAAGCCTGGCAGGAATAGGGCGTCGCCATGGGCATGATGGCGATAGTGGCACATCAACGTGCCCTGGTTGCGTTGCGGGTGGTAGTACTCGGTTTTGCCAAAACCGTAATCGATCAGCAGGATCAGGCCCTGCTGCAGCTGCGTGGCCAGTGTTGCCATGAAGCCGCGATTGGCGAGGCTGATCTCGGTGGTGTAAGGGGTGTGGATATTCAGCTCCATGCAGCGCTCCAGCAGCATGCCGGGCTCAATCGGGTGGTCTTCCAGTGCCAGCGTGCCATCGCGGTCGACCACGCCACGTTCGCTCCAACGCTGGCCGTCGAATTGCACCAGATGGGCCGGCATGGCATCGAGCACTTCGTTTCCCAGCACGATGCCGGTAAAGCCGTTGGGGGTGGCATCCAGCCATTCGACATGCGTGAGCAGGTGCCGTGCATCGCGTTGCAGGGTCTGCCACTGGCGTTCGCACAGCTCTGCCGACAGGTCGAGTATGTAGTAGCGTTCCGGCAGCTGGCCAAGTTGCTCCAGCTCCAGCAGGATGTCGCGTGCCAGTTTGCCGCTGCCGGCGCCGAATTCGAGGATGTTGGGTGAGGTGTGCCCGAACGCCTGGGCAAGTTGTCGGGCCAGTGTGCGGCCGAACAGAGGCGTCATCTCGGGGGCCGTGGTGAAGTCACCTGTGCCGCCAAATTTCGCGCTGCCGCCACTGTAGTAGCCGAGCCCCGGGGCATACAGGGCGGCCTCCATGTAGTCGGCGAACGAGAGCCATCCCTGTTGGTGCGTGATGCGCTGGCGGATGTGGTCGACGAGGCGTTGGCTATGTAACAGCGCGGCTTCCGATGGCGTGGGGAGTGCGGACATGATTTTCTGGGCGTGCGGAGTGGTCGGATGGCTTGCGTCAATCAGGCGATTGGCCGGGGTGCGGCGTGGGCCGGCTAGTGTGCTACAGTGGTTGCAATTGTTGGCCGGCATGGCCAAACGTGGCTTGGCGTCGAGTGTAGGGGAGAACAGCGTGCAAGGCAAAGTGGTCTTGGTCACCGGTGGGGCAAAGCGTGTAGGGGCTGCCATCTGTCGTCGGCTGCATGCTGCCGGGGCGAATCTGATGATTCACTATCGCAGCTCGGGCGGCGAGGCGCGAGCCTTGATGGCCGAGCTCAATCTGCAGCGGGCCAACTCGGTTGCGATCGTGCAGGGCGACCTGCTCAACGTGGCGGGCTTGCCGGCGCTGGTGGCGCAGGTGGTGGGGTCGTTCGGCCGGCTGGATGGGCTGGTGAACAATGCCTCCAGTTTTTTTCCGACCCCCGTCGGCGACATTACCGAACGGCAGTGGGATGACCTGATCGGCTCCAACGTCAAGGCACCGCTGTTTCTGTCGCAGGCGGCGGCGGGTGAGTTGCGCAAGACGCACGGTGCCATCGTCAATATCGTCGACATTCATGCCGAGCGGCCGATGAAAGGGCATGCTGTCTACAACATCGCCAAGGCCGGGCTTGCGGGCATGACGCGCTCGCTGGCGCGCGAGCTGGCGCCTGAGATTCGGGTCAATGGCGTGGCGCCAGGGGCCAACATCTGGCCTGAGGGCGATTCGGTATTCGACGAGGTGACTCGGCAGCGGATACTGCACACCATTCCGCTGCGCCGGGCGGGCGAGCCCGACGACATCGCGCGCACCGTCAAATTCCTGCTGGACGATTCCCCCTATATCACGGGCCAGATTATTGCCGTGGATGGCGGGCGTTCGATAAACCTGTAAAATATAAGGCAATTTGCATTCAGATGGCGGGGCGGCAACGCCCCGTTTGATATTGTTGCTCCCGGCGCGGCATATGGGCTTGCCGCGACGGTGGGGCGGGGCGGTTCCGCGAGGAATGGCCCGGATGGGATGGTTTGATGGAAACGATGGAACAAGCGGTTAAGACCGAAGCCGAGCGCAAGGCTGAATACAATGCCAACAAGCTGAGCAAGCGGCTGCGCCACGCGGTGGGCGAGGCGATCAACGACTTCAACATGATCGAGCAGGGCGATCGCATCATGGTGTGCCTGTCAGGCGGCAAGGACAGCTATACCATGCTCGACGTTCTGCTCAACCTGCAAAAACACGCGCCGATCGATTTCGAGATCATCGCGGTCAATCTCGACCAGAAGCAGCCCGGGTTCCCCGAGCATGTGCTGCCTGACTATCTGACCTCGATTGGCGTGCCTTTCCATATCATCGAAGAAGATACCTACAGTATCGTCAAACGGGTGATCCCCGAGGGCAAGACCACCTGCAGCCTGTGTTCGCGCCTGCGACGCGGTGTGCTGTACCGGGTGGCCGAGGAACTGGGCGCCACCAAGATTGCCTTGGGGCACCATCGCGACGATATCCTGGAAACGCTATTCCTCAACATGTTTCATGGCGGAAAGCTCAAGGCGATGCCGCCCAAGCTGATTTCCGACGATGGCAAGCATGTCGTGATCCGGCCGCTGGCCTACTGCCGCGAGAAAGACATCGTGCGCTACAGCGAGATGCGCCAGTTCCCGATCATCCCTTGCAATCTGTGTGGTTCACAGCCCAATCTGCAGCGCCAGGTGGTGGGGGAGATGCTGCAGGACTGGGACAAGCGCTTCCCTGGCCGGCTGGAAACCATGTTCTCGGCACTGCGCGACGTCGTACCGTCGCATCTGGCTGACCCGCGCCATTATGATTTTCGCGGGTTGCAGCCGACCGGTGTGGCGAACCCGGATGGCGACAAGGCGTTCGATCGCGAGCGTTTCGACGACATGCCGCCGGCGATGGCAGCGGTGGCCTTCCCCAATATCCTCGCCAGCAAAGCACGCCCCACCGAATAATGCGATTATTTGGCGCCAAGCGTATCCACAAGGCGAAGCTGGGGGATATTCAGGTCGACGTGAGCGAGGAGAAGGGGGTTCGTTCCCTGCACCTTGGCTCGGCGACTGTGCAGAGCTCGATGAAGGTATCCGCGCCGACCGAGCTGGTGCTTGAGTACACGCGCTGCATGATGGGGTTTCTGCTGTTCTGCCCCGATCCTGACGCTATGCTGATGATCGGGCTCGGTGGTGGCTCGACCGCCAAGTGGGCGCATCACCATTTGCCCGACACCCACGTGACGGTGGTCGAGATCAATCCGCAGGTGATCCAGATAGCACGGTCCCTATTCTTTGTGCCTGAAGACGATGCCCGTCTCGAAGTGCGGCTGGGTGACGGGGCGGAATACGTGGCTGGGCGTGAGGCGATGGCGGACGTCATCCAGGTGGATGGCTACGATGGCGTGGCCGTGGTGGAGCAGCTCAACAGCGAATCGTTTTACCAGCATTGTTTCGACGCGTTGACCGCCAATGGCGTGCTGGTGGTCAATCTGTGGGGGAACGACAAGCATTTCGATGCTTATTTGCAGCGTATCGAGCGTGTGTTCAATGGCGCCGTTGCGTGTCTGCCCGCGATGACCAAGGGCAATATCACCGTGTTCGGCTTCAAGCGCAGCCAGAATAGCCCCAAGTGGAGCGAGCTCAAGGAGCGGGCGAGGGAGCTAGAGGCCGAGTATGGGCTGGAATTCCCCGTGTTCGTCAGCCAGTTGATGAAGCGCAACCTGCATACCGATAAGCGCCTGCTTATTTAGCCCCCCGTGGCACGGGGCGTGCTTTCCATCCCCCCCGAAATGTGGAAAAATCGTGTCAACTCTACATTTTGGTGAATTACCATGCTCGACAAGGATGGCTATCGGCCAAATGTCGGCATCATTTTGTGTAACGCAAAAAATCAGGTTTTTTGGGGCAAACGGATACGCGAACATTCCTGGCAGTTCCCGCAAGGGGGGATCAAATCCGGTGAGACGCCTGAACAGGCGATGTACCGTGAACTGATGGAAGAGGTGGGGCTTGAGCCTCACCATGTTCGCATTCTCGGCCGCACCCGAGACTGGCTGCGTTACAACGTGCCGACCAACTGGATTCGCCGCGAATGGCGGGGTAGCTACAAGGGGCAAAAGCAGATCTGGTTTTTGCTGCGCCTGGTTGGGCGCGACTGCGATGTCAGTCTGCGCCGTACCCATCACCCCGAATTCGACGCCTGGCGCTGGAACGAGTATTGGTCCCCGCTGGAATCGGTCATCGAGTTCAAACGCGATGTCTATGCACAGGCATTGAGGGAACTCGAGCGCTTCCTGCGTGCCGATGCGCCGTCGCGCGCCCGTCCGCGCTAGCCCCTAATATTCTTCTGATCCTCTTTTCCGATGACTCCATACGACCACCTGTGCACCGATTTACAGGCCTCTCCGCGAACCTGGCTGGTGACGGGGGCGGCGGGGTTCATCGGCTCGAATCTTGTCGAAAGCCTGCTGAAGCTCGACCAGCGCGTTGTCGGCCTGGATAACTTTGCCACCGGCCACAAGCACAATCTGGCGCAGGTGCAGGGGCTGGTGAGCGATGCGCAATGGCAGCGATTCCGCTTCATCGAGAGGGATATCCGGGTGCTGGCCGATTGCCAGGCCGCCTGTGCCGGGGTCGATTTCGTTCTGCATCAAGCTGCACTCGGCTCGGTGCCTCGCTCGCTGGAGGATCCGATCACCAGCAACGCGGCCAACATCACCGGTTTTCTCAACATGCTGGTTGCTGCGCGCGATGCCGGCGTAAAGCGCTTTGTGTACGCCGGGTCGAGCTCGACCTATGGCGATCATCCGGCCTTGCCCAAGGTGGAGTCCGTGATCGGCAAGCCCTTGTCGCCGTATGCGGTCACCAAGTATGTGAACGAGCTGTACGCCGATGTGTTTGCCCGCAGTTACGGTATCGAGGTGGCCGGCCTGCGCTACTTCAATGTGTTCGGCCCGCGACAGGACCCCAACGGCGCTTATGCTGCGGTGATTCCCAAGTGGCTGTCGGCGATGATTCGCCGGGAACCGGTACAGGTGAATGGTGATGGTGAGACGACACGTGACTTCTGTTATATCGCCAATGTCGTTCAGGCCAACTTGCTGGCGGCAACCGCGTCGGGAGGGGCGGCCAACGAGGTCTATAATGTAGCCGTTGGCGGTAGGACCAGCCTCAACCAGCTGCTGGAACAGATGCGTAGCGTATTGCTGGTGCGTTTTCCGCATCTGCAGGACTTTCAACCGCAATACCGCGATTTCCGTGCGGGTGATGTGAGGCACTCCCAGGCCGATATCTCGAAGGCTGAGCGTTTGCTCGGCTATCGGCCCAGCCATACGATCGAGCAAGGGTTGGCCGAAGCCATTGACTGGTATGTCGCGTCGCTTGACCGCTCCTGAGCTTTTCAATCTCTTAGAGCAATCGACTCATGATTATTGTGACTGGCGGCGCCGGCTTCATCGGCTCCAACTTCGTTCTCGACTGGCTGGCTAAGCACGACGAGCCCGTGCTCACGCTCGACAAGCTGACTTACGCTGGCAACCTGGACAACCTGCGCTCGCTCGAGGGCGACGCGCGGCACACCTTCGTGCATGGCGATATCGGTGATCGCGAGCTCGTCGCGCGTTTGCTGGCCGAACATCGGCCGCGTGTGATCATCAACTTCGCGGCGGAAAGCCATGTGGACCGTTCTATTCTCGGCCCTGGCGAATTCATCCAGACCAATGTGGTCGGCACCTTCAACCTGCTCGAAGCGGTACGCGCTTACTGGAGCGGCTTGCCCGATGCCGAACGTGGTGCCTTCCGCTTCCTGCACGTGTCGACCGACGAGGTCTATGGCTCGCTCGAAGCCGGCGATGCACCGTTCGCCGAGACCCACCAGTACCAGCCCAACAGCCCCTATTCGGCATCCAAGGCGGCGTCCGATCACTTGGTCCGGGCGTATCTGCATACCTATGGCGTGCCGGTGCTGACCACCAATTGCTCGAACAACTACGGCCCTTACCATTTTCCTGAGAAATTGATCCCACTGATCATTCTTAATGCGCTCAATGGCAAGCCGCTGCCGATTTACGGCGATGGTCTCAATATCCGCGACTGGCTTTATGTCGGCGACCATTGCGCCGCCATCCGCCGTGTCGTGGAGGCCGGCGTGGTCGGCGAGACCTACAATGTCGGCGGCTGGAACGAAAAGACCAATATCGACGTCGTCCGGGCCATCTGCGGCATTCTCGATGAGCTCAAGCCACGTGCTGACGGCCGGCCCTATGCGGAGCAGATCACCTTCGTCAAGGATCGCCCCGGCCATGATCGTCGCTATGCGATCGACGCGCGCAAGCTCGAGCGCGAGCTGGGCTGGCGCCCGGCGGAGACGTTCGATACAGGTATCCGCAAGACCGTGCAGTGGTATCTGGATCATCCCGAATGGATTGCCAATGTGACGAGCGGTGCCTATCGCGAGTGGGTCACGCAGCAGTACGGTTGAGCGTTTCAATACAATAATCAGAGTCCAGAGGGCATATGAAGGGCATCATTCTTGCAGGAGGGTCCGGCACCCGCCTCTACCCGGTCACGCAGGCGGTATCGAAGCAGCTGCTGCCGATCTACGACAAGCCGATGATTTACTACCCGCTGTCGACGCTGATGCTCGCGGGTATCCGCGATATCCTGCTGATCTCGACGCCGCAGGACACGCCGCGTTTCACGCAGTTGCTGGGCGATGGCAGCCAGTGGGGGCTGAATCTGCAATACGCGGTGCAGCCGTCGCCCGATGGTCTGGCGCAGGCCTTCATCATTGGCGAGCCGTTCGTCGGCGATGACACGAGCGCGCTGGTGCTGGGCGACAATATTTTCTATGGGCACGACCTGGCCTCCGATCTTCAGCACGCCGCCGCGCAAGACAGCGGTGCGACGGTGTTTGCCTACCCGGTGAACGATCCCGAGCGCTATGGCGTGGTCGAGTTCGATGCCAGTGGCCGCGCGGTCAGCCTGGAAGAGAAGCCGAAGCAGCCGAAATCGCGCTATGCCGTGACAGGGCTTTATTTCTACGACCGGCAGGTGATCGAGATCGCCAAGTCGATCAAGCCCTCTGCCCGTGGCGAGCTCGAGATCACTGACGTGAACAACTGCTATCTGGCTCAGGGGCAACTCAATGTCGTCACCATGGGGCGCGGCCATGCATGGCTGGATACGGGCACCCATGAGTCCCTGCTTGAGGCCAGCCTGTTCATCGAGACCATTGAAAAGCGTCAGGGCTTGAAGATTGCCTGCCCTGAGGAAATCGCCTATCGCATGGGCTACGTCGATGCGGCCCAGGTGCAGAAACTGGCTGCGCCGCTGGCAAAAACAGGGTATGGCCAGTATCTGCTGAACATGCTGGAAGAACGGGTGTTCTGATGCAACTGATCGAGACGGCGATTGCCGACGTCAAGGTAATCGAGCCCAAGATATTTGGCGACGCGCGCGGTTTCTTCTACGAGAGCTTCAACGAGAAGCGCCTGGCCGCGGTGGCCGGCGTCACCGAGCGTTTCGTGCAGGACAATCATTCCAAGTCATCTCGCGGCGTGTTGCGCGGCTTGCATTACCAGTTGCAGCACGCGCAGGGGAAGCTGGTCCGGGTCGTGGCCGGCGAGGTGCTTGATGTCGCCGTCGACATCCGCAAGGGCTCGCCGACCTTCGGCCGCCATGTCTCGCAGCGGCTGTCGGCCGACAACAAGCTGATGATGTGGGTGCCGGCCGGTTTTGCCCATGGCTTTGTCGTGCTGTCCGAGACGGCCGAGTTCCTGTACAAGACGACCGACTACTGGTACCCGGAACACGAGCGATCGATCGCCTGGAATGATCCTGATCTCGCGATCGACTGGCAGTTCGAGGGTGTGCCGGCCTTGTCCGCGAAGGATCAGGCTGCCACGCCGTTTGCCCTGGCCGAGGTGTACCCGTGACGCGCCCGGTGATCCTGCTGACCGGCCGTGGCGGCCAGGTCGGCTGGGAGCTCGAGCGCAGCCTGGCGCCGCTCGGCGACGTGGTGGCGCTTGCCCGTGGAGCACTCGACCTGTCCGATGTGGCGCAGATACGCGAGGTGGTGCGGGCGGTTAAACCGGCTCTGATCGTCAATCCGGCGGCCTACACGGCGGTGGACAAGGCCGAGAGCGATGCCGATCTGGCTCATGCCATCAACGCCATCGCACCGGCCGTGCTGGCGGAAGAGGCGAAACGCCTGGGCGCGGCGCTGATCCACTATTCGACCGACTATGTCTTCGACGGCGGCAAGGCCGCACCCTATCTCGAAACCGATAAGCCGAATCCGCTGAATGTCTACGGGGCATCGAAGCTCGCCGGCGAGGCCGCGTTGGCGGCATCGGGCATCGATTACCTGTGTTTCCGCACGAGCTGGGTCTATGGCGCGCGCGGGGGCAATTTCATGCGCACCATCCTGAGACTGGCGCAGGAGCGCGACGAATTGAAGATCGTCGCGGATCAGGTCGGTGCGCCGACCTGGAGCCGCATGATCTCCGATGCCACCGCCGCGGTGCTGGCGCAGCGCTGGCTGCCAGCGGGTGGGCGGCTCGTCGAGGTGTCTGGCTTGTATCACCTGACCGCTGCCGGCGAGACCAGCTGGCACGGATTTGCACAGGCCGTCCTCGATGAGGTCGCCGGGCTACCCGAGTGGGCCGGGCGGAAGCTGGCCCGCGTGTTGCCGATTCCTACGTCCGGCTACCCGCTGCCGGCGCCGAGGTCTCCCTATTCCGTGCTGTCGAACGACAAATTGCAGGCGACGTTTGGTTTGAGCCTGCCCGACTGGCGGGTGTCGCTTAAGCAGGTCATCGCATCCTTGTCTGCCTGAATTCGTTGCCGGGAGTGGTGGAATCTTCCGAATATGGCTACAGTGCAGGAAAAGGGGCTGTTCGGCACCGCCTTCATGTTTGTCTGTTGATGTATTTGCATGCCTGTTACTGAAAAACAAATCGTCCGCGTCGTTCCTGCCAGGCTGCAGCTGTTTCCGCCTGACCGTTCGCGCTTTCTCGATCGCCGCAAGGGCATCGTCGAGGAGGTATTTGTGCCGCTCGGCGGCAAGGCCCCGAAGGCACGCGTCCGCTGGATGCGCAAGAGCAGCACCGACCGCGAGGTCGAAATGGTGCTCGATCTCGACGACCTCGAGGCGGTGGCCTGAAACTGCCGCTACCGCCTGCCGCCGGCGCACCTTCGCGCTATCTCGGAAAACCAATATCGTGTTGAAGTAGCAGGGTTTTCTGTGCTATCTTCCGCCGATTTTGCTTCCTGCCTCCCGCTCTGCCATGACAAAAAAGATTTACATCAAGACCTTCGGTTGCCAGATGAACGAGTACGACTCCGACAAGATGGTCGACGTGCTCAACGCTGCCGAGGGCATGGTGAAAACCGATAATCCGGAAGAGGCGGATGTCATTCTGTTCAACACCTGCTCGGTGCGTGAAAAGGCGCAGGAGAAGGTGTTTTCCGACCTTGGGCGCGTCCGCCACCTGAAGCAGCAGAACCCCGATCTGGTGATCGGTGTAGGGGGCTGCGTGGCCAGCCAGGAAGGCGACGCCATCGTCAAACGCGCACCCTATGTCGACGTAGTGTTCGGCCCGCAGACCCTGCACCGACTGCCGCAGCTGATCGACGAGAAGCGCCGCTCCGGTAGCTCGCAGGTCGATATTTCCTTCCCCGAGGTCGAGAAGTTCGACCATATCCCGCCCGCCAAGGTCGAGGGGACGGCGGCCTTCGTGTCGATCATGGAGGGGTGCTCCAAGTATTGCAGCTTCTGCGTGGTGCCCTATACGCGCGGCGAGGAAGTCTCCCGCCCGTTCGACGACGTGCTGACGGAGATCGCCGGCCTGGCGCAGCAGGGCGTGAAGGAATTGACCCTGCTCGGTCAGAACGTGAATGCCTATCTGGGCGTGATGGCCGATGGCGAGATCGCGGATTTTGCGCTGCTGCTCGAAGTCGTGCACGAGATTCCCGGCATCGAGCGCATCCGCTACACCACGAGCCATCCGAAGGAAATGACGCAGCGGCTGATCGACTGCTACGCGACCCTGCCCAAGCTGGTATCGCATCTGCACCTGCCGGTGCAGGCGGGTTCCGACCGCGTGCTGATGAACATGAAGCGCGGCTACACGGCGCTCGAATACAAGTCGGTGATCCGCAAGCTGCGCGCGGCGCGGCCCGAGCTGAGCCTGAGTTCCGACTTCATCGTGGGTTTCCCGGGCGAGACCGAGGCCGATTTCGAGGCCACCATGAAGCTGATCGAGGATGTCGGTTTCGACGCGTCCTTCTCCTTCGTCTATAGCCGCCGCCCCGGCACGCCCGCGGCCGAGCTCGTCGACGATACCCCCGAGGACGTCAAGCTCAAGCGCCTGCTGCGCCTGCAGACCCGCAACGACGAGATGGCGCAGGCGATCAGCCAGCGCATGGTGGGGACGGTGCAGCGCGTGCTGGTGGAAGGCCTGTCGCGCAAGGATGACAGCGAGCTGGCGGGCCGCACCGACAATAACCGCGTGGTTAATTTCAAGGGCAACCCGCGGCTGATCCACCATTTCGTTGAGGTGCGCATCACCGAGGCGATGCCGCATACGCTGCGTGGCGAGATCGTGACGATCGAGCCGGCCGAAGCCTGACTTCGGGGCGGCGCACGATTGCGTGTGCGCCGCGCAGCGGTTTCCGCGATAATGGCGGCTGGCGCGTGTGCGCCGGCCTTGCCGATCCGCTGTGATCGTGCAGGCTCACCCGACAAGGAGCGTGCTCGTCTATGAAGATGCTGGCGGTGTGGCTGATCAACGCGGTTTGCCTGTTGCTCGTGGCCAATCTGGTTCCCGGCATCTATATCGACGGTTTCGTGCGCGCCTTGGTCATCGCCCTGGCACTCGGCTTGGTGAATACCTTCATCCGGCCCATCCTGAGCCTGTTGACGCTTCCCATCACTGTGTTGACCCTGGGCCTGTTCAGCCTCGTGCTGAACGGCCTGTTGTTCTGGTCCGTCGCGCATTTCGTCGAGGGATTTCGGGTCAGCGGCTTCTGGGCGGCATTCTGGGGCGCGCTTGTGTATGGCCTGGTGTCGTGGCTCGCCAGCGTAATGTTGCTGAGCCGCGACGATTGACCGGCAACGGGTTTGTTCCGCGCTGTCGCGCGTCGAGCAGCCCGTGCCGACTAATTTCGGGTGCCGCCCCTGGCGGCGCCCATCGATTGGCGTAAATGAACCAACTCAAGATTCCCGCCGCCTGGATGCGCGGCGGCACCAGCAAGGGCCTGTTCTTCCGGGCCGATGTCCTGCCGGCCGACCCGGCCCTGGCCAACCGTATCCTGCTGCGTGCGGTCGGCAGCCCCGATCCGTATGGCAAGCAGAGCGACGGCGTGGGGGGCGGCACCTCGGCCACCAGCAAGATCGCGATCGTCGGCAAGTCCACGCAGGAAGGCTGTGATGTCGATTACCTGTTCGGCCATGTGGCGATTGACGATGCACTGATCGACTATGCCGGCAACTGCGGAAATCTGACCGCTGCCGTCGGGCCGTTCGCGATCGAGGAAAGGCTGGTGCCGGCGGTCGAGGGCATGACCACCGTGCGCATCTGGCAGGCCAATGTCGGCAAGGTGATCGTGGCCCATGTGCCGGTCAAGCATGGCTTGCCCGTGGTCGAGAGCGATTTCCGCTTCGACGGCCTGGCCTTCCCGGGGGCGGAAATCCGGCTGGATTTCCTCGACCCCGCCGGCGGCAGCACGGGCAAACTGTTCCCGACCGGCAACAAGATCGATACGCTCGACATCCCCGATCTCGGCAAGCTCAAGACAACCTTGATCGATGCGGGCAATCCGACGGTATTCGTCAAGGCCAAGGATCTTGGCCTGAGCGGCTTTGAAACGCCGGACCAAGTCAACGCGAATGCGGAGCTGCTGGCCCGTCTCGAAACCATCCGCGCCCACGCCGCCGTCGCCATGGGCCTGGCGGAGACGCCGGACGAGGCTACCAGGCTGCGGCCAGCCATCCCCAAGATCAGCTTCGTCGCCAAGCCGGCCGACTATGTGGCGGCAGGGGGCCGGCCCGTGGCCAAGGCGGACTGCGACATCACCGCCCGCATCGTCTCGATGGGCAAGCTGCATCACGCCTATACCGGCACCGGTGCCATCGCGCTGGCCGTGGCGGCGTGCATCCCGGCAACCATTGTCAGCCAGACCGTCGGCAAGGCACTCGAAGCAGGGCGCGAGCTGCGTTTCGGCCAGCCCGCCGGCGTGACGACGATGGCAGCCGAGGTTGAAGGCAAGGGCAGCGACTGGAATGTGCCCAAGGTCTCGATGGGACGCAGCGCTCGCCGCCTGATGGAAGGCTGCGTGCTGGTGCCGATGCCGGCGGAGCTGGCGGTCAAGCTGCCCGAGCCGGTCAGCACCGAGCCGGTGATCTGGGCCGAAAGCAAGCCGGAAAAGCGCAAGGCCAAACCCAAGCAGAAACCCAAGGAGGCCGCGCCACCGCGCGCCAAGCAGGCCGACAAGGCGGCGCGCAAGCCGAAGCCTGAGCCGCTTGAGTCGGCTGCCGAAACACAGCCTGCCGCCGCCGAGCCACTGGCGGTAGAGGGCGATGCGCTGGCCGTGCCGGACGCACAGGCGGTGGACAAGGACAAGCCTTCCAAGCCGCGTCGCCGGCGCCGTCGCAAGCCCAAGGCCGCTGCCGAGGCGGCGGAGTAAGTCGGGTGATTGCCGGCATGCACCACGTCGCGCTGATCTGCAGCGACTATGCGCGCGCCCGGCATTTCTATACCGAGGTGCTGGCGCTGCCGGTGATCGCCGAGACCTGGCGTGCCGAGCGCCAGTCATGGAAGCTCGACCTGGGCCTGCCCGACGGCAGCCAGATTGAGCTGTTCTCCTTCCCGGCACCCCCCGCCCGCGTGAGTCGGCCGGAGGCTTGCGGATTGCGCCATCTCGCCTTCACCGTCGACAACCTCGATGCCGTGATCGTCCACCTGGCCGCACACGGCATCGCCTGCGAGCCGGTTCGTGTCGATCCGTTGACCGGCTGCCGCTTCACCTTCTGCGTCGACCCGGACGACCTGCCTATCGAATGGGTGGAACGCATGCCCCGGTCTTCCTGACTGCGTGACGCCAGCCTTGGCGCCCCGGCTGTGAGCGGCTATGGTTGCTGCATGTGGCTCGACACTGTTCTTCCCCACCTGAGCGACCTGCACGTTCGCAACCTGGCCTGGCTGTTGGCCGGCCCCGGCCTGCTCGACCGCGACGATGGCTACTGGCGTCAGCGCAGCCTGCCGGCGACGTGTCTGCCGCCGACGCTGGGAGATGCCCTGCTGCGTCTCGATGCGGCCCCGGCGCCGCTCCACCGGTGGATCGAGAGCGAGCTCGACGGGCGCCTCGGGCGCTATGCCGAACGCCTGTGGGAATACGGCTTTGCCTTTCTCTGCGGCGCCAACCTGCTGGCGCGCGGCCTGGCAATCAAGGATGGCGCGAGCACCGTGGGTGAGCTCGATTTCCTGGTCGACTGGCCCGCCGAGGGCGTGGTGCATATCGAGACCGCGTTCAAGCTCTATCTGGCCGTCGAGGCCGTGGCCGACCCGAGCCAGTGCGTCGGCCCCAACCCGAGCGACTGCCTGGCCGACAAGCTCAAGCGCCTGCGCGATCACCAGCTGCCCCTGGCCAGCTCCGCCCTGGCACAGGCGCAGATGCCGCTGCCGGCCGCGCGCTCGGTAGCCTGCGTCGGCGGCTGGCTGTTCCATCGCCAAGCGCCAGCGAATGCGGTGCCCGAGGTCTCGCGCCAGCATGCGCACGGCTGGTGGCGCAGGCCGGGCGAGGCCTGGCCGGTCTCGCCGGGCAGCCGCATCGTCATGCTGCAGCGCCTGCAATGGATCGCGCCGGTGCACGCCAGTACCGCGGCCGGATGTCTGGATGAGGCCGAAGCGCAAGTCCGGCTGCATTTCACCCATTCGCACAAACCCGTGTTGCTGGCCGAGCTGGGCCTGGATGGGGAGATCGGCCGTGGCGTCATCGTACCTGCGGGCTGGCCCGAGCGCCGCCACGGCGAGCCACGATGAAGACGCTGCTGATCGTCCATGCGAGCCAGAGCGGCCGCACCTACATGATGGCCGAGGGCGCCCGGCGCGGCGCGGCCCAGTTTGCCGACGAGGTCGAGGTGCGCTTTCTGCCGGCCCTGGCGGCCACGATCGCCGACCTGCTGGCCTGCGACGGGCTGCTGCTCGCCACGCCGGAAAATTTCGGTTATATGGCCGGTGCCATGAAGGATTTTCTCGACCGGACCTATTACCCCGCGCAGGGCAAGGTCGAGGGCTTGCCCTATGGCGTGCTCATCAGCGCCGGTAACGATGGCACGGGCGCATTGACCGCCATCGAGCGCATCGCGCGCGGCTATCCCTTGAAGGCCGTGGTGGAGCCGCTGATCTGCCGTGGCGATTTGACTGCCGCCGCGCTGCTGGCGAGCGAGGAGATGGGGCTGACGCTGGCGGGTGGCTTGTCCTGCGGCATCTTCTGAGGTCGGGCTGGGGCGCCGGTAGCGGGCTGGCCGAATACACTACGACTTCGCCCGCCGGCATGTGGCCGGATCCAGCCCTGGCGAGGGGCAGGGGCAGACGCCATGCAGAGTTGTGTTAGCATTTGATAATATTTAAAAGTGATAATCTATTCGCCGCTTGATCGCCTCCCCGGGGCCTGCGGCTTGCCACCCCGCGTTCACCACGAAAGACTGATACATGGCTCTCAAACACAAACCCGTCGCCGTGCAAACGGCCGCCAACACGGCCGTGGTATTGGCTGTCGTATTTGCCGTCCTGATTGGCATCACGCTGTCCATCGATAATCTGGCCGACTTGAAGCGCACGCTGATCGGCGTGCTGCTGGTGCTGTGGCCGGTGCTGGTGACCATCAATGCCTTCATCAACGGCCGCCGTTTCCGACCGCTGACCCAGATCGCCGATGCCGTGTCGGCCATCGGCCAGGGCAACCTGACCACGCATATCGCGGTGGAGCCGGGGCTGACCGAGCACAACACGCACAATCAGTTTCATCTGCTGGCCATGCGCATCAATGTGATGACCGAGCAGTTTCGCGGCATCGTGTCCGATGCGGTGGCGTCGGCGCACGCGATCGATGCGGCCGCCTCAACCGTGCACGACACCGCAAGCCACGTCGCCGGGGCCTCGGCCCAGCAGAGCGATGCCGCCCGCGCTGCGGCCACGGCGATCGAACAGCTCTCCGGCAACGTGAGCCAGGTCGCCGACCATGCGCGCAGCGCGCGTGAGCTGTCGCACAGCGCCAAGCAGCTGGCGAGCCAGGGCGGCGAGGCGGTGACCGAGGCCGTCGGCGAGATGCGCGCGATCGCGACTTCGGTGAGCGTGCTGACCGAGGTGGTGGCCTCGCTGGGCCAGCGTTCGCACGAGATTTCCGGCATTCTCGGCACGATCAAGGACATCGCCGACCAGACCAATCTGCTCGCACTCAACGCCTCGATCGAGGCTGCCCGCGCGGGTGAAGCGGGACGCGGCTTTGCCGTGGTGGCCGATGAAGTGCGCAAGCTGGCGGAAAACACCACCCAGGCCACGCGCCGCATCGGCGAGACCATCGCGGCCATCGAGAGCGAGAGCGACAGCGCCATGCGCAGCATGCAGGGCGCGGCGGCCCAAGTCGAATCTGGTGTGGCGCTGGCCAGCGGGGTGGGCGAGCAGATGCGCGAGATCATTGCCAGCACCTCGCAGGCCGTCACGGTCGTCGGCGACATTGCCGCGTCGACCAGCGAACAGTCGCAAAGCAGCGCGGACATCGCCGGCGGCGTGGAGCGCATCGCCGACATGGCCACGCGCAATGCCGTAGCCGTGCAGCAGGCCGCTGGCGAGCTGGCGAAGCTGGCCGAATCGGCCGGCAAGCTGCGCGCCTCGGTCGATCGCTTCCAGATCTAGGCATGGCGCTGCCGCCGGGGCAATGGTGCGTGTATCTGGTCGAGTGCGCCGATGGCACGCTCTATGCTGGCATCAGCAACGATCTGGCACGCCGCCTGCAGCAGCACAACGACGGTAGCGGCGCGCGCTACACGCGCAGCCGGCGACCGGTGAGCTTGGTGTATGCCGAGCCGGCCGCCGATAGGAGCCACGCCTCGCGGCGCGAATACGAGCTCAAGCAGTTGCCGCGGGCACACAAGCTGCGCCTGCTGGCGGGCTGGCTGGCAGCGACGTCAGAATGAAAAAAAGCGGACCCGGCGGTCCGCTTTTTTCTTGCCGCCGGGCCGCGATCAGGCGCGGGTGCGGCGCAGACGCCAGCCCAGCACCGCGAGGCCGACGAGCATCAGCACGACCGATTGCGGCTCCGGCACCGCTGCCACGGTTGCGGCCGGCGAGCCGCCTGAAGCATCCGGGAAGCGGTTGACGCCTACCTGACCACCGGCGCTCAGCTCGAAACGCAGCAGGTCGCCGTTGCCGTCGCGGGCCAGCAGCGTCTGTCCCTGCGTATCCCACAGCTTGAAGGCGAGCGTCGAGCCCGAGCCGCTCGTCGCGCTCAGCCAGTCGCCGCCGAATGCCAGATCAAAATCGAGCCGGTTGCCGAATTGCCAGCCCTGGTAGACGCCGTTGAACGCGCCGAGATTGCCGAGCTGCCAGCCGCCTGCGAGCGTGCCGGCGTCGCCATCGAGCACGGTGCTGCCGTTTGCGTTGCCACCGCTGAGGCCGGTGATGCTGACGTGGGCGGCTGGCGAATCGAGCAGGCCCCCCAGCGTGAAATCGAGAAAGCCCGCGCTGCCGGCGAGCGCGGCGGTATCGACCGAGACATGGTAGGCCGGGGTGGCCAGCGCCGGCGCGGACAAGGCCAGGCCGGAGAACAGGCCCAGCAGGTGGTGTTGCCATCGTTGCATGGAGTGCATCCCTGGTTGATGCGGGGCCGTTGACGCGGCCCCGCCGTGTTTACAGATTGCTGCCGTAGACGTGGGCCGAGTAGCCGATCTTCACATTCGACGGGTTCTTGAACTGCAGCGGCACGGTCAGGCTCTGGCCCGTGCTCAACGGCGTGAACAGCTTGATCGCCGGTAGCCCCGCGACCGTCGTGCTTGCGTTGGCCAGCGTGACGCCGGCGGGCAGGCCCGACAGTGCCAGCGCGAAGGGCGCGCCGATGTCGGCCCTGGCATTCAGCGTGACGCTGCCCGAATAGAGTCCGGTGGCGCGGTTGTAGCTGAGCCCCGAGGCGCTCCAGCTGACCTGGCCCGAGAGGTTGACGGGCGCTGCCGGCAGGTTCAGGCGCGCGACCTCGGGCTCGTGGTCGCTGGCCTGGTCGGCGAATTCGCTGTTGACGTGCACCACGTCGTACTCGGCCTTGCTCGCCAGCGCGTCGCTGATCAGGATGTGGTCGAGCACCTGCGCATTGCCCTCGAACACATAGGTGTAGCGCTCGGCGGCGGGCAGCGTCTCGACCAGGTCGTGCAGGCCGGCCTGCTTGAGCGTGCCGACAGCGGTCGAGAACTCGAAGTCGTTGAGGTCGCCGAGCACCACCACCTTGGCCTGCGCATCGGCCGCGAGGAGGCGCCGCACGAAGTTGCCGACGATGGTGGCCTGTTGCCCGCGCTGGCTTTCCGAGCTGCGCTGCGGCGGCTGGAAGCGGCCGTACAGCGGCTGGTCGCCACCCTTCGAGTTCCAGTGATTGGCGATCACGAACAGCCGGTGGCCGTTGAAGCTGAACTCGGCCGCGAGCGGCTTGCGGCTGCTCGCGAACGCACCGTCGGTGGGCGCGATGCGGCCCGGGCTCGCGCTCAGCTGCAGGCCGGTGCTGCCGGTCACCACGCTGACTGCAGTGGTCGAGTCGCCGCCCGCGCGGTCGACGAAGCCGACACGGGCCGGGTTGAACAGGAAACCCTGGCGGATGTTGCCGCCGGGCTGTCCGCCATCCTGGTCGTTCACCGGGTCGATCGAGCGGTGCTGGTAGGCTGGCCCGCCCGCCGCCGTGATGGCGGCGATCAGCCTGGCGAAGGTCTGCTCCGCTGCGACCGTGCCGTCGTCGGTGGCGCCGCTGTTGTCCTGAATCTCCATCAGACCGACGATGTCGGGCGCCTGCAGGTGGTTCACGATCTGGGCGGCGAGGCGGTCGAACTTGCTTTGCGCGTCGCTTGGCGCGAGGTTCTCGACATTGAACGAGGCGATCGCCAGCTCGTTCGACGTCTGCCTGCGCGTGGTCTCGGCTTGCAGGCCGTTATTCTGGAAGCCCGCGTAGCCGGTGGCCAGCACCATGAAATTACCGAAACTGTAGTCCATCACGCCGACGATCTGACTGAAGCCGTCGCCGACATTGGCGCGCGGCAGGCTCACGGTGCCCGGCTTGACGATGATGCGCTCGGGATTGAAGTCGTCCGGCGCGATGACGATGCCGCCGCGCTGGGTGCGCGTTGCCGCCCAGTTGCCGCGGTCGGGCAGCAGCGGCAGCTCGTTGTAGCTGTTACTCGGGCCGCTGGCCACCGGGTTGTCGATCTCGACGCGCATGCCTTCGAGGCTCTCGTAGAAATCGAGGCCGTTCTGCGCCGGGTTGAGGTTGCCCAGTGTCTCGACATCGCCACTGGCGCCGGCGTAGATCGTCTTGCCGGGCGGCATGCGGCCACCGGAGCCGATCACCACCGGCGCGGGCAGCGCATTGCCGCTGGAGACCACGCTGATGCTCGGCGCGGTGATCTCGGTCGTGGTCAGGTTGTTGCCGCCACCACTGCCGCCGGGGCGGAACTCGGCGACCCGGCCGGCTACCCGTACCGCATCGCCGACGTTGGCCGTGGGCGCGCTGCCGGTGTAGACGAATATGCCTTCCGAGGTGGCCGGGTCATCGTCGGGGTGGTCGTCCTGCATGAAGAAGCCGTTGTTCATCCGGGCGGTGACGATGCCCGGCACGCCGCTGACTGCCTGGCCGTTGTAGGGCGACAGGTGGGCACGCCCCTGGATGTCGTGGATGCGTACCGCCGCGCCGCCGCTGGTGCCGCCCGAGCCCGTGTCGGCACAGGTGCCGGGCGTGCTGGCGCTGTTGCGCGGGTTGGGGGCGCCGGTGGCGAAGTCGGCCGTGTTGTTGTCGCTGTCGTCGCAGCCGCCATGGTTGCGCAGCGCCGCCAGCGTGTTGCCGAGCGCCGGGGTGGGCGAGCCTTCGGCATTGTTGGCGCTGCCGAAGCCGACGAAATCGACCACGCCGGGGGCCGTGGCGCAGGCCGCGCCGCAGCTCAGCGCCGTGGTGCTGCTGACGAGCGCCACCTTGCCGTTGCTGGCCGATAGCGCGAGGTTGCCGCTGGCATCGGGTGCCGGCAGATTCTGGCTGCCACCCGCGCCCTGGGCTTGCTGCACCAGGTAGTAGTGGCCGGGCTGCAGGGTGCCGGCGAGCGGGGTGAGCGCCCAGCTGGTGCCGCTCGCCGAGGCATACTGTACGCTCCAGCCCGCGAGCGACACCGGGGCGCCGCTGCGGTTGTAGAGCTCGATGAAATCGTTGCGCCAGCTGGCGCCGCTGTTGCCGCCGCCGCCGTAGACCTGGCTGATGACCAGCTGGCCGGCAGCCTGCGCGGCACTCGCCGCGCCGGCCAGTGCCAGCGAGAGCGCCAGCACACTGTGCTTGTGTGACATGTTTTCCTCGATTGTTGTGGTAGCGGGCGTATCGTCGCCCGGCCGTCGTTGGATGCCGGCGTGGCCGGATGCGCAAAGCCTAAAGCCCCGAGGTTGCGTGCTCATGTCCGATTTGTTGCAGCGCTTGCCGGTACCGGGATCGAGCGCTGGTGCGGCCTTCGGCCTATAATCCAACTAATTTCGTATATAAGTGGGAGGCGTCGATGCGGCAGCTCGCATGGCTCATGGCGGGGTGGATGACGGTCACCATGGCGGCCGAGACGGTCAAGGTGGAGTCGTTTTCCCCCGAGGGGCTGGCGAAGGAAGTGCGCCAGGTGCAGGTGCGCTTCTCGGCCGCCGCCGTCGATTTCGGCGACCCACGCCGGGCCGACCCGTTCGACATCCAGTGCGCGGAGAAGGGCAAGGGGCGCTGGGTCGATGCCGAAAACTGGGTCTATGACTTCGAGCGCGCCCTGCCTGCCGGCACGAGCTGCCGCTTCAACCTCAAGGCGGGCCTGAAAGCGCCATCGGGCGCGGCTTTGACGGCATCCCGACACGAGTTCAGCACCGGCTCGCCGGCCATCATCAACAACTGGCCCAATGTCGAGCGCCGTGTCGACGAGGAGCAGGCCTTCCTGCTCGAATTCGACGGCCCGGTGCGTGCCGGCAGCCTGACCCAGCTCGCGCATTGCGACGTCGAGGGTATCAAGGAGCGCATCGGCGTCAAGACCATGGCCGATAACGAACGCGTGGCGCTGATCAAGACGCTGGTGAGGAAGCCCGAGGGCCGCTATTTCGAGGCGCTGCGCTGCCAGCGCAAGCTGCCGGCCGGCCGCAACCTGAAGCTGGTGATCGATGCCGGCCTGCCCGCCGCCAATGGCGTCAGCGGTGGCGACAAGCAGGAGCTCGGCTTCAGCATTCGCCCCGAGTTCGCCGCCACGCTGCGCTGCGAGCGCTCGAATGCCAAGGCCAACTGCCTGCCCATCCTGCCGCTGCGGCTGGCCTTCTCCGCCCCGGTGGCCTGGGCCAGCGCCGGCAGGATCGTGCTCAAGGATGCCGAGGGCAAGAGCTACGCCGCCCAGCCAGCCGACGAGGACACACGCAAGCGCATCCTGCTGCTGGGCAAGGCGGGTGATGCGACAGTGCTCGACCCGATCCGGCGCAACCAGGATGTGTGGGTCGATGCCGTGCAGTTCGTCGGCCCCTTCCCCGAGAAATCGACGGCGACGATCTCGCTGCCGCCCGGCCTCAAGGATGATGCCGGGCGCAGCCTGGCCAACGCCAGGCTGTTCCCGCTGGCGGTGAAGATCGACGCCTTCCCGCCGCTGGCCAAGTTCTCGGGCAACTTCGGCATCGTCGAGCGCAATGCGGGCGGCCTGCTGCCGGTCACCGTGCGCAACCTGAACAACTACACCGCGCCCACGGTCGCCGGCCAGCCCGCCGCGCAGACCGCGACGACCGGCACGCTCGCGCCCACCTTCAAGCAGCCGGCAGCGGCCCCGGCCAAGCCCGCCGAGGCGCCGCAGGGTGCCGTCTACCGCGTGCTCAACGTCACCGACGAGGCCGCCATCATCGGCTGGTACCGGCGCCTGCAGCGCTATGAAGAGGGCGCCGCCGAGACGAGCTGGATCGCCGGCGACAAGGGCACGCTGGCGAGCCGCCTGCCGACGCCCGCGAGCAACCGCGAGGCCGAGGTAATCGGCATCCCGATGAGCAAGCCCGGCTTCAACCTGGTCGAGGTCGAGAGCCCGCGCCTCGGCGCCAGCCTGCTCGACAGCGGCAAGACCATGTATGTGCGCACCGGCGCGCTCAGCACCAATCTTGCGGTGCATCTGAAGCGCGGCGAGGAGAATTCTCTGGTGTGGGTGACCACGCTCGACCAGGCCTACCTGATGAAGGATGCGACGGTCAGCGTGCGCGACTGCAACGGCAGGTCGCTGTGGGCCGGCAAGACCGACAAGAACGGCATTGCGCGGATAGCCCAGACGCTGCCGCGCGACTGGAACTGCCCGCTCTACGCCTTCGCGCGCAAGGGCGACGACCTCGGCATGGTGTCGAGCGAATGGGACAGCGGCATCGAGCCGTGGCGTTTCGGCTTCTCCGCCGGAGGCGCGCAGGGTGCCGTCGCCTTCCATACCGTGTTCGACCGCAACCTGCTGCGGGCCGGCGACACCGTGCACATGAAGCATGTCGCGCGCAAACGCGTGATGCTGGGCTTTGCCGAGCTCAACCCGAAAGACCTGCCCAACCGGGTGCGCATCGAGCACGTCGGCTCGGGCCAGCAGTACGACTTCCCGCTCGACTGGAAGGGCGGCGCGGCCGAGTCTGCCTGGGCGATCCCGGCCAAGGCCACGCTCGGCGAGTACAGCGTGATGCTCTACACCCGCCAGGGCAAGGAGGAGCGCGGCCTGCGCCAGTCCGGCAGCTTCCGCGTCGGCGAGTTCCGCCTGCCGCTGATGCAGGCCTTCGTCAAGGGCCCGGCCACGCCGCAGGTCAACCCCACGGCGCTGCCGCTCGACATCCAGGTGAACTACCTCAACGGCGGCGGCGCGGCCGGCGCCAAGGTCAAGCTGCGCCAGGTGCTGCGGCCGCGTTTCGTGCAGTTTGCCGGCTATGACGGCTTCCGCTTTGCCGAGGGCGACGTGCCCGAGGCGATGAAGAAGGGCGGCAGCGTGTCGCGCGGCGCCTATACCGAGGACGGCGACTACTTCGACGACGAGGGCACGCCGCAGGCCAGCAACAAGGACAAGCCGCTGCCCGAGCAGGCGCTGACGCTCGACCGGCAGGGCGCCGCGCGTGTGCAGACGGGCAGCCTGCCGGCGCTGACGCAGCCATCCGAGCTGCTGGCCGAGCTCGAATACCCGGACCCGAACGGCGAAATCCAGACCGCGCGCGCCGCTATCCCGCTGTGGCCGAGCCGCTACGTCGCGGGCGTCAAGATCGAGCGCTTCTCGGATACCCGCGAGGTGCCGGTGACCGCGCTGGTGCTCGACACCAGCGGCAAGCCGGTGGCCAACGCGCCGGTGCAGCTCAATGCCTACCTGTCGCGCGTGTTCTCGCACCGCAAGCGGCTGGTCGGCGGCTTCTACGCCTACGAGAATCAGACCGAGTACAAGCCGCTCGGCGTGCTCTGCAATACCAGGACCGACGCCAAGGGGATGGCGCATTGCCAGTTCACCGGGCGCGAGTCGGGCGACGTGACGATACGCGTCGGCACCAAGGATGCGGACGGCAAGTATGCCTTCAGCCACGCCGAGACCTGGTTCAACGGCGAGGATAGCGCCTGGTTCGGCGGCACCGCGAGCGACCGTATCGACGTCATCCCCGACAAGCCGGAATACCAGCCCGGCGAGACGGCCGCGCTACAGGTGCGCATGCCGTTCCAGAACGCGACGGCACTGATCGCCGTCGAGCGCGAGGGCGTGATCGACAGCTATGTGCAGTCGCTGTCGAGCGCCAACCCGGTGGTCAAGGTGCCGATCAAGGCGCATTTCGCGCCCAATGCCTACATCTCGGTGCTGGTGCTGCGCGGCCGTGTCGGCGGCGTCCAGCCGACGGCGCTGGTCGACCTCGGCAAGCCCTCGTACCGCCTGGGTATCGCAGCGATCAAGGTCGGCCACAAGGGCGCGACGCTGAACGTGAAGGTCGAGGCCGACCGCGCCGTCTACCAGGCGCGCGACAAGGCGCGGGTGACGGTCAAGGTGGCCGCGCCAGACGGCAAGCCGCTGCCCAAGGGCGCGGAAGTGGCGCTGGCGGCGGTCGACGAGGGCCTGCTCGAATTGTCGCCGAACGACAGCTGGGACCTGCTCGACGCGATGATGGCGCCGCGCGGCTACGACATCCTCAATGCCACGGCGCAGATGCAGGTGATCGGCCGCCGCCACTTCGGCAAGAAGGCGCTGCCAGCGGGCGGCGGCGGCGGGCTGATGCCGACGCGCGAGCTGTTCGACACGCTGCTGCTGTGGAAGGGCCGAGTGGTGCTCGACGACAAGGGCGAGGCCAGCGTCGAGGTGCCGCTCAACGATTCGCTGACGAGCTTCCGCATCGTCGCCATTGCGACGGCTGGCAGCGATCGCTTCGGCACCGGCGCCACCAGCATCCGCAGCACGCGCGACCTGATGCTGCTGTCGGGCCTGCCGCCCGTGGTGCGCGAGGCCGACGAGTTCCGCGCCGGCTTCACGCTGCGCAACACCACCGATCGCGCGATGAAGGTCAGGGTGACGCCGCAGGCCACCGCCGCCGGCCAGTCGCTGGCGCTGAGCCCGCAGACGGAAACGCTGCCGCCGCACGAGGCGAAGGAGATCGCCTGGAACGTCAGCGTGCCGGTCAACACCGAGCAGCTCGACTGGCTGGTGACAGCCGAAGAGGAGGGCGGCAAGGCACTCGACCGCGTCAAGCTGGCACAGAAGGTCTACCAGGCCGTACCGGTGCGCGTGTTCCAGGCCACGCTGAAACAGCTCGACGGCAGCCTGAGCCTGCCCGTGGCGCTGCCCGACGACGCCATCGCGGGGCGCGGCAGCGTCAATGTCGGCGTCAAGGCCAAGCTCGCGGACAGCCTCGACGGCGTCGAGCGCTACATGCGCCACTACTGGTACAGCTGCCTCGAACAGCGCGCCTCGCGCGCCATCGCGCTGCACGACAAGGCGCTGTGGGACGCGGTGACGGCCGACCTGCCGGTGTTCCTCGACGAGCAGGGCTTCGCCAAGTACTTCGCCATCCTGCCGCGTGGCTCGGTCGAGCTGACGGCCTACCTCCTGGCACTGTCGCACGAATCGGGCTGGGCGCTGCCACAGGCGCAGCAGGAGAAGATGGAGAGCGCGCTGATCGGCTATGTCGAAGGCCGCGTCAAGCCCGAAGACTGGCCATGGGGCAACGCCACCGTCAGCAAGCTGATGGCGCTCGACGCGCTGTCGCGTACCAGCAAGGTGCGCGCCAACCTGCTCGATTCGCTCGACCTGCGCCCGGCCACCTGGGCCAGCTCCTCGCTGCTCGACTGGATCGGCATCCTCAAGCGCACGCCTGAGCTGCCCAGCCGCGACGCGCGGCTCAAGGAGGCGCTGCAGCTGATGCGCAACCGCCTCAACCTGCAGGGCACGGTGATGGCGCTGACCACCGACAAGACCGACAAGCTGTGGTGGGCCATGCAATCGGGTGACGTCAACGCCGTGCGGCTGTTGCTCGCCACGCTCGACGAGCCCGGCTGGCAGGCTGATCTGCCGCGCATCGCCAACGGTGCGCTGGGCCGGCAGATACAGGGCCATTGGGACCTGACCACCGCCAACGCCTGGGGCCGGCTCGCCTACGACAAGTTCTCGGCGCGCTTCGAGAGCACACCCGTCGCCGGCCAGACCGTGGCCAGGCTTGCAGGTAAGCAGGAGACGCTGGACTGGGGCAAGACGCCGCGCGGCCAGATCATGTCGCTGCCGTGGCCCAAGGGCCGCGGCGAGCTGGCGGTGAGCCAGCAGGGCACGGGCAAGCCGTGGCTGACGCTGCAGAGCCTCGCCGCCGTGCCGCTGAAACAACCGCTGTTCACCGGCTACCGTATCGCCAAGACGCTGACCCCGGTAGTCCAGCAACAGCCGGGCCAGTGGAGCCGTGGCGACGTGGTGCGCGTGCATCTCGACATCGAGGCGCTGGGTGAGATGGGCTGGGTGGCGGTGAACGACCCGATCCCGGCCGGCAGCACGCTGCTCAACCGCGGGCTCAGGACCGATTCCGCGATCCTCTCCGCCGACGAACAGCAGCGCGGCGCCTGGCCGGCCTATACCGAGGCCGCGTTCGACGCCTACCGCGCCTATTACGACTGGCTGCCGAGCGGAAAATGGAGCCTCGACTACACCTTCCGCCTGAACAACAGCGGCAGCTTCAACCTGCCGCCGACGCGCGTCGAGGCGATGTATGCACCCGAGATGTTCGGTGAGCTGCCGAATGCCGGGGTGACGGTGAAATGAGCGCGGGTGGCGTTTCCATCCGCCGGCGCGCGCTGCTGCGCGGCCTGCTGGCGTGTGGCATGGCGCCGCTGCTGGCGCATGCCGGCGGCGATGTCGGCGTGATCTACCCGCGCCCCGAGTCGCCGCGCGACCACCGCTTCGACTACTACTGGCAGCTGCTGCAGCGCGCGCTCGAACTCACCGCCAAGACGCCGGACGAAGCCCGGCTCACGCCGAGTACATTGCCGATGAACCAGGCGCGGGCGGCGCAGATGCTGGCCGAAGGCGAGATCGACGTGCTGGTGCGCTCCACCTCGATCGAGCTCGAGCGGCGCTTTCTGCCGATCCGTATCCCGCTCGACAAGGGCCTGCTCGGCTACCGCGTGTTTCTGCTGCGGCGCAGCCTGCTGCCGCAGCTGGCCACTGTCCGCAGCTTCGAGGAGCTGCGCCGTTTCAGCATCGGTCAGGGCACGGGCTGGAACGACGTACCGGCGCTGCGTGCGGCGGGCCTGCAGGTGGTCGAGGGGGCGGACTACGAAGGCCTGTTCAAGATGCTGCTGGCAGGCCGTTTCGACCTGTTCTCGCGCAGCGTGGTGGAGGTGCAGGACGAATACACCATGCGCCACGAGGCCATGCCCGAGCTGGCGATCGACAGCAGCTTGTTGTTGTATTATCCGCTCGCACGGTACTGCTTCGTGGCACGCAGCGACGCGGGTGCCGCACTCGCGCGGCGCATCGAGACGGGGCTCAGGCGCATGCAGGCGGACGGCAGCTTCGATCGCCTGTTCAATGCCTATGCCAGGCCTATCGTCGGCGAGCTCGGGCTCCGTTCGCGCCGGCTGTTCCGCATCGCCAACCCGGTGCTGCCGCCCGAGACACCGCTCAGCGACAAGTCGCTGTGGTACGACCCATTCTGAGAATTAAGGCTATCCGACATGAATCTGCTTCGACCGCTCCTGCTCATCGCCGCGCTGCTCTCGCTCGCCGGCTGCGACCAGTTCAACAACCTGCTCAACAAGCAGCAGCGTGAAGCCAAGGCCGTGGGGGCGGGCTGCCGCCTGTCCGGGCGCTCGCTCGAGGACTGCTACAAGCGCAATTTGCGCGCCTCGCGGGCCGATATCTACGCCGGCTGGCGCGAGATGCACGACTACATGATGCAGAAGAAGATCGACAACATCACCCCGTCGGCCGACGGTGCCCAGCCTGCCGAGGAGGCAGCGCCCGCCAAGGAGTCGGACAAGGAAGCGCACAAGAAGCCCGAGGCGGCGCCAGCCGGTGAGAAGGCCGCGCAGTAATGGCCATCGAGCTTTACCAGTTCCGCCCGCTGTGGGGGCTGCCCAACTTCAGCCCGTTCTGCATGAAGCTCGAAACCTATCTGCGCCTCGCCGGCCTGCCCTACGAGGTGGTCAAGGGCGAACACGTGTTCAACTCGCCCAGCGGCAAGCTGCCTTATATCCGCGATCGGGGGCGCGTCGTCACCGATTCGAGCCAGATCATCGACTACCTGAAGGCGCAGTATGGCGACCCGCTCGACGAGCGCCTGACGCCGGCCCAGCGCGCCACCGCGCTGGCCTTTCAGCGCCTGGTCGAAGAGAGCCTGTACTGGGCCGCGCTGTATTCGCGCTGGCTCGATGCGCGCAACTGGCCCAGCGTGCGCCAGGCGGTGTTCGGTCACCTGCCGCCGCTGCTGCGCAGGCTGGTGCCCGCCATGGTGCGGGCCAAGCTCAGGCGCGATGCCCGCGGCCAGGGCATCGGCCGTCACGGCGAGGACGAGCTGTACGCGATCGGCTGCCACGATGTCGATGCCGTCGCCACGGCGCTCGGCGAGCAGCCGTATTTTCTCGGCGATGCGCCCACCAGCATCGATGCCACGATGTTCGGTTTTCTCGCCAACCTGATCTGGGCGCCGCTCGACAGCCCGATCAAGCGCCAGGCCGCCAAGTACCCCCAGCTTGATGCCTATTGCCGCCGCATGTGGGCGCGCTGCTTTGCCGAGCGGCCGCTGCCGCCGGCCGCTCAACGCTGATCCGCGCGTGGGCCGCCTGCGCCGTTCATTCTGCACATTGATGCTCGGCGCGCTGCTGCCGGCGCTGAGCTGGGCCGTGCCGAGCTTTGCCGAGGTGAAATCCGCCTGGCAGCCGTCCGAATCCTGGCTGCTCGACCGGCATGGCGAGCTGCTCTCGGTGAAGCGCGTTGACAGCCGCGTGCGCAGGCTCGCCTGGACGCCGCTCGCAGCCGTCTCCCCGGCCTTGCAGGCCGCCGTGCTGGCCTCGGAGGACCGGCGCTTTCTCGAACATGCCGGCATCGACTGGCAGGCGCTGGCCGGCGCGGCGCTCGACCGTGCCTCGGGCAGCCCGCGCGGCGCCAGCACCATCACCATGCAGCTCGCTGGCCTGCTCGACGATGCGCTCAAGCCCGGCCGCGATGGCCGCAGCGTGGTGCAGAAACTTGGCCAGCTGGCCGCCGCGCGCGAGATCGAGGCGGGCTGGGGCAAGCAGGAGATTCTCGAAGCCTACCTGAACCATGCGCCGTTCCGTGGAGAGCTGGTGGGTGTGGCCGCGGCCTCGGCGCGGCTGTTCGGCAAGCTGCCTGCCGGCCTCAACCAGGGCGAGGGTATCGTGCTCGCGGCGCTGCTGCGCGGCCCCAACGCCAATGCCGATACGCTGGGCCGGCGCGCCTGCGAGCTGGCCGGCGTGATGCAGGCCCGCGTCGGCTGCGCCTATCTGCAAGGGCTGGCGCTGCAGGCCCTGTCGTTCGGCAATCGCGGCGCGCTGGTCGTCGACGATGCCCCCGAGGCGGCCGCACGGCTGCTCGTCAAGCCGGGGCAAAGCCTGCGCACGACGCTCGATGCCGGCCTGCAACGCGAGGCGAGACAGATCCTCACGCGCCAGCTCGCCGCGCTGGCCTCGCGCAACGTGCGCGACGGCACCTTGCTGGTGCTCGACAACGCCAGCGGCGAGGTGCTTGCCTACGTCGGCCATGTCGGGCAGAGCCAGGTCGATGGCGTGCAGGCGCGGCGCCAGGCCGGCTCCACGCTCAAGCCCCTGCTCTACGGCCTGGCATTCGAGCAGCGGCTGCTGACGCCGGCTTCGCTGCTCGACGACAGCCCGGTCAACCTCGACACGGCGGCCGGCATGTATGTGCCGCAGAACTACGACAAGGATTTTCGCGGCATCGTCAGCGTGCGCAGCAGCCTGGCCGGCTCGCTCAATGTGCCGGCCGTGCGCACGCTGCTGCTGACGGGCGTCGAGCCGTTCTTCGAGCGGCTGCAGGCGGCGGGCTTCAACCTGCCCGAGCGCGGCGACTACTACGGCTATTCGCTGGCGCTGGGCTCGCCCGACATCACGCTGTGGCAGCTCGTCAATGCCTATCGCAGCCTGGCCAACGGCGGGCGCATCAGCGCACCGGGATGGCTGCCCGGCCAGCAGGCCAGGTCGGCGCCGCTGATGCAGGCCGAGGCCGCCTGGCTGGTCGCCGACATCCTTTCCGACCGCAGCGCGCGTGCCATCACCTTCGGCCTCGAAAACCCGCTCGCCACGCGTGTCTGGGCCGCCGTCAAGACCGGCACCAGCAAGGACATGCGCGACAACTGGTGCATCGGCTTCACCAGCCGCTACACGGTGGGTGTGTGGGTCGGCAATTTCGACGGCGAGCCGATGTGGGATGTCTCGGGCATCTCGGGCGCGGCGCCCGTCTGGCGCGAAATCGTGCAGCGCCTGCATGCCGCGCGCCCCAGCCGCCAGCCGGCCGTGCCGCGCGGCATCGTCACGACGGCGGTGCGGTTCGAGCCGCCGATCGAGCCGGCCCGGCGCGAGGTCTTCATCGCCGGCACCGAGCAGACCGTGGTGCGGCTGGCCGGGCAGACGGCACGTGCGATCCGCTACCCGGGCGATGGCGAGATCATCGCGCTCGACCCGGACATCCCGCCCGCGCGCCAGAAGATCCGTTTCGAGGCCGATGCCGGCGGGCGTTGGTGGCTCGACGGCAAGCCGCTGGCGAACGGCGGCGACAGCGCCTGGTGGTCGCCGCGGCCGGGCCGCCATGTGCTGGCCTGGGCCGCGGGCAGCCGGCGCGACGAGGTGCGCTTCGAGGTACGCGGCACGTTGCCCGCCAGGGCGCGCTGAGCCTGCATCTTTATCGACTCTGTAGGACGGGGCCGACGCCCGCCACCATGCCTGTCCGACACCACATCGCGCACCTGGCCGACTGCCGCGCCGCATGCCCGCACTTACCATGTCCCTACAGCTTGAGCGGGCCATATCGCGCTCAACTGCGCATCGGGTAGCCCGAAAAACTGGCAGCACTGCCGCACCGCATCCCCGTAAGGTATTGGCCTGCGGGCCCCGCCGCAGCGGCGTTTCGAGCCACCTCATCGTCGAGTCCACGTTGAAAGGAGCAAGACCATGAACTGGGACCAAGTGGAAGGCAACTGGAAGCAATTCAAGGGCAAGGTACGCGAGCGCTGGGGCAGGCTGACCGACGACAGGCTCGAACAGATCAAGGGCCGGCGCGACCAGCTGGCAGGCCGGATACAGGAGGCCTACGGGTTTTCGAAGGACGAGGTCGAGGCGCAGATCCGCGACTTCGAGCAGCGCTACCCCGACGGCCATCGGCACTGAGCCCGTTCGACCCCGACCCCCGCCCGGCGGGCGGGCCCGACGATATGTGACAGGAGCACCGACATGAACACCGCAACCCTCATGATGAGCTGTGGCGTGTTGCTGGCCGGCGTCTCGCTGACAGCGAGCGCGGCCATGACCCGGGAAGAATACAGGCAGCAGCGCGAGCTGATCAGCCAGCGCTACGACGCCAATCTGGCGCTGTGCGATGGCAAACCGCGTGCCAGCAGACCGCTGTGTGCGACCGAAGCCGCGGCCGACCGCGACATGCTGTATGCCGACCTCGAGAGCGGCTACCGCAACACCACCGACGCCAATATGGCGGCCGCCAGGGCCAAGGCAGAGGCGCTGTACAGCGTCGAGCAGGCGAAGTGCAACGGGTTGGCCAACAAGCAGGGCTGCCTGCACGACGCGCTCGCCTCGCGCAATCACGACCTGGCCGACATCGACGCCAACCGCTCGCGCTACGAGGTGCTGCAGGCATCTCAGGTGGTGATGATCACCGAGCCGCCCGAGGATGCCCCGCCACCGGCACCTGCCGCGATGCCCGCGCCCATGGCCGCGCCGCAACAGGCGCCCGCAATGGCGCCGGAGCCAGTGCCGGAGCCCGTTCCGGCCCCGCAACGCTGCGACACCCTGTCCGGCACGGCAAAGGATATCTGCCTGTTCGACGCCAAGCCGCGCCCGTGATCGAGCCGGCTGGTGCCGGCGAGCTCACCTCATCGAAATCGGGCGGGGCTGTCCGCCGCAGTGTAGGCGCCCCGTCCACCGAGCCTGGAGGATTCCATCATGAAACATGCCGTACTGATGTTATGTCTGCTGTCGCTGTTCTCGCTGGCTGCCTGCAACACCATGAAGGGGCTGGGGCAGGATATCGAGCACGGTGGCGACAAGCTCGAACACGCTGCCGATAAGGCGCAGAAGTGATCTGACAGCACCCCGCGCCGCAGGCCTTCTGGCCTGTGGCGCCCGGCATCACGCGGCCCTCAGCCCGTGAGCCCGGCCGCACCGGAGGCTGATTTGAGCGGGATCAGCGCCTGGGTGAACAGCCCCTGGCCCGGCTCGCTGCGCAGGTCGATCTTGCCACCGATGGCCGTCACGCGATGGCGCATGCCCAGGAGCCCGTGCGTGCCGGCGGGCAGCTGGGCCAAATCCATGCCGACGCCGTTGTCCTGGATTTCAAGCTTCGCATGCTCGCCGTCCACCACCAGATGCACGGAAACCTGCGTCGCCCCGGCGTATTTGGCGGCGTTGTTGAGTGTCTCCTGCAGGATGCGGTAGATCGCCAGGCTGGCGAGATCGCTCAACGGCGCCTGCTCGGGCAGCGTCAGGTCGAGCACCCAGTGGTTGCGCTCGGCGCATTCCTCGGCCAGCGCGCGCAGCGCTTCGCACAGGCCGAAGGTGCGCAGCAGCGGTGGGTGCAGGTCCTGCACGATGCGGCGCTTGAACTGGATGCCCTGGTCCAGGTTAGCCTGCGTGCGGCCCAGCTTGTCGACGATCTCGGGATGGCTCTGCGCGAGCTGGCGGCGGGCCCAGGCGATGTCCATCTTGGTGGCGGTGAGGATGGCGCCCAGTTCGTCATGCAGTTCGCGCGCCAGGCGTTCACGCTCGCGCTCGACATCCATCTGGTAGCCCTCGGCGAGCTGTTCCATCTGCCGCGTGCGCGCCTGCACCTGCTCGTCGAGCATGCGCTGGCGCGATTCCAGCCACTGCGCCTGGCGGTTCTTCTGCTGGATGTCGCCGAGCAGCCGCTGCAGCATGAGGAACACCATCGCCATGATCAGCAGCGTGCCTGTCGCCATCGACAGCCGCAGCCAGCGGATCGCCCGCCCCAGCGCCTGCTGCTGCTCGCCGAGGCGCCGGCTTTCGTGCGTGGTGATGCGGGTCACCATGGTGTCGATGTCGCGGCTCAGCGCGAGGCCGCGATCGGTCGCCAGCACGCCGTAAGCCTGCTCCAGCTGGCCCTTGGTGGCGAAGTCCAGCGTCAGCTCCATCTCGGCCAGCCGCGCGCCCACCGCGAGCGAGAGCTTCTGCGCATCCCGGCTCAGGCCGACAGTGTCGGGCGTGGCCGGCTGGTCGAGCTGCGCCAGGTGGTAGCGCGCCTGCTGCACTGCTTGCCGGTAGGGCGCCAGGTAGCGGTCATCGAGCTTGACCAGATAGCCGCGCTGGGCCGATTCGGCCTGCAGCAGGTTGAGCCACAACAGGCGCAGCGACGAGATGCGGTCATGCGTCACCAGCACCTCGTGGCTCTGGCTGTCGGTCAGCGCGGCCAGCTTCTCGTTGGTGAACATGGCCAGCGCCGCCACGGCGACGCAGCAGGCCAGGCTCGCGATGGCCTGCCAGCCGAGCTGGCGCAGGTAGGTCATGGCGCCTTGCAGGAACGGGGGTATCGGCATGCGTCTCCCGGGTGTGTCGGAGATGTCCGACACGATCATCAGCGGGTAGCCGGCTACCGCTGGCCGTCGGGCGGTTCTACAGTGCAGGCGTGCAGCGGGCTCGGGCATCCATCAGGAGGACTGGATCATGTTGTACTACGCAGTGGTGTTTTTCATCATAGCCATCGTGGCGGCCATTTTTGGATTTGGCGGCATCGCCGCCGACGCGGCGGGCATCTCGCGCATATTGTTCGGGCTGTTCCTGGTGATCGCCGTCGTCTCGTTGATCTCCGGCCTGCTGCTATAGTTCTGCTCATGTTGTGGTGCAGGCGGTGACAGGAGCCAGACCATGAAGAAAGCCGTGCTGCTGGTGGACGACCACGGCATCGTCCGATCCGGCCTGCGGGCCCTGCTGGAAATGGAGCCCGACCTGTGCGTGGCGGGCGAGGCGGCCGACGGCATCGAGGCGATCGCGCAGGTCAGGCGCCAGGCCTTCGACATCACCGTGCTCGACCTCTCCATGCCGGGCAAGGATGGCATCGATACCCTGCGCGACCTGCAACGCATCCGCCCCGACATGCCGGTGCTGATCCTGAGCGGCTATGCCGAGACGCAGTACGCGCTGAGCCTGATCCGCGCCGGCTGCCGCGGCTACCTGTCGAAAGACGCCGACCCGAACGAGATCGTCAAGGCGATCCGCACGATCTGTGCCGGGCATCGCTACGTGTCGGCGGCGCTGGCCAGCCTGCTGGCCGACCAGCTCGCCCAGCCCGTCGACAGGGCACTGCATGAGCTATTGTCGGCACGCGAATTCCAGGTATTCCACAAGCTCGCCAGCGGCCGCTCCGCCACCGAGATCGCCGATGAGCTGTGCCTCAGCGTCAAGACCGTCAGCACCTACCGCAGCCGCGTGCTGGAGAAAATGAAGCTCAAGACCAATGCCGACCTGACCTATTACGCGATCAAGCATGCGCTGATCAACTGAAGGGCTCGCAAGCCCATCCCGCCGGATGACGAACCATGGCCAGTCAACTCGCCGCTGCCGATTCCACCGCCCCGATGCGGGTGGCGGTGCTGCTCGTCGAGGATTCGCCGCTGCTGCGCGAGGCGCTGACAGCCTGCTTCGCGCACCGGCCGGATATCGTGTTCTCGGCCCATGCCAGCGGCGCCGAGGCTGCCGTCGAGCAGCTGCGCAGCCATCGTTTCGACCTCGCGGTGGTCGACCTCGAATTGCAGCAGGGCACCGGCTTCGACGTGCTCGCCTACCTTGCCTCACTCGATCCCGCGCAGCGCGCGCTGCCGCTGGTGCTCACCAACCATGCCTTCCCGCTGTACCGACGGCACGCGCTGGCGCTCGGGGCCGCGTATTTCTTCGACAAATCGATGCAGTTCGACGAGGCCATCGCGGCGATCGAGGCCGAGGCGCAGCGCGTGCTGGAGCAGGGCAGCGGCTGAGCGCCACGCCGGCCGGGGCCGCCGTGACGGCCGAAGTCGGCTATAGTCGCGGTATTGCAACGCCCGAGCCGGCCCTGCCGGATGCGAACCCCCGATGACCGATACCCGTCAGCTGCCATCCCCTCCTATCGCCGCCAGGCGGCCCACCGTGCTCAGCAAGTTCGGCGACCGGCGCGTCGACGACTACTTCTGGCTGCGCCAGCGCGACGACCCCGCCACGATCACCTACCTCGACGCCGAAAATACCTATGCCGACGCCGTGATGGCGCCGCTTGCGCCGTTCCGCGAGGCGCTCTACCGCGAGATGCTGGGGCGCATCCAGGAAACCGACATGAGCGTGCCATACAGGCTGCGCGGCTGGCGCTACTACGTGCGCACCGAGACCGGGCTGCAGTACCCGATCCTGTGCCGCCAGCGCGCCAATGAGGAAGTGGGGGCCGGCGAACCTGCAGCCAGCCTGCCTGGCACCGAACACGTGCTGCTCGATGTCAACGAGCTGGCGCGCGGCAAATCGTATATGTCGGTCGGCGATGTCGATCTGAGCGACGACGACCGCTTCTATGCCTATACCACCGACGCCACCGGCTTCCGCCAGTACACGCTGCAGATCAAGAGCCTGCAGAGTGGCAAGCTGCTGCCGATGCGGCGTGCACGCGTGACCTCGCTCGCCTGGGCGGCCGACAACGAAACCCTGTTCTACACCACCGAGGACAAGCAGACCAAGCGCTCGAACCAGCTGTGGAAGTACCGCCTGGGCGAACGTGGGGACGAACTGGTGTTCGAGGAGCGCGACGAGCGCTTCAACCTCCATGTGTCGCGCTCGCGCAGCGAGGCCTGGCTGTTTCTCGACAGCCACAGCCATACCTCGAGCGAGGTGCGCTACCTGCCGGCCGATCGCCCCGATGGCCGCTGGCGGCTGGTGCTGGCGCGCCGCGCCGATATCGAGTACGACGTCGACCACCACGGCGAGCGCTTCTACCTGCGCATCAACGATGCCGGCCGTAATTTCCGCCTGGTGTCGGCGCCCATCGGCCGCTTCGGCCGCGAGCACTGGCGCGAGGAAATCGCACATCGCGCCGAGGTGATGCTCGAAAGCATGGATTTCTTCCGCGACTACCGCGTGGTGCAGGAGCGCGAGCGCGGCATCGAGCACCTCGTCGTCACGCAGCTGGCGAGCGGCGACAGCCACCGCATCGCCTTCGACGAGCCGGCGTACACGCTGTCGAGCGATGCCAACCCGGAGTGGGAGAGCGAGACTTTCCGTTTCGTCTACCAGTCGATGACGACGCCGGACAGCGTGTACGACTACCACATGGCCACGCGCCAGCGCACGCTGCTCAAGCGCCGGCCGGTGCTCGGGCGCTTCGACCCGGCCGATTACGTGACCGAGCGGCGCGAGGCCACCGCGCCGGACGGCACGGCCGTGCCGGTGTCGCTGGTCTACCGCAGGGGCACGCCGCGCGACGGCAGCGCGCCGCTGTGGCTCGAAGGCTACGGCGCCTATGGCTATCCGAACGATGTGTATTTCTCGTCGGCACGGCTGTCGCTGCTCGACCGCGGCGTGATCTACGCCACCGCGCACATCCGTGGCGGCGGCGACCTGGGCAAGCCGTGGCACGACGCCGGCCGCATGCTCAACAAGCAGAACACCTTCAGCGACTTCATCGCGGTTGCCGAGCACCTGATCGAGCAGGGCTACACACGGCCCGGGCGGCTCGCGATCGAGGGCGGCAGCGCCGGCGGCCTGCTGCTCGGCGCGGTCGTCAACCTGCGGCCGGCGCTGTTCCGCGTCGTGCTGTCCGAAGTGCCCTTCGTCGATGTCATGAGCACCATGCTCGACGCCAGCCTGCCGCTCACGGTCGGCGAATACGAGGAATGGGGCAACCCCAACCAGCGCCGCTATTACGACTATATGCGGCGCTATTCGCCTTACGACAACCTGGTGCGCCAGGCCTATCCGGCAATGTTGGTGAAGACCTCGCTCAACGACAGCCAGGTGATGTACTGGGAGCCGGCCAAATACGTGGCCAGGCTGCGCACGCTCAAGACCGACGCCAACCCGTTGCTGCTCGTCACCAATATGGGCGCGGGCCATGGCGGCGCGTCGGGGCGCTATGACTTCCTGCGCGAGGTGGCGCTCGATTTTGCCTTCGTGCTGAGCCAGCTGGGCATCACGGCCTGAGCGCTGCGCCGAGCGCAAAAAAAGGGCGGCCATGGCCGCCCTTCTTGCTGCACCTGTGCGTGTTGCTTAGCGCAGTTCCTTGTTCACCAGCGCGCCCAGGTGGCTGCGGAAGCCATGCTTGATCGCGGCATAGGTGCGGCGGTCCTTCTGAGCCAGCAGCTTGGCCATCTCGATGGCGGCAGGCAGCAGCTCGTCGGCCTGCAGCGCACGGTCGACGATATTGCGCTTGGCCGCTTCCTCGCCACCGATCGGGCGGCCGGTCAGGGCCAGCTCTTGGCGTGCGTGCTCGTTCGGCAGCAGGTTGACGGCAGCCTGCATGGCCGGCGTGAACGGCAGCTTGATGTCGATTTCGGGGAAGCAGAAATAGCCGCGGTCCGCGCGCATGACGCGGAAGTCGAAGCACGATGCGATCAGCGCACCGCCACCGTAGCTGTGGCCGGAAATACAGGCGATGGTCGGTAGGTTGAGCAGGGCCAGGCGCATCAGCAGCTGGTCGAGACGTGGCCCGAAGGTGCTGAACAGGTATTCCATGCCCTTGCTCTTGATGTATTCGAGGTCGATGCCGTTGCTGAAGAATTTCGGATCGCTGCTGGCCAGCACCAGGGCGGCGTTCGCGCTGTCCGCCTCGATCGTGTCGAGGTGGGCGTTGAATTCGTCGAGAACGGCGTCGGTCAGCGTGTTGGCGCGCTCACCGTTGACCATCGTCATCACATAGACGGCATCCTGCTTTTCCAGCGTTACATACGACATGGGTTTCTCCTGAATTGATCGGCGCATGCATCATGCCGCAGATGCAAACGATCAGGCAAGCTTAAACAAGCGTTTGCTTGAATTGCCTTTGTGGGTGGACCGCCGGGCCGCCGCGTGGGTTCAGGCTGCGGCCGGCAGGGTGAACCAGAATGTCGCGCCCTGGCCTGGCTGCGATTCGGCCCAGATCTCGCCGCCGTGGCGGTGGATGACACGCTGCACCGAGGCCAGGCCGATACCGGTGCCGTCGAACTGGTCGCGCCGGTGAAAGCGCTGGAAGGCACCGAACAGCTTGGCTGCTGCGGCGGCGTCGAAGCCTTCGCCGTTGTCGCGCACGAAGAAGGCCTCTTGCTGGCGGTCGCGCCCGCGCCCGACCTCGATCTGCGCCAGTGGCTGGCTGCCGGTGAACTTGAGTGCGTTGCCGAGCAGGTTTTGCAGCACATTGCGGATCAGCCGGCGATCGCCCGTCGCACTCAGGCCGGGCGTCACCTGCCAGCCGATGCTGCGGCCCGGGTAGAGCGGACGCATTTCCTCGAGCAGCTCGATTGCCATGGTGCTGAGGTCGACCGGCTCGCGCTGCAGGTCTTCACGCGCCAGCCGGTGAAAGCTCAACAGCGCGTCGATCAATTCGCCCATGCGGCGAGATGCCGCCACGATGCGATCGACTAGCCCGCGGGCTTCCGGCACCAGCTGTTCGGCGTGGTCCTCCACCAGCACGCTGGCGAAGCCGTTGATGGCGCGCAACGGCGCGCGCAGGTCATGCGATACGGTGTAGCTGAATGCTTCGAGCTCCTTGTTGGTCGCGGCGAGCTCGCGCGTGCGGTCGTCGATCAGTTGCTCGAGGTGGCTCTGGTAGTCCTTCAGCTCCGCTTCGGCGATGCTGCGCGCGTTGACGGCGATATCGCGCGCGCAGGCCAGCTCATCCAGCGTCGAATTGAGCTCGGCCGTGCGCTGCCTGACGCGCTCTTCAAGCTGTTCGTTGGCCTCGCGCTGGATGCGTTCACGTTCCTCGCGCAGCAGCTTGAGCCGGTGGGCCAGCGCAAAGGCCAGAAACAGCACATCGAGGCCGGTCGCCAACTCCAGCGCATGATTGGTATAGGGGTTGAACGGCAGCACCCCGAGCGCCTTCAGCACGTAGACGGCGCCGCCAAGCAGCAGCACCGGCCACGCCAGCATGTAGAACTGCGCATAGCGCTGGTGCGCGATCCAGAACACGTAAATGCCGGAGAAGCAGAGCAGGGGCAGCGTCATCAGTGCCAGTATGAGCTCGATGTGCATGACCAGCATGTAGCTGGCAAACAGCGAGACGCAGGCATCGGCCACGGCCAGCCACATCAGCATCCGCAGTACACGGTCGACGCGCGGCAGCCAGCGGGCCAGGGAGAGGAAGTGGCAGCTGAACTGGATGATGGCCGCGAGCCCGAGCGACGAGCTGATCGGCACGACCTGATTGGCCCACCACGGCGAATCGGGCCAGAAATACTGGAAGGCATAACCCTGGATCGAGAAATTCTGGATGAAGTAGCAGCCCACGCACAGCACGTAGTAGAAGAAGCCGCGATCCCATACCGAGAAGTAGATCACCAGGTAATAGAACAGCATCGTCAGCAGCGTGCCGAAGAACATCCACTGGCCGGCATCGATGTTCGCCGAGTCGAGCCAGAACGCCTCGGGCTGCCACAGCGTCAGCGGGACCTGGATCGGCCCCTGGCTGCTGACCCGCAGCAACACGTCGACCCGCTCATCCGGGGCGAGCGCTAGGCGGAACAACTGGTGCGGGTGGGGAATCTCGCGCGTGGAAAACGGCACGCGATCGCCGCCCGCCATGTGGTCGATCCGGCCGTTGGCGTGCAGCAGGTAGACATCGACATAGTCGAGCGTCGGATAGCCGCTCTCCAGCAGCCATTCGCTCGCGCTGGCGCCGGTGTTGTGGAGGGCGACATGAAACCAGTAAGAGGACGACGAAAAGCCGAAATTGGGCACCCGGCCTTGCGGCGGGTGAAACCGCCCCTGCGCGAGGTCCCTGGCGATGGCCTGTACCGACAGGTCGGGCGAGGTGGTTTCATACCAGGCCAGGTGAGGCGACAGCTCGACCGCTTGCTGCCGGGCGTCGAGCGCAAGCGGGGCCGCCTGGATCGCCCCGCCCAGCAGGAGCAGGCACATCCAGCATATGCGCCATAGGGCTGGCAGCGTGGCAAATGGCATGCCCCTTCTCCTTGTCGGGCGAGCTGTGGCTGCTTTCAGCATATGCGCGCCGGCGGCATTTGCCAATTGGCGGCGCCAAAACAAAAACGGGAAGCCGCAGCCTCCCGTTTTGCCATGCCTGATGTCGGCGTTCAGCCGGCGATGCCGTCCAGCATCTGCTTCAGTTCGCCCGAGTCGTACAGCTCGCGCATGATGTCGGAGCCACCGACAAATTCACCCTTGACGTACAGCTGCGGGATGGTCGGCCAGTTCGAGAATTCCTTGATGCCCTGGCGGATTTCCGGGCTCTCCAGCACGTTCACGGCCAGGTACTGGCCCAGGCCACAGGCCTTGAGAATGCCGACCGCGCTGGCGGAGAAGCCGCATTGCGGAAAGGTCGGCGTGCCCTTCATGTACAGCACGACCGGGTTGTTGCTGACCTGCTCTTGAATAACGGCTTGAATGTCCATGCTTTGTCCTGTCTAAAATACCCAAACAAATTACTCGGAAATTATAGCGGCGGCCTTGATTCAAGGCAACCCAGCGTGACGCGTTCGATGCCGGCAAGATCGCATTCGGTGCGTACCCCGGCAAAACCCTGCGCGGTCAGTAGCGCCCGCGATGCCGCGCCCTGGTCGTAACCGTGCTCGAACATCAGCCAGCCGCCGGGCGCCAGATGGCGCACGGCTCCAGCCACGATCTGGCGGATGCAGCTGAGGCCGTCGGCATGGTCGGTGAGCGCCGACACCGGCTCGAAACGCAGATCGCCCTCACGCAGGTGCGGGTCGTCCGAAACGATGTAAGGTGGGTTCGACACGATCAGCTCGAAGCGCCGCACGGGCTCGATGGTGCTGTACCAGTTGCCCAGTCGGGTCTCCATGCTGGCGCCTAGGCGCCGGGCGTTGTCGGCTGCGACGGCCAGCGCCGTGGGCGAGGCATCGACGGCAAGCACGCTGGCGCGTGGACGTTCGAGCGCGATGGTGATGGCGATGATGCCGCTGCCGGTGCCGAGGTCGAGCACGCTCGCGGCCCTGTCCAGCGGCAGGCGGGCCAGTGCGAGCTCGACCAGGTGTTCGGTCTCCGGCCGTGGGATCAATACCTCCGGCGTGACATGGAAAGGCCGGCTGTAGAACTCGCGCTCGCCCACGATGTAGGCGACCGGTTCGCCCTGGCGGCGGCGCTCGGCCAGGCTGTCGAAGCAGGCGAGCTGGCCGGCTGGCACGCTGTCGAGGCCATGGGCGATCAGCCAGGCATGATCGACGCCGAGCGCATGGCAGAGCAGGGCGCGTGCGTCGATGGCATCGAGGCCGCTGTGTCTGAGTAGATCGCGATAGCTGGGCACGGGTTTGGGCGACTTATACGAAGGATGGCTGGGCGCGATGTTCCGCGCCGCGGTAGTCCATTTTAGCGGCTTGCAATGCGGTGCGGCGGCAAATCGGGCGACTGGCGCACCCAGCAAAAGGTGTTCTGGCGACCGACGGGGCACATGCGGGAGCTGTACTGTGTCGGTTGCCGCAGCGGACAACTGTATCTTATCAGTACCGAGGCCGCGCGCGATGATAGCGAGACCCGAAGCCGACCCCCGGTCGACACGCGGCGTGCCAGCTCACTGCCAGGTGACGTGTTGCTCGACGGGCGCGGCGCCTCTCGCCCCCGCTTCAGCCAGGACCTCGCCACATGGACACCACGCTCAGTAAACCCGACCGACTCTACCAGAGACTGGCCACCGAGTTCTCGACCGGCATCCATCACGGCACGCTGAAGCCCGGCGAGCGGCTGCCGTCGATCCGCCAGATCGCCCAGCAGCGCGACCTGTCGATCTCGACGGTGACCCAGGCGCTGCGCGTGCTTGAAAACCAGGGCCTGGTCGAGGCGCGGCCGCAGTCCGGCTATTTCGTGCGCCGGACGACGGCCCGCCTGCCCGAGCCGACCCAGGTGGCGCCGGCGGAAGAAGCCACTTTCGTCGGCGTCAACGCGGTGCTGGCCAAGGTGCGCGGCGCCTGCCAGAACCCGGCACTGGAGCCGCTGACCACGGCCTGTCCGAGCCCCGACCTGCTGCCCACCGAGAGGCTGATGAAGCTGGTGGCCAAGCGCGCCCGTTCGATGGAGCTCGAATGCCACACCTACGGCCGGCTGCGTGGCAGCCGCACCTTGCGGCGGCAGATCGCTCGGCGTTATCTCGACCTCGGCTTCAACGTCACCGAGGACGACATCCTGATGACGCATGGCTGTATGGAGGCGCTCAGCATCGCGTTACGCGCCGTGGCCAAGCCCGGCGACACGATCGCGGTGGAGTCGCCGACCTATTTCATCATGCTGCAGCTGATTGAAATGCTCGGCATGAAGGCGCTCGAAATTCCTACGCATCCGCGTGATGGCATCTCGCTCGAGGCGCTCGACCTGGCGACACGCGACGGCGCGGTCAAGGCGCTGTTCGTGATTCCCAACAGCAGCAACCCGCTCGGCGCGACCATGCCGGTCGAGCGTAAGCGCCAGCTGGTCGAATTGATGGCGGCGCGCGACGTACCGATCATCGAGGACGACGTGTTCGGCGACCTGCAGTTCGAAGGCCCGCGCCCGCTGCCGCTCAAGGCCTTCGACAAGGCCGGCGGGGTGATCCTGGTGTCGAGCTTCAGCAAGACGCTGTCGCCAGGCTTCTCCGACGGCTGGATACTGCCGGGGCGCTTCCTGCCCCAGGTCGAGCTGATGAAGTCGCTCAACAGCGGGCCGATGCCGACCGTGATGCAGATGGCGCTGGCCGAGTTTCTCGAATCGGGCGGTTACGAGCATCATCTGCGCCAGTTGCGGCGGGCCCTCGGCCAGCAGGTGCGCAGCGTGAGCGAGGCCGTGGCCGAGTATTTCCCCGATGGCACACGCATCTCGCGGCCATCCGGCGGCTTTGTGCTGTGGGTCGAGCTGCCGCAAGGAGCCGATACCCTGGCGCTGCATGCGCGCGCGGCGAGCGAGAACATCGGCTTTGCACCGGGGCCGATCTTCTCCGCAGCCGGGCGCTTCCAGAACTGCCTGCGCCTGTCCTGCGGTTATCCCTACACGGGCCAGCTGGAGAAGATGATCCGGCGGCTGGGCGCACTGGCGCAGGGTTGATGCGCTGCAACAATGTCAACGACATGGCGTGAATACGGTACAATTACTTATCTCCATGCATCAGAACCCGCAATGAAAACAAGACTTTGCCTGGTCCGCCACGGCGAGACCGACTGGAACGTGGCGCGCCGCCTGCAGGGCCACATTGATGTGCCGCTCAACGACAATGGCGTGAAGCAGGCCGAGGCCACGGCCGTCGGCTTGGCAGGTGAAAGCTTCGACGCCATCTACAGCAGCGACCTGACGCGCGCGCGGCAGACCGCCGAGGCGGCCGCGCAACGGCTCAAGCTGCCGATCCGCTTTCGCCCGAGCCTGCGCGAACGCCACTATGGAGTCTTCCAGGGGTTGACCCATGTCGAGGGCTCGAAGCAGCACCCCGAGGCCTATCGCCGGTTTTCCGCGCGCGAGCTCGATTACGACATCCCTGGCGACGGCGAGTCACTGCGCCGCTTCGGCTGCCGCGTCCACGAGACCTTGGAGGAGATCGCCCAGGCCCATCCTGGCGAGACCGTGCTGGTGGTCACGCACGGCGGGGCGCTACATATCGCCAACCGTGTCGCGAGCGGGCAGCCGATCGACGCCGCACGCGACTACCCGATTCCCAATGCGGCGCTGAACTGGCTCAGCTATCAGGAAGGACATTGGGAGATCGAGCGCTGGGCCGACCTGCGCCACCTCGACGGTGCGCTCGACGAGATCTGAGCGTGCTGAACGCAAAAAAGGCACCGGAACCGGTGCTTTTTTGCGTCTGGGGCTGGTGTCAGAGCAGGAAGATCGTCGCCAGGCCCAGGAAAATGAAGAAGCCCATGCTGTCCGTCGTCGCCGTCAGTAACACGCTGGAGCCGTAGGCCGGGTCGCGCCCCATCTTGTGCATTGTCAGCGGGACGAAGATGCCGACCAGCGCCGCGACCTGGAAATTGAGCACCATCGCCGCCATCATCACGAGCCCGAGCGAGACCTGGTGATACAGCAGGTAGGCGATCAGGCCCATCACGCCGCCCCACACCGCGCCGTTGAGCAGTGCGATGCCGAGCTCCTTGAGGATCAGCCGCCGGGCATTGCTGGAATTGACCTGGCCCAGCGCGAGCGCGCGGATGATCAGCGTCGAGGTCTGGTTACCGGTGTTGCCGCCGATACCGGCGACGATAGTCATCAGCGTCGACAGCGCGACCAGCTGGCTGATCGTGCCCTCGAAGGCGCCGATCACGCGCGATGCGACAAAGGCGGTGCAGATATTGGTGGCGAGCCAGGGCCAGCGGTTCTTGGCCGATGCCCACACCGACGAGAACAGGTCTTCCTCTTCGCGCAGGCCGGCGAGGCTCAGCATCTCGCTCTCGGATTCTTCACGGATCACGTCGACCATCATGTCCACGGTCAGGCGGCCGACCAGCTTGCTGGCCTCGTTGACCACCGGCGCCGACACCAGGTCATAGCGCTCGAAGGACTGGGCCGCGTCGCCGGCATCGTCCTCGGGACGGAAGGTGACCACGTCGCGCGACATCACCTCGGCCACGGATTTCTCCGGGTCGTTGATCAGCAGGCGCTTCAGCGTCAGTACACCCTGCAGCGTTTCGGCCTTGTCGACGACGAACAGCTTGTCGGTGTGGTCGGGCAACTCGTCGAAGCGGCGCAGGTAGCGCAGTACCACTTCGAGCGTGACGTCATCGCGTATCGTCACCATCTCGAAGTCCATCAGGCCACCGACCTGGTCTTCGTCGTAGGACAGCGCCGAACGGACCTGCTCGCGTTCCTCGGTATCGAGCGAGCCCATCAGCTCGTGCACGACATCGGTTGGCAGGTCGGGCGCCAGGTCGGCGATCTCGTCGGCGTCGAGGTTCTCGGTCGCAGCGAGGATTTCGTCGCTGTCCATCGACTTGAGCAGCGACTCGCGCACCGAGTCCGATACCTCGAGCAGGATGTCGCCGTCGCGCTCGGCCTTGACCAGATCCCACACCGTCAGGCGGTCGTCGAGCGGCAGCGTCTCCAGGATGTAGGCGACGTCGGCCGGGTGGAGCTGTTCCAGCTTGTGCTGCAGCTCGACCAGATTCTGCTTGTGGACCAGGGTTTCGACGATGTCGTGGCGAGGCATGTCCTGCTTGTGGACCAGGTCCTCGACCAGCTTGTGGCGGGCGAGCAGGCGCTGCACCTGCTGCAGGCTCTCTTGTAGGCTTTCTTGCGGCTTTTGTTCTGCGACGTTCATGGCGCTCTCTCACCCGGCTGCGCGGGCGGCAAAAAGAGCACCGGCAGGCTAGGCTGTGATGGGTTGGCGAAGCGTGTAGGTCAAGCTACTACTGCTGGGTTCCATTTCTAGACTCTCGAAAAACCGCCATAGGGGCGGCATCCTGGGCGGATTATACCTTGCTTCCGTGACAGTGCGATTGGGGAAATTGCTCACGTCACGGAAAATCTGCCGACGGCATGCGGCGCTGGATGATCGCCGTCTTGCGCAGCAGCTTGCGGTCGTTGCGATGCTCGTCGAAATAGCGTGGATTGGTCACCATCGATGCGAGTTTGGCGGCCTGCGCTGCCGACAGGTTGGCCGCGCTGGTCTTGTAGTAATAGCGCGCCGCCGCGTCGGCGCCGAACACGCCGTTGCCCCACTCGATCACGTTGAGGTAGATCTCGAAGATGCGGCGCTTGCTCATCATCTTTTCCAGCATCAGCGTGATGACGGCTTCCTCACCCTTGCGCCACGGCGTTTTCTTCGACGACAGGAACAGGTTCTTGGCCAGCTGCTGGCTGATGGTCGAGCCACCGGCAACGATGCGGCCTTTCTTCTGGTTCTTTTCCCAGGCTTTCTGGATGCCTTCCCAGTCGAAGCCGTCGTGTTCGAGGAACTTGGCATCCTCGCTCGCCACCAGTGCCCGCTTGAGGTTGGGCGAAATGTGCTCGTAGTTGACCCACTTGTGGCGCAGCTCGGCCTCGGGGTCCTCTTCCTGCAGCTTGGCGAGCCGCTCCTCCATGAAGGCCGAGGCCGATGGATTGTGATCGACCCACCACCAGACATGTGCGAACAGCCAGAGCTGGTAACCGAACAGGATGATGATGAAAAATAGCAGCAGACGGCCAAGCAACTTCACGCGAGCTGCTCCCTGAGCAGGCTCAGCAGCGCTGCGGTGCGCGGCTCGACGCCGCGCCAGATGCGGAACGACTCGGCCGCCTGCTCGACCAGCATGCCCAAGCCATCGGCCAGGCGTGCCGCACCGTGCGCCTGGGCAAATTGCAGGAAGGGCGTCAGACCCTTGCCGTACATCATGTCGTAAGCCAGGCTGCCCGCAGCAAAGGCGCTGGCGGGCACGGGCGGCAACGCATCGCTGAGGCTTGCCGAGGTGGCGTTGATCACCACGTCGAAAGCCTGCTCGCCCAGCTCCGCATAGCCGCTGGCCGCGACCTCGCCATAGGCCGCGAACTGGCGCGCGAGCTGCATGGCCTTGTCGGCGGTGCGATTGGCGACCACCAGCATGGCCGGATGATAGGACAGCAGCGGCAGCAACACGCCGCGTGCCGCACCGCCGGCGCCGAGCAGCAGGATGCGCCGGCCGGCGAGCGGGACGCCCAGGTTGGCCGTGATGTCGCGCGTCAGGCCGACGCCATCGGTGTTGTCGCCGACGATCTCGCCGCCCGCGAAGCTCAGCGTGTTGACGGCCTCGGCGAGTTTCGCCCGTTCGGACAGGCGGCTGGCGAGGCGCCATGCATCCTGCTTGAACGGCACCGTGACGTTGGCGCCCTTGGCGCCGCTCTGGATCAGCTCGAACACCGCGCTGTCGAAGCCGTCGACAGGCGCCAGCAGGCGGTCGTACTGCACGTCCTCGCCGGTCTGCTTGGCAAAGGCCGCATGGATCAGGGGGGACTTGCTATGGGCAACGGGGTTGCCGATGACGACATATCGATCGGACATCTGCTGTTTTCCTGCTGACAAAATGAGGCCGGTCGACAGCGTGTCGACCGGCCGATATGCGATGGTGCGATTATAGCGGGAGCGATCGTTCGAAGCACGCCGGTCACAGCGCCCCCCCGCTATCGGCGAGCCCTGGGCCTGCGTGCGTCGTTCGAGGCGAGCCGGCCGCGCGGTATGCCGCCACCGATGGGCGAGGCCCGATGTGGGTGCGCGCGCCGGCCCTAGCGGTTGATCGCCTTGTCGATGCGCTCCAGTGCGAGATTGCGCGGCTGCTGTGACTGCGTAGGTGCCGTCGCGGTGGAGGCGGTGTGCGGTTCGGCTGGCATGGTATTGAGTGGAGCGAACTTCACCGGCTCCACGTGGGTGCCGCTCGGTGCCTGGGCTGCATCGCCGTAGACCCAGTGGCCGTTGGCGTCGCGCCAGCGCACGACGGATACGGAGGGCGCCGGAGATTGGGTCGCCGCCACCAGTGGCGACAGCTTGCCACGCAGTCCGCCGACATCGGCGTAATAGGCGCCCGCCGCCACGACGATCGCCAGGATCAGCCAGCGCATCGCTCAGCCTTGCGACCAGGGCAGCTGCTTGGCCTTCCAGCCCGTCACGCTGCCGCGATGGCCCTGGCCGTCCTTGTCCCCTTCGAAGCCCTCGAGCACGTTGAAGCAGTCCACGTAGCCGTGTTCGGCCGCGAGCCTTGCCGTCTGGTCCGAGCGCGCGCCGGTTCGGCACATGAACATGACGATGCCTTCTGGGTCGACCTGATGCTTCAGCTGATTCAGGAAATTGGGGTTCTCGATCATGCCCGGGAAGGTCTTCCACTCGATGTTCACCGCGCCGGGCACGATGCCGACGAAGTTCCACTCCGCACTGGAGCGCACATCGACCAGCTTGGCCGATGCTATGTGCTGCATGATTTCGTAGGCCTCTTCCGGCAGCAATGCGCCGGAATAGGGTAGCCCCATCTGCTCTGCGCGTTGTTTGGCGCCGAGCAGGATGTTATTGATCTTGCTCATGGTCACTCCTTGTTCCGTTTTTTAAATTATTGCAAAACAGGAAAGGGGGCGCTACGCGAAAGATTTGCACCAAAACGGTGCGGTGCAAAATGTAATGCACCATATGTGTGCCTAAGAATGCACTGGCTGCAATAAAGCTCGTTATGGCACAATAGCTTGGCTCATTTTGGGGCATGGCACGCTTCATGCTTCAATCACTGCACGTCGCGCAGGCTGCGCTGAAGTCAAACTGTCTGAATATGCAGTAGCCGCTTCGCCGTGCTGAAACGGCTTTAATAACAGACGCTTACATCACGTAATCCGAAACAGGAGAAGAACATGGCGGTCGCCAACGTTTTGAAGATGATTCAGGACAACGAAATCAAATTCGTTGACCTGCGCTTTACCGATACCCGTGGCAAGGAGCAGCACGTTTCCGTTCCTGCTCACGTCGTGGATGAAGAGTGGTTCGAGCATGGCCACGCTTTCGACGGTTCGTCGATCGCCGGCTGGAAGGGTATTCAAGCATCCGACATGCTGCTGATGCCCGATCCGTCGACCGCCAACATCGACCCGTTCTTCGACGAGCCGACCCTGTTCCTGACTTGCGACGTGATCGATCCGGTCGACGGCAAGGGCTACGACCGCGACCCGCGCTCCATCGCCAAGCGCGCTGAAGCTTACCTGAAGGCATCCGGCCTGGGCGACACTGCCTACTTCGGCCCGGAACCCGAATTCTTCATCTTCGACAGCATCACCTGGGGCACCGATATGTCCGGTACCCACGTCAAGATCGAATCCGAAGAAGCGGCATGGGCGTCGGCTCAGAAGTTCGACGGCGGCAACATGGGCCACCGCCCGGGCGTCAAGGGCGGCTACTTCCCGGTTCCGCCGGTCGATTCGTTCCAGGACGTTCGCGCCGCAATGTGTGTCGCGCTCGAAGAGCTGGGCGTGCCGGTTGAAGTTCACCACCACGAAGTGGCGACTGCCGGCCAGTGCGAAATCGGCACCAAGTTCTCGACGCTGGTTCAGCGCGCTGACTGGACGCAGATCCTGAAGTACGTGGTGCACAACGTATCTCACGCCTACGGCAAGACCGCTACCTTCATGCCGAAGCCTATCGTTGGCGACAACGGTTCGGGCATGCACGTTCACCAATCGATCTGGAAGGACGGCAAGAACCTGTTCGCGGGCAATGGCTACGCTGGCCTGTCCGAGTTCGCGCTGCACTACATCGGTGGCATCATCAAGCACGCCAAGGCGCTGAACGCGATCACCAACCCGGGCACCAACTCGTACAAGCGTCTGGTTCCTGGCTACGAAGCACCGGTAATGCTGGCTTACTCGGCCAAGAACCGCTCGGCTTCGATCCGCATCCCGTTCGTGGCTTCCGAAAAGGCTCGCCGCATCGAGGCTCGCTTCCCGGATCCTCTGGCCAACCCGTACCTGGCTTTCTCCGCACTGATGATGGCTGGTCTGGACGGCGTTCAGAACAAGATTCACCCGGGCGACGCGATGGACAAGAACCTGTACGATCTGCCGCCTGAAGAAGACAAGCTGATCCCGAAGGTTTGCCACAGCCTGGAAATGGCGCTGGAAGCCCTCGACAAGGACCGCGAGTTCCTGACCCGTGGCGGTGTGTTCTCGAACGAATGGATCGATTCCTACATCGAGCTGAAGATGGAAGAAGTCCAGAAGTTCCGCATGACCACTCACCCGGTCGAATTCGCGATGTACTACAGCCTGTAAGCTGTCGCGAAGGCATTACCTGCCATCAGCAAAAGGAGCGGCTTGCCGCTCCTTTTGTTTTTTGTGCCACTCCGGGAATTCTGGTGTCATTAACCTGTCTGTTGCTCTATCGCGAGAAACTTTCTACACTCGCGCCAACCCCTTAGCTCGTTACCCAAACGCCGTTTCATGCCTTTTGCATTGCCCGCCCCTGCCTGCCGATTCGTGCCCCGCCTACTGACGCTGGGGGTGACCTTGTGCCTTGCCGCCTCGGCCGGTGTGGCCCGCGCCGACATCTATAAATACGTCGACGAAAACGGCCGCATCACCTATTCCAATGTGCCGATCAAAGGGGCGAACAAGCTCGATCTCGGGGTCTACAACAGTATTCCCGCTCCGCGCTACAAGGGGAGCGGCGCCTCATCCGCTGCCGCGCCACGGGTCAATGTGAATCCGGGGCCGGCGGACTTCCCCAGTGTCGACATCGGCACGCAGCGCAAGCGCGACTCCACACGTCGCGGCATTCTCGACAATGAGCTGGCCGGCGAGGAAAAGTTGCTGGCCGACGCGCGCCGCGCCTATGACGATGGCCAGGCTGCCCGTACCGGGGAAGATGCCGCGCAGCGCCAGGTACGCCTCGGCAAGCTGCGTGAAGCCGTGTCGAACCACGAAGCCAATATCCAGGCGATCAAGAAAGAACTTCGCAACACCCGTTGACGCACTAAAATGGTGCGTGTGAACAGGCCGGGTGCCCGCCTGCACCTGTTCTGAGCGCCTGCCAGCCCCTGGTGCGGCCCCCGTTCAATCTGGTGCGATCGTTAAGTCCCCGGCTTATTGGGCTTTTTTTCGGTGCATCGGGTCATGGCCCGCTTATTGCTTAATTTCAAGCACCTTTCATAGTCTATGCGCCAAATGCATGCACCCGTCTTTTCCGGCCTAGAACTGCTCGATTCGGCGGTCATCGCGCTCGATGCGCAACGGCGGATCTGCTACGTCAATCCCGCCGCCGAGAACCTGTTCGAGTTTGCCCAGCGCAATGTGACCGGGGCATCGCTGGTTGCTGTCTTCGCGCGTGACGGCGCGGCCCTGCAAGCCGTGCTGGACAAGGCCGAGGCCAAGAACGTGAGCATGGCGGAGCACGACCTGAAGCTCGTCACCAGCACCGGCAACGAGCTGCACCTGGCCTGCAACGCGGCGCCGGTCGAGGCCTCGCAAGCTGCCTTCCTGCTTGAGTTCCGCCCGATCGACCAGCAGCTCAAGATCGCCAACGAAGAGCGCATCCTGATGCAGCAGCAGGCGAACCGCGAGCTCATCCGCAACCTGGCGCACGAGATCAAGAATCCGCTCGGTGGCATTCGCGGCGCGGCGCAACTGCTCGAACACGAGCTCGATCGCCGTGAGCTGCGCGAGTACACGCAGGTCATCATCCAGGAGTCGGAACGGCTGCAGTCGCTGATCGACCGTCTGCTGACACCGCACCGCATCCCGCAGGTGGCCGAGGTGAATATCCACGAGGTGCTCGAGCGCGTGCGCAGCCTGCTGCTGGCCGAGGTGCCGCAAGGGCTCGCGATCCGGCGCGACTACGACACCAGCCTGCCCGCGCTGAGCGGCGACAAGGAGCAACTGATCCAGGTCGTGCTCAATATCGCGCGCAACGCCGTCCAGGCGATGCAGGGCAAGGGGCAGCTCGTGCTCAGGACGCGCGTGGCGCGCCAGGTGACGATCGCCCGCAAGCGCCACCGCATTGCGCTGAGCCTGCAGATCGTCGACGACGGCCCGGGTATTCCCGAGGTGATCCGCGACAACATCTTCTACCCGCTCGTATCGGGGCGCCCCGATGGCACCGGGCTTGGGCTGACGCTGGCACAAACCTACGTTCACCAGCACCAGGGCACCATCGACTTCGAGAGTCGAGCGGGCCATACCTGCTTCACCATCCTGCTGCCGTTCATTGAGGAGCTCAAGGCATGAAACCCGTCTGGATCATTGACGACGACCGCTCCATCCGCTGGGTGTTCGAGAAAGCGCTGGCGCGCGAGAACATCGAGTTCAAGACCTTTTCCACCGCCCACGACGCGCTCGCCGCGATGGAGCGTGAGCTGCCGCAAGTGGTGGTCAGCGACATCCGCATGCCGGGCGAATCCGGTCTGACCTTCCTGCAGAAGGTGAAGGACAAGCATCCCGACTTGCCGGTCATCATCATGACTGCGCATTCCGACCTGGAGAGCGCCGTGGCGGCCTTCCAGGGCGGGGCCTTCGAGTACCTGCCCAAGCCGTTCGACATCGATCACGCGATCGAGCTGGTGCGCCGCGCCATCGATGAGAGCATGCGCAAGGGCGGTGAGACGGAGGAAATCGATGCCGCGCCGGAAATCCTCGGCCAGGCGCCGGCCATGCAGGAGGTGTTTCGCGCCATCGGGCGACTGAGCCAGTCGTCGGCAACCGTGCTGATCACCGGCGAATCGGGCTCGGGCAAGGAGCTCGTGGCCCGTGCGCTGCACCGCCACAGCCCGCGTGCGGCGAGCCCCTTCATCGCGATCAACACGGCGGCGATTCCCAAGGACCTGCTCGAATCCGAGCTGTTCGGCCACGAGCGCGGCGCCTTCACCGGTGCGCAGACGCAGCGGCGCGGCCGTTTCGAGCAGGCCGAGGGTGGCACGCTGTTCCTCGACGAAATCGGGGATATGCCGGCCGACCTGCAGACTCGGCTGCTGCGCGTGCTGTCCGACGGCTTTTATTATCGCGTCGGCGGCCACACTCCGATCAAGGCCAATGTGCGCGTGATTGCCGCCACCCACCAGAATCTCGAAACGCGGGTGAAGGACGGCGCGTTCCGCGAGGATTTGTTCCACCGCCTCAACGTCATCCGCCTGCGCTTGCCACCACTGCGCGAGCGGCAGCAGGACATCCCGCTACTGGCGCGCCATTTCCTGCAGAAGAGCGCCAAGGAGCTCGGCGTTGAGCACAAGCGGTTGTCCGATGCTGCGATGAAGTATCTGGCGTCGCGCGAATTTGCCGGCAATGTGCGCCAGCTCGAAAACGTATGCCATTGGCTGACCGTGATGGCGCCGGGGCAGAATGTCGAGGTGACCGACCTGCCGCCCGAAATCCGCGAGGAAGGCGGTGCCGAGTCGGCCACGGCCGGAGACTGGGTCGATGCCTTGACGCAGGAGGCCAATCGCCAGCTCAATCGCGGCGACACGGCTATCATCGACGAGCTGACACGGCAGTTCGAGCGTGCGCTGATCCTGACGGCGCTGTCGCACACGGGCGGACGGCGCATCGAAGCCGCCAACCTGCTGGGGCTTGGGCGCAATACGCTGACGCGTAAGATCCAGGAGCTCGGGCTCGATCACGTCGAATGAGCCGTCGGTCGGGTCGGTCGGTTTGGTGTGGCGATGACGACACGGTAGAATGCCGTCATCCAATCGATAGGCGAGAAACGTAATGGACAACAAGGCTATCAAGATCGGGCTGGTGATCGCCGTATTGCTGCTGGCCCTTGTCTGGTTCCAGAAGGAGCGCGCGGCGGCCCGGCATGAAGCCATGGCAGCGCAGACCGCGGAGATCGAGGACGAGACCCAGGCTGCACGGCGCAAGGCCGCGGCTTCATTGAGCGAGATCGAGCAGGACAACGCCGACCTCAACAAGGTGTTGTCCAAGAGCGCACGCGAGCAGATGGATACCTTCCGCAAGGATGCGGAGGCCGCCTACCAGAAGGGCAAGGAAGAGAGCGAACGTAACGATGCGATATACGAGCGCAAGGTTCGCGAGGCAAAGAGCGAAGAAGAGGCGGCCGAGTGGCGCCGTCGCTGGGCCGAGGCGCGCCAGCGCTGGAATGAGTCGGTCGAGACCGCACGCCGTCGCTATGAGCTGGAACAGCAGCAAGCCCTGGAGCGCTCGCAGCAGCATTCGGACAAGTCATCCGTCAGTGTGATCAAGTAAGTCGCACGACAGCCGACAGCAAAGGGCGCCCGCGTGGCGCCCTTCAACTTTTCGGCGCGGGGCTGGCAGGCTTGCCGGTGGCGGCGAGCAGCAGGGCTGCCGCCAGAATCAGCCCGCCGCCCAGCCACTGGCTTGCCGACATCGACTCGTCGAGCAGCCATGCGGCGGAGACGACGCTGACCACAGGCTCGAAGGTGGACAGCATCGAAGCCTCGCTGGCGCCGAGCCGGTTGAGCCCGGCAAAGAAGGCGAGGATGGCGAGCACGGTGGAAATCAGCGCGATGGCTGCGACGGCCGCCCAGCCGGCCAGGGTGGCGGGCCAGTGCGGGTTGCCCAGCGCGGCGCCGGCGGCAAAGGTGAGGGCGGCGGCCAGCATGACGACCGTGGAGGCACCGAGGGCGCCGGCGTACGGCGTGATGCGGGAGCCCGCCACGATATACACGGAGTAGATCAGCGCGGCCGACAGGCCCAGCACGACGCCGATCGGCCTGCCGTTGACGGCCGGGCCGATGGTCAACACCAGCCCGACCGTGGCCACCAGCAAGGCCATTATCTTGCCCCGGGTCAGCCGTTCCTTCAGGAACAGCATCGCCCACAGCGCGACCAGCAGCGGGTAGGCATAGAGCAGTAGGGCCACCAGGCCGGCGCTGGCATACCTGAGCGCGCTGAAATAGGCAAACGACTGGCCTGCGTAGCCGATGCCGCCCATCAGCACCAGGCCCAGCAGTATCCGCCCGCGTGGCCAGCTTGCGCCGCGCCCGGCCATCACCGCCGCCATCAGCAGGCCGGCGATGCCAAAGCGCAGCAGCAGCATCGCCGAGGTGTCCGCCCCGGCGGCGTAGGCGTAGCGGGCAAAAATCGGCATCACGCCGAATGCCGTGGCGGACGCCAAGATGAACAGGGCGCCACTGAGGCGCCCCTGGGCAGCACTCATCGCGCGGCGGCTCAGTCGAGGTATTCGAACAGCGTGACGACCTTCTTCACGCCCGAGACACCCGCCGTGGTGTCGGCTGCGGCTTTCGCCTCGAAGTGGGTGACGATGCCCATCAGGTAGACGATGCCGCCCTCGGTGGTGACCTTGATCTGGTTGGCGTTGATCTGGTTGTTGCCGATCAGGTTGGCCTTGACCTTGGTCGAAATGCCGGCGTCGGTGGCGCGTTCGCCGAGCGTGGTGACCGGGCCGACGACCAGCTCGTTGTAGATCTTGCTGACGCTCGGCACGGTGCGCGCGATGCGCTCGGCATCCTGCTTGATCTGCTCGTTGGCGACCTCGCCGACCAGCAGCAGGGCGCGGTTGAACGATACCGGGTCGATGTGTGCCCTGTCGCCGAACTGCTCTTTCAGGCGCGCGCTGATCTTGAGCTCGATGTTCTGGTCGTCGATCTGGGTGCCCGTGGTGCGGCGGTCATTGGCCATCAGCGCGGTGCCGGCTGCAGCGCCCACCACCAGCGGCGCGCAGGCCTGCATTGCGGGCGCTGCGGCCAGCGCGGTCATCAGTAGGATAAGTTTCTTGTTCATCAATCGGCTCCCAACAGTAAACAGTCGATGGTATCGCACAGGGTGTGCAATATCAGTAGGTGAAGTTCGCGCACACGGGCGGCGCTGTCCGCCGGCACGCCGAGATGGATATCGCTGGCGGTGAGGATGTCGCCGAATTGCGGGTCGTTGCCGACCAGCGCGATGACGTTCATCTGCCGCTCGTGGGCGGCGTGGATGGCGTCGATCACGCTGGCGGAATGGCCGTTCGCCGCGATCGCCAGCAACAGGTCGCCGGGCTGGCCGATGGCGCGAACCTGCTTGGAATACATCAGGTCGTAGCCGTAGTCCTCACCAATGGCGGTGATCGTCGAGGTATCCGAGGTCAGCGCGAACGCGGCGAGCCCAGGGCGCTCGCGCTCGAAGCGGTTGATCAGCAGCGAGGCGAAGCGCTGCGCATCGGCAGCCGAGGCGCTGTTGCCGCAGGTGAGCAGCTTGCCGTCGGCCATCAGGCAATCGACGAGGCGTTCTGCCGTCTGGGCGATGCCCGGCGAGAGATCGGCCATGACCTCGCGGGTCAGCTCGATATTGTCTTGGAATTGGGCGCCGATGCGTTCAACGAGATCCATAAGTCGGTTTCAGTTTTCCATAATATTTTTCAGCCAGGATGGCGCATCGCTGGCTTCGAACAGCACCGCGTCGAAACGGCACGGCGGCTCGCTGCCCAGCGTTGCCAGATAATGCTGGGCGGTGGTCCACAGCTTGCGCTGCTTGGCGCCGGTAATGCTGTAGCGCGCGCCGCCGAAGTCGCCGCTGGCTCGGGCTTTGACCTCGACAAACACCAGGGTGTTCCCGTCGCGGGCGATCAGGTCGATTTCGCCGAAGCGGCAACGATAGTTGCGTTCGACGATGCGTAGGCCCTGCTGCTGCAGGAAGAGGGCGGCGGCGGCCTCGGCCGCCGGGCCGGATTGCTTCATTGCGCGGTGTCGGCCGGGCCGATCGACGCCGGGCTCGCGCGCCGGGTGAATTGCTGGTCACGGCCGAGCTCGATGAAGCCGGTGACGCCCTCCAGCCCTGCCGGTGCCTGGCCGCGCGCGAGCCTGGCGGCGAGGCGGTAGGCATCGATGCCGAGTGCGTAGAGCCGGTCGAAGTCGGCCGACAGCGCCTTGTCGCTGACCGGGTAGGCGGCGACCAGCTCGTTCTGCCTGTCGACGAGCCACGGCATGTCGACGAACTGCACGCCGACGAGGTCCTGGTTGATCGGCGCGTTGAGCTTGCCGTTGTGTACCTGCGATGTCGCGTAGGTGGGGATCAGGCTACCCAGGTAGGGGCGCGCGAGCCTGGCCTTGCGCGAGTCGAGCGCGAGGAAGATGGCCTCGGGCTGGCCCGCATCGACCCGTTCGCGCAGCTTGCTGTAGGCTGTTTTGGCGCCGAGCTGGAAGTCGTCCTCCACCGTGTTGCCGAGCTTTTTCCAGGTGTCGGAGAAGGCCGCGGCGATGCGCCGGTTCAGCGGGGTGTCGTTGCTGACCACGAGCACGCGCGAGCGACCCGAATCGTAGATCAGTTTCGCCACCTGGCGCGCCTCGGCCTCCGCCGAGATGGCGAAGCTGAACAGCTTGGCCGGCAGCTGCACATTGGCCTCGGGCGAGTTCAGCGCCAGCGTGGGTACGCTGACCGCGTTGCTGTTCGCCAGCATGGTCAGGCCGGGCTTAGTGAGCGGGCCGACGACGACGCGTGCGCCCTCCATCACGGCCTGCTTGTAGGTGAGCAGCAGGTCGTCGGTCTGCTCGTTGACCGGGTAGATGCGGATCGGCAGCTCGGTTTCCGGTTTGGCGCTGGCCGCCGCGGTGAAGCCATCCTTCACGCTCTCGGCGGCAGTGCCCAGCGTCTTGGAGGAAAGCGGCAACAGCAGCGCAATCAGCGGCGTTTCGGCCGATGCCGCCGGCGCCTCGCCGGCCGGCATCGGGGTTGTCGTCGGCGCAACAGGTGGCGCAGGCTCCTGCTGCGGCCTGGCCGGTTGCACGGACGGCCGCACCGGCGCGGCCTGGGCCGGCGCTTGCGTGCGCGACTCGATGGGTGCAGGGGGCTGGCTGGCGAACGAGGAACAGCCTGCGTATAGTAGGCCGCTGGCAATCAGCACAAACGAGGCAAGACGTTGTCGCATCTGGAAAATCGCGCCGTGGAAGAAGGCGTATTATATGTGGTGGCCACGCCCATTGGAAATTTGCGGGATTTGAGCCCGCGCGCGCTCGACGTCCTGCGCCAGGTCGACCTCATCGCCGCCGAGGATACGCGCGTCACCCAGAAGCTGCTGTCCTCGTTCCAGATACTGACCAAGACCATCAGCCTGCGCGAGCACAACGAACGCCGCGAGGCCGAGCGTATCGTCGAATTGTTACGTGCCGGCAAGTCCGTGGCGCAGGTATCGGATGCCGGTACCCCTGCCGTGAGCGACCCCGGCGCGCTGCTCGTCGACATCGTGCGCGAGGCCGGCCTGCGCGTGGTGCCCATCCCCGGTTGCAGCGCCGTCGTCACGGCGCTCTCGGCCAGTGGCTTTACCCAGCCACAGTTCCTGTTCGCCGGCTTCCTGCCGGCCAAGACCGGACACCGCAGGAAGGCGCTCGAAGCCTTGCTGGACGCACCCTACAGCCTGGTATTCTACGAGGCGCCGCACCGCATCGAGGAATGCCTCGTCGATCTGCTGACGGTATTCGGCCCGGCCCGGCGCGTCGTGCTCGCGCGCGAGCTGACCAAGGCCTTCGAGACCATCCACCGCTGCACGCTGGGCGAGGTGGCCGCATGGTTCGCCGGTGACGCCAACCAGACGCGCGGCGAATTCGTGGTGGTGGTGGAGGGCGCACCGGCAGCCGAAGCCAGCCATGAGATCGACCCCGAGGCGCTGCGCGTGCTGCAGATCCTGCTCAAGGACCTGCCGGTCAAGCAGGCCGCCACGCTGACGGCCGAGATCAGCGGCGCGAACAAGAAGCAGCTGTACGACGCGGCGTTGAAGCTGCGCGAGGGCGACTGAGCTTGCCGGTATAATGAAGGTTTGCCGATCCGATTTTCAGCGAGCCGAATCATGACCCAGCAGCTTATCCTCACCCGCCCCGACGACTGGCACCTGCACCTGCGCGACGGCGCCGCGATGCGCGACGTGTTGCAGCACACCGCGCGCCAGTTCGGCCGCGCCATCGTCATGCCCAACCTGAAGCCGCCGGTTACCACGGTCGAGCTGGCAGCGGCCTATCGCGAGCGCATTCTCGCCGCGCTGCCGGCCGGCTCGCGCTTCGAGCCGCTGATGACGCTGTACCTGACAGACAACACCACGCCGGACGAAATCGTGCGCGCCAAGCAGAGCGGCTTCGTCAAGGCGGTCAAGCTCTACCCGGCCGGCGCCACCACCAACTCCGACTCCGGCGCCACCGACCTGCTCGGCAAATGCGCGCCGGCGCTGGCCGAGATGGAGAAGCAGGGCCTGCCCTTCCTGGTGCACGGCGAGGTGACCGACCCGGCCGTCGATGTGTTCGACCGCGAGGCGGCCTTCATCGACACGGTGATGGTGCCGCTGCTCAAGCAGTTCCCCGGCCTCCGCGTGGTGTTCGAGCACATCACCACCCGGCAGGCGGCGCAGTTCGTGATGGAGGCGCCCGACCACATCGGCGCAACGATCACGCCGCAGCACCTGCTGATGAACCGCAACGCAATCTTTGTCGGCGGCGTCCGCCCGCACCACTACTGCCTGCCGGTGCTCAAGCGCGAGGAGCACCGCGTGGCACTGGTCAAGGCGGCGACCAGCGGCAGCCGCAAATTCTTCCTCGGTACCGACTCGGCGCCGCACGCCAAGCATACCAAGGAGGCCGCCTGCGGCTGTGCCGGCATCTACTCGGCGCACGCGGCAATCGAGTTCTACGCCGAAGCCTTCGACAAGGCGAACGCGCTCGACAAGCTCGAAGCCTTCGCCAGCTTCAACGGCCCCGATTTCTACAGCCTGCCGCGCAACACCGAGCAGATCACGCTGATCAAGGAAGACTGGACTGTGCCGGCCGAGTACGTGTTTGCCGAACACACCGTCGTGCCGCTGCGCGCAGGCGAATCGCTGGGCTGGAAAATCGTCGGCTGATTGGGCTGCGAGCCAATACCGGCGCGCCCTGCGGGCTGGCTGGAGTGCGCGCCGCTACTGGGCCGCAGGCCGATGGTGTAGAATAGGCGGCGAAGTCAGCCAGACAGTCGCCGCCGGCCGCAAGGCCGGGGGAGGAAAGTCCGGGCTCCATAGAGCAGGGTGACGGCTAACGGCCGTACGCCGTGAGGCGAGGAATAGGGCCACAGAGACGAGCGTATTCAGTTACGGTGAAACGCGGTAACCTCCACCCGGAGCAATGCCAAATAGGCGGACGTCGAGGTTGCTCGCCGAGTCCGCGGGTAGGCAGCTTGAGTGCCGGAGCAATCCGGCGCCTAGAGGAATGACTGTCCACGACAGAACCCGGCTTATCGGCTGACTTCAACCCATGCAAGGGCCAGCGCACCACGCGCTGGCCTTTTTTCATGGCCGCGCGGCGGGCCATGATTGCCATCTGCGTGCAGTCAATCTCTGCTAGCATGGCTTCCAGACTGCTTTCAGGCCATCAGCATGGAAATCGAACTCAAACTTGCCATTGACCCCGGTGACGCCGCCCGCCTGCTCAAAGACCCGTTGCTCAAGCCGGCGACGCGTGGCGCTTCGCGCCAGACCGAGCTGGCCAATATCTACTTCGATACACCCGAGCGCGAGCTGCAACAGGCCCGCATCGGCCTGCGCCTGCGCCGCGACGGCGAACAGTGGCTGCAGACCATCAAGGGTGGCGGCCAGGTGTCGGGCGGGTTGCATGCGCGGCAGGAGCTCGAGTTCGCCGTTGCCGGGCGCGCACTCGAATTCGCCGCGCTGGACGGCAGCGAGTGGTCCGAGATCCTCACGCCCGAGCGTACCGCCCGCCTGCAGCCGGTGTTCAGCACCGATTTTCAGCGGACGATACGGCTGATCCGGCCTGCGCCGGGCGTCGAAATCGAGGTCGCGATCGATCGCGGCGACATCTCGGCTGCCGGGCAGAATGATCCGATCTGCGAGATCGAGCTCGAGCTGAAGGATGGCCCGGTGTCCGCGCTGTTCGATCTCGCCTTGCAGCTGGCCGAGCGCTTCGAGCTCAGGCTGGAGAATGCAAGCAAGGCCGAGCGCGGCTACCGCCTCGCCTACGGCACCGCGCCGCGGGTGCCAGGCAAGTGGGCGCCGCCGGCCATCGCGGCACAGACGGCGCTGCCCGAGGCGGTGGCGACCCTGGCTTACGGCCTGCTGGCGCATTATCAGGACAATGAAAAAGGCTTTCTCGGCGCGGCCGAGAACCCCGAATTCCTGCATCAGATGCGCGTCGCGATCCGGCGTCTGCGCGTGCTGCTCGGATTGTTTGCCGCCGATCTGCCCGAGCCCGACACGGTCACGAGCTTGCGCGGCGAGCTACGCTGGCTGGGCAACGAGCTGGGCCGCGCCCGTGACTGGGATGTGTTGCTGAACGACACGCTGCCCACGGTGCTGAAGGCCGTGGGTGACCATCCGGCACAGGCCCGCCTGCACGCGCGGCTTGCGGCGGCCGGCTTCGCTGCGCAACAAGCGGCGCGCGAGGCCGTCGGCTCGATGCGCTATCAGCGTCTGCTGCTCGGCCTGGGTCGTTGGTGTGCGCTGCTGGCGGCTGCCGACGGCCCGGCGAGCTTCGGTGATGCCGCCGCGCCGCTGCTGGGCAAGTATTCCCGGCGCCTGGGCGATGCGCTCAAGCGCGCCGACGAAACCTCGGCCGCCACCCTGCACCGCACGCGCATCCTGGCCAAGAAGCTGCGCTACTTGGGCGAGTTCGGTGCGCTGTCGTATGCCGGCAAGCGCTACCAGCGCTTCAATCATTGGCTGCAGGCGGTGCAGGATGGCCTAGGCCGACATCACGATCAGAGCGTTGCCGATGGCCTGTTGGCTACCCAGTCGGCGCTCGTGCGCAGGCCGGACGAGGCGGAGCTGCTCGGCATGCTGCGCGGCTGGCTGCGGGCGCAGACGGTCAGCGTGGCACATGCCGAGCTGCCCAAGCCATTCTGGAAATAGAGGTCTGGCGAAGCCGGGCTTACCGGCCTGGGGTGCGCCCGCTGTGGCGTGCAGGGCTCAGGGATAGGTGTAGGGGGCCCAGGAGTTGACGACCTGCTCCATCGGCACTCTCGGCGCTTCGGGCACCGGTGGCGGGCTCGCTACGATCGGTACGGCTGTGGGCGCTGCTGCCGGCTTGGCCGGCTCGACGGCCTCCGCGACGGGCACGGCCTGTTTCCTGGCGGCCTTCGGCGGGGCCGGGCGCACGGCAGCCGGCTTGCGCGGTTTGTGATAACCCAGCGGGCGGATCGCCGCGTCGGCCGGCGTGCTCAGCGCGAGGCCGAGCACGGTGGCGACGATGAGGCGCGGTGCGGATTGCAGTCGTGTTGCCATGATCGGGTTCCGGGGTTGCGCAGGGCGCGTCACGACAGCTTGGCGGGCGCGGCGGGTTTGGTCGGCACGGTCGGTGTGGCTGGCGGGCAGTCGCACTTTGCCGGCGATTTCCTGGTGGCGGACTTGGCGGTTTTCTTCTTGGCCGGCTTGGCTTGCTTGTCCTGCCCCTTGGCTGCCGCCTTGGTGCCGCTAGTGCCGTCCTGCTGGCGCTGGCCGGGCGCCTTGTCTGATGCGGTGGAGGGCTCGGCCGCCGCTTCCGTCAATCGGCCCGAGCTGCCGCGATTGTCGTCGCGGATCAGGTCGCCGCTGCGTATGCCGGCCGTACGGCTCAGCTCGGCGATGGCGAAGCGCGGCTGCACCTGGACGATGCTGGCGCTGGCCGCCGGTGTCTCGGGGATGCCCAGCGCCTCGTTGGTCTCGGGCAGCGACACCGGTTTGTTGGTCTGCTTCTTGTAGACCGTCAGCGTGTCGCCGGGACGGAGCTGCTGCAGGCCGCCGGCATTCAGGTAGATGCGGGAGCCGTCGATCTTGACGATCTTGGCCGTCAGCGGCAGACAGGCCAGCGTGTTGTCGATGGCGCTGGTGGCATCGTTGAGCACGCGGTCGACAGCCCGGCCATAGTCGCTGGCCAGAAAGCCACTGCTGCCGAATGCCTGACGGCTGCTCGTCGCCACCTTGCCGCTGGCTTCCTGCTGCAGCGTATGCCGGGCGAGCAGCACGGCGGTGGCGCCATCGTATATCTGCAACTCGATCTCGAAGCGCCGCTGCGTCGCCTGCTGCGCCACGCCGGCCCCCAGCGTCGAGCCGGGCAGCGCCACGCCGAAATGCGGGCTACCGTTGTCGGCACTTTGCCAGCCCCAGTAGGGGCGGGTCTGGCGGGCGCTGACGCTGGTGTCGAGTACGCGGCCGGTCAGCACGAACTGGCTGTTGGTGTTGAGCGCAACCTGCTTGATCGCCTCCGGGTCGGCCTGCAGCGGGGCGGCGGATGCCGTGCCGCCGAACACATTGGCGTTGGCGTTGACCGTCGGCAGCAGGCGCTTGCTGGCTTCCAGCCGGCGCAGCAGCTCGTTGGGCACGCCCTGGCCGGGATTGTCGAGGTCGTCGGCCTGGCCTGCCTGCATGAGCAGGAACGGCGCCACCGCGATGGTCTTGCGATAGCGCGGCTGGCTGTTGCCTGCGCAGCTGGTGGTCTGCTGCACGGGCTGCGAAGTGGGGCGGGGCGAGGCGGCGCTGTCGTCGGGAAAGTCAGCCTCGACCTCGACCATCAGCAGGCCCTTGTCCGTCCATTCGCGTTTGAGGCGGAACTGGCTGGGGCGCCGTTGCGCGTTGACCGAGAGGCTGCCCTGGTCGGGCCGGGCGATCGGTGAGCTGCCTGCCACCTGGGCGCCGGCTTCGAGCGATGCCTGCTCCAGTGCGTCGCGTATGGCCTCTGCCCGTGCCGTTTCGCGCGAGCCGGCTGCGTCGAGCGCGGCCATGCCCTGTGCCGTCAATGTCTCGGCCGCCAGCGGGGTTGCTGCAAGCGTCAGCAGGATGAGCGCCAGGCGCGGCGGGAGAACGGTCAAGGCGGCGGTCAGTCGGCGTAATAGAAGCTGCGATTATACCCGCTGCTGGCCAGGACGGGACTGGCGCTTGCCGTCGCGCCGGCCGGTGCGCTGGATGACGCCGTGGCACTGGCTGTTGGTGGCGCCGTCAGCTGCATGCGCCAGAAGTCTGGCGGCAGCTCGATCTCGATCTCCGTCTCGTAATTGCCCTCGGCCATCGGCGTGACGCTGACCACGTGCGCGCCGCGCAGATAGGCGTCGAGGTAGACGCGGAAGCTGTCGTTCTGCGCCACCATCGCGGCAACGGTGGTGTTGCCCTTGATGCGCACGCCATATACCTGCTCGGCCAGCGAGCGGTAGGCGTCGAGCTTCGCGGCGCGCATGGCGAGCAGGCGGCGCTGGCCTGCGGTGTAGCCCTCGAAGGTGCTGGCCGAGCCATAGCCGGTGGCGGTGAAGCGCAGTTTTGCCGCGGGGGCGCTGCTGCCGGCTGGCGTGAACAGGCTTGGCGGGTTCGCGCAGCCGTACAGCACCGTGGCCAGCGCGAGCAGGGTGGCCGATAGGGTGTGCTTCATTGTTGTTCTCCGTGTTGGCGCACAGGGGCGAGGGCAGGACTAACGCTAATCATCGGCGCCCCGCGGCAAATCTATAGCCGGCATGGGGGATGCGCTGGTGGTTCGCCCCACTTTCTCCCCGCATGCCAATGTTGTTAAGGAGCTACTTCTGGATTCTCTTCTATCTCCTTCATTCATAAGACTTTTCGTGTTTTGTGATGTTCTGCTAAGTGTTTGTTACGAAACGAGAAAATGGCTGTAATCGAGTTGACCGGCATAGGTTTCATGCTCTATAGTGGGAGGAAGTGGGGGAAGGTGGTGGAAAGTGGGTGAAGCTACCTCCCTCGGTCACCCAGGAAAGCAAAATGTTCAGTGGCGTCTCAACGCTCAGTCTCGACGATAAGGGTCGTCTCACGGTGCCAGCCCGGCACCGCGATGCCCTCATGTCGCTGTGCGCTGGCCGCCTGGTGCTGACGCTGGCGCCCGATGGCTGCCTGCTGCTGTACCCCGAGCCGAACTGGCTGCCGGTGCGTGACCAGATGATGCAGTTGACTGGCTCGCGCGTCGCAATCGCGCGCGTGGTGCTCGGTTACGCGGAAGAGGTTGAGATGGACAAGGCGGGCCGCGTCTCGGTGAGCCGCACGCTGCGCGACAAGGCTGCCTTCGACAAGGATGTGTCGCTGGTCGGCATGGGCAAGAAATTCGAGCTGTGGGATGCCGCCAAGTGGGATGCGCAGACCGCAGCCACGATGGCGATCCCGGCTGACGATCTGGCGAGCCAGATGGAAGGTATCTCGCTGTGAGCGATGTGGTTGGGCTGGTGCATCGCACGGTATTGCTGGACGAGGCGGTGGATGGGTTGGCGATCAGGCCCGATGGCATCTATGTCGACGGGACGTTTGGCCGCGGCGGGCATAGCCGGCTGATCCTGTCGAAGCTCGGCGCGGCTGGCCGGCTGATTGCGTTCGACAAGGACCCGCAGGCGATCACCGAGGCGGCAACGATTGCCGATGCCCGCTTCCACATCGTCCACAGCGGTTTTGCCGAGATGAAGGCCGGGCTGGCGGCGCTCGGTATCGACAAGGTCGACGGCGTGCTGCTCGATCTCGGTATTTCCTCGCCGCAGATCGATGACGGCCGCCGCGGTTTCAGTTTTCGTTTCGATGCGCCGCTCGACATGCGCATGGATACCACGCGTGGCGTGACGGCGGCCGAATGGCTGGCCGATGCGCCTGAACAAGATATTTACAGAGTAATCAAAGACTATGGCGAAGAGCGGTTTGCTAAGCAGATTGCAAGAAAGATTGTCGCGCTTCGATCGGAGCGGCCAATTACCACCACCCGACAGCTTGCCGAGATCGTGGCGGGCTGTGTCCGCACCCGCGAACAGGGTCAGGACCCGGCGACGCGAAGCTTTCAGGCTATACGGATTCACGTCAATCAAGAGCTTGAGGAGCTGTCGCTAGTCCTGCCTCAGGCGCTGGCCTTGCTCAAGCCCAATGGGCGCTTGTCGGTGATCAGCTTCCATTCGCTGGAAGACCGCATCGTCAAGCGCTTCATGAAGGATGCGGCGAACGATGACGACATGCCGAGCCGCCTGCCGATCCGTGCGTCCGAGCTGAAGGCGCCGCCGCTGAAGGTGGTGGGCAAGCCGATCAAGCCCTCGGCGCAGGAAACGCAAGCCAATCCGCGTGCGCGCAGCGCGATCCTGAGAGTGGCGGAGCGGACGGAAGCGCCGTTGTGACGAAGCTGAATCTATTGCTGTTGGCGGTGTTGATCGCCTGCGCGCTGAGTGTCGTGACTTCACAACACAAGGCGCGCAAGTTGTTTATCGAGCTGCAAAAGGAACAGAAGTTGTCCAAGCAGTTCGATGTGGAATGGGGTCAGCTGCAGCTTGAGCAGAGCACCTGGGCGATGCACTCGCGTATCGAGACCATCGCGCAGAAACAGCTCGGCATGCAGGTGGCAGATGGCTCTCGTACGCAAGTGGTCACCGTGCCCGTGCCGGCCAAGTCGGCCGGCGAGAAAACCGTAGCGCAGTAATGGCGCAATTAAAGACATGTACACGGCCAACTCCAACCTCAACGCAAGACTACCCGCATGGCGCAGCTACACGCTGATGGGCGCGCTCGGGGCCGGTTTCGCCTTGCTGGTGGGGCGTGCGGTGTACCTACAGGCGTATAACCGCGAGTTCCTGCAGGAAAAGGGCGAGGCGCGCTACAGCCGCGTGCTCAAGCTCGAAGCGATTCGCGGCATGATCACCGACCGCAATGGCGAGCCGCTCGCCATCTCTACCCCGGTGCAGTCGATCTGGGCCAGCCCGGCCGACATGGACGAGATGCCGAGCCAGCAGCAGATCGGCCAGCTGGCCAAGCTGCTGGGCATGACGGCGGCCGATGTCACGGCCAAGATCGCCGACCGCAAGCGCGATTTCGTCTTCATCAAGCGCCAGATCCAGCCCGAGCTCGCCGACCGCGTGCTGGCGCTGAACATCCCCGGCATCTACAAGCAGCAGGAATACCGCCGCTACTACCCGGCCGGCGAATTCCTGGCGCACATCATCGGCCAGACCGGCATCGACGACAAAGGCCAGGAGGGCATGGAGCTCACGCGCAACGCCACGCTCGCCGGCAAGCCCGGTAGCCGGCACGTGATCCGTGATCGCCGCGGCTACATCGTCGAGGACGTGTCGAGCGTGGTGAAGCCGCAGGATGGCCAGACGCTGACGCTGTCGATCGACCGCAACCTGCAGTACCTCGCCTACCGCGAGCTGAAGCAGGCGGTGGACGTCAACAAGGCCAAGGCCGGCGGCCTGGTGATGCTCGACGCCAAGACCGGCGAGGTGCTGGCGCTGGCCAACATCCCGTCGTACAACCCGAATAACCGCGGCGCGATCGACCCGGCGCGCAAGCGCAACCGCGCGCTGACCGACCTCTACGAGCCGGGCTCGACGATGAAGCCGATCACGGCTGCCGCCGCGCTCGAGGCGGGCACCTTCAAGCCGACCACGATCATCGACACCCAGGGCGGGCGCATGAGCATCGGCCCGGCGACAATCCACGATGCCCACCCGCACGGTGCGCTGACGGTGGAGCAGGTGATCCAGGTGTCGTCCAACGTCGGTGCCGCCAAGATGGCGCTGTCGCTGGGGCATGAATACCACTCCGACTTCCTGCATTCGCTGGGCTTCGGCCAGGTGCCGCACACCGGTTTTCCCGGCGAGGCGGCGGGCCGCGTGCGGCCGTGGAAGACCTGGCGCCCGATCGAACAGGCGACCATGTCCTACGGCCACGGCATCTCGGTCAGCCTGATCCAGATGGCGCATGCCTATATGGTTTTCGCCAACCACGGCGAGATCAAGCCGATCAGCTTCATCAAGCAGGTGGCGCCGCCGCCGGGCAAGCAGGTGATCAAGCCCGAGACCGCCGATGCGGTGAAGAAGATGCTCGAGATGGTGACGCAGCCGGGCGGCACCGCGACGCGCGCACAGGTGGTCGGCTACCGCGTGGGTGGCAAGACCGGCACCGCCAACAAGCTCGAAGGCGGCGGCTACTCGAAGAACAAGTATGTATCGAGTTTCGTCGGCCTCGCGCCGGCATCCGACCCGCGCCTGATCGTGGCGGTGATGATCGACGAGGCCACGGCTGGCCAGTATTACGGCGGTACGGTGGCCGCGCCGGTGTTCGCCAACGTGATGGGCGGTGCGCTGCGCATTCTCGGCGTGCCCAACGATGCGCCGGTCAACAGCATCATTCTGCCGGGCATGGACCAGCAGGAAGCGGCAGAGGGGACGATGTGATGAGCACAGCGATCACCTGGCCCCTGCTCGAACAACTCGGCGTGCCGCTCGGCCGCGTGGTGGCGGACAGCCGCCAGATCAAGCCCGGCGACGTGTTCCTGGCCTGTATGGGTGAGTATACCGACGGCCGTAACTATATTCCGCAGGCGCTCGAGGCCGGTGCGGCCGGCGTGCTGTGGGACGCTGCCGACGGCTTCGACTGGAAGGCCGAATGGGCCGTGCCCAATCTGCCGGTGCCCGAGCTGCGCCTGCGTGCCGGCGAGGTCGCGAGCCTCGTCAACGGCGAACCGTCAAAGCATATGACCGTGATCGGCGTGACCGGCACCAACGGCAAGACCTCGATCACCACCTGGCTGAGCCACGCCTTGAGCGCGCTTGGCCGCAAGACGGCGGTGATTGGCACAGTCGGCAACGGTTTTCCGGGTCAGCTGGAAGTGGCGACCCATACCACGCCCGACGCGGTGAGCCTGCAGGCAAGGCTGGCTACCTATCGCGAGCTGGGCGCGCAGGCCATCGCGATGGAGGTATCGTCGCACGGGCTCGATCAGGGCCGGGTGGCCGGCGTGGCATTCGATGTCGCCGTGTTCACCAACCTCACGCGCGATCATCTCGACTACCACGGCGACATGGAAGCCTACGGCGCGGCCAAGGCCAAGCTGTTCGCCTGGCCCGGGCTCAAGGCCGCCGTGATCAATCTCGACGACGCCTTTGGCGCCAGGCTCGCGGCGGACTGCCGTGCGCGCGGCGTCGCCGTGCTCGGCTACGGCCTGAAGGCGGGCGAGCTGCACTGCCGCGAGCTGCGCGTCGACGAACAAGGCATTCATATGAGCGTGGCCACGCCGCAGGGCGAGGCACGCATCGGCAGCGGCCTGCTGGGGCTGTTCAACGCGGCCAACCTGCTCGCGGCGCTTGGCGCGCTGCTGGCCGCCGGCGTGGCGCTTGACGACGCCGCCCGTGCGCTGGGCTCGATCGAGGCCGCGCCGGGGCGCATGCAACGGCTCGGTGGCGCGGCGCAGCCGCTGGTCGTGGTCGATTACGCGCATACGCCCGACGCGCTGGAAAAGGCGCTGTCCACGCTGCGCGACATCGTACCGGCCGGGTGCAAGCTGTATTGCGTGTTCGGCTGCGGCGGCGACCGCGATCCGGGCAAGCGCCCGTTGATGGGCGGCATCGCCGGCCGGCTGGCCGACGTGGCCGTGGTGACGAGCGACAACCCGCGCACCGAAGACCCGGACAAGATCATCGAACAAGTGGTGGCCGGCATGGGGCCAGGTCAGCGCACTCTGGCAGACCGCGCCGCAGCCATCGCCTGGGCGGTGGATGAGGCGCAGGCTGGCGACATCGTGCTGATCGCCGGCAAGGGACATGAGGATTACCAGGATGTGCAAGGAGTAAAACGGCCGTTCAGCGATGTGGATCAGTCACTGGCGGCGCTGGCCAAACGCGTGGGAGGCAAACTCTGATGAGCCTGCCGACCATGATGAACCTGAATCAAGCCGCGAAAGCCATTGGGGGCGCCACGACCGCCCCGGAAGTCGGATTTGCGCGCGTCACCACGGACAGCCGGGCCATCGAGCCGGGCGATCTGTTCATTGCGCTCAAAGGGGAGCGCTTCGACGCCCACGACTTCGTGACACAGGCTTTGGCGGACGGCGCGGCCGCAGCCATGGTGAATACCGCTTGGGAGGGCGGTGCCGGGCTGCCGTTGCTTCGCGTCGATGATACCCACCGCGCGCTTGGCCAGCTCGCTGCCTACTGGCGTAGCCAGTTCAACCTGCCTGTGGCCGCCATTACCGGCTCCAGCGGCAAGACCTCGGTCAAGGAAATGCTCGCCAGCATCTGCTGCGCGGCGAGCTCCGACGCCGGCGTGCTGGCGACGCGCGGCAACCTCAACAACGACATCGGCGCCCCGCTGACGCTGCTGCGTCTGGCACCCGAACACCGCTATGCCGTGATCGAGATGGGCATGAACCATCCGGGCGAGATTTCCTACCTGACGAATCTCGGCAAGCCCACCGTGGCGCTCGTCAACAACGCCGCCGCCGTGCATCTCGAGGGCCTGGGCTCGGTCGAGGCCGTGGCGCGCGCCAAGGGCGAGATATTCGAAGGGTTGACGTCCGACGGTGTCGCCGTGATCAATGCCGACGACGCCCATGCGCCGCTGTGGCGCTCGCTTGCCGGCTCGCACCGGCGCATCGAGTTCGGCCTCAGCCAGGGCGACGTGCGCGCCACCTTCAAGCTCGCCGTGTTCGACAGCGAGGTGAGCGTGCACACCCCTGCGGGCGATGTCTCGTTCAAGCTCGGCGTGCCGGGCCTGCACAATGTGCGCAACGCGCTCGCGGCCACCGCGGCCGCGCTGGCGATGGGTATCGGCCTCGATGCGATCGGCCGCGGCCTGGCGCTGTTCGACGGCGTCAAGGGTCGGCTGCAGCGCAAGGCTGGCCTCAGCGGCGCCATCGTCGTGGACGACACCTACAACGCCAACCCGGACTCGATGGCCGCCGCCATCGCCGTGCTGGCCGGGCAGAAGGGCCGCCGCGTGTTCGTCATGGGCGATATGGGCGAGCTTGGCCCCGACGCGCCGGCGCTGCATGCCGACATCGGCAAGCTGGCCGCCGACAAGGGCATCGAGCATTTCTACTGCCTTGGCGAGCTGACGCGCGAGGCGGCCCGTGCCTACGGCCCGGCGGCACATCACTACAGCGAGCTCGACGCGCTGCTGGCGGCGCTCAAGGCCGAGATGACGGCCGACACCACGGTGTTGGTGAAAGGATCCCGCTTCATGAAGATGGAACGGGTAGTGGATTTTCTGACGGCGCAGCTCAAGGGATAGGCAGGCCATGCTGTTATTACTCGCACAATGGCTCGGGTCCGAAGTTCGTGCCTTCAACGTATTTGGTTACATCACGCTGCGCGCGGTGATGGCGATGGCGACCGCGCTCGCCTTCTCGCTGCTGCTCGGGCCGCTGGTGATCCGCAAGCTGACGGCGATGAAGGTCGGCCAGGCGGTGCGCAGCGACGGCCCGCAGACCCACCTCGTCAAGGCCGGCACGCCGACCATGGGCGGCACGCTGATCCTGCTGTCGATCGCGCTGACCACGCTGCTGTGGGGCGATCTCACGAACAAGTACGTGTGGCTGACGCTGGCCGTGACGCTGGCAACGGGCGTGATCGGCTTCGTCGACGATTACAAGAAGGTCGTCTACAAGGACCCGAAAGGCCTGTCGGCCAAGGCCAAGATGTTCTGGCAGTCGGTGATCGCGATTACGGCCGGCCTGTTCCTGGCCGGCACCGCCAACCTGCCGTCGAACACCGATTTCATCGTGCCCTTCTTCAAGCACATCGTTTACCCGTTCGGCCCGGTGGGCTTCGTGGTGCTGACCTACTGCGTGATCGTCGGCAGCTCCAATGCGGTGAACCTGACCGACGGTCTCGACGGCCTGGCGATCATGCCGACCGTGATGGTTTCCGCCGCGCTGTCGATCTTCGCCTACGTGGCGGGCCACGCGGTGTTCTCGAAATATCTCGGCCTGCCGCATATTCCGGGCGCCGGCGAGCTGGCGGTGTTCTGCGCGGCGATCGGCGGCGCGGGCCTGGGCTTTCTGTGGTTCAACGCCTATCCGGCAGAAGTGTTCATGGGCGACGTCGGCGCGCTGGCGCTGGGCTCGGCGCTCGGTGTGATTGCGGTGATCGTGCGCCAGGAAATCGTGCTGTTCATCATGGGCGGCGTGTTCGTGATGGAGGCGGTATCGGTGATGTTGCAGGTCGGCAGCTTCAAGCTCACCGGCAAGCGCATCTTCCGCATGGCCCCGCTGCACCACCATTACGAGTTGAAGGGCTGGAAGGAAACGCAGGTCGTCGTGCGTTTCTGGATCATCACCATCGTGCTGGTGCTGGTCGGGTTGTCGACGCTGAAACTGCGCTGACAGGCGGGACGCCCCGGGCCGCAGAGCCGCGGGGCGATAAAACATTAAACAGTGTGTGTGATGGGTATGAATTATCAAGGTCAACAGGTTGTCGTGCTGGGCGCCGGTGAAACCGGGCTGTCGTGCGCCAAATGGCTCGCGAGCCATGGTGCGCGCGTGCGCGTGGCCGACAGCCGCGACAATCCGCCCAATCTCGACGCACTGCGCGCTGCCCTGCCCGGCGTCGAGATCCTGGCCGGTGCCTTCGGCACGCATACCTTCGCCGGCTGCGATTTCGCCGTCGCCAGTCCCGGCGTGCCGCTCGCGACGCCGGCCATCGCCGCCGCGATCGAGTCTGGCCTGCGCGTGGTTGGCGACGTCGAGCTGTTCGCCGAGGCGATCGCCGGCACGAAATCGAAAGTCATCGCCATCACCGGCGCCAATGGCAAGACCACCGTCACCACGCTGGTCGGCGAGATGTGCCGGACGGCCGGCCTCGATACCGTGGTCGCCGGCAATATCGGCCTGGCCGTGCTCGATGCGCTGACCGGGCTGAACGGCCGCGTGCCCGACGTGTTCGTGCTCGAGCTGTCGAGCTTCCAGCTCGAAACGACGCACACGCTGGCTGCCGATGCCGCCGCCGTGCTCAACGTCACCGAAGACCACATGGACCGCTACGCCGGCATGGCCGACTATGCCGCCGCCAAGGCGCGCATCTTCCACGGCGCGGGCGTGCAGGTGCTGAACCGCGAAGACGAATGGTGCCGCGGCATGGTGCAAGAGGGCCGCGCGGCCGTCTGGTTCGGGCTCGACCGCGCGCCAGCCGGCCAGGCTTACGGCCTGATCGAGCAGCATGGCGAAACCTGGCTCGCGCTCGACAGCCAGCCGCTGCTCGCCGTCGACGACATGCAGCTGGCCGGCCTGCACAACGCCGCCAACGCGCTGGCCGCGCTGGCCCTGTGCCGCGCCATCGGCCTCGACTGGGCACCGCTGCTCGATACCCTGCGCAGCTTCAAGGGCCTGCCGCACCGCGTCGAGTTCGTCGAGGCGGTCAATGGCGTCGCCTACTACGACGACTCGAAGGGCACCAATGTCGGCGCGACCGTGGCCGCGCTCAACGGCCTCAAGCAGAAAGCCGTGCTGATCGCCGGCGGCGACGGCAAGGGCCAGGACTTCTCGCCGCTCAAGGCCGCTGTCACCCACGCCTGCCGCGCCGTGGTGCTGATCGGCCGCGACGCCCCGCTGATCCGCGCGACGCTTGCCGATAGTGGCGTGCCGCTGCTCGACGCCGCCGACATGGATGTCGCCGTCGCCGAGAGCGCCAAGCTGGCACAGCCCGCCGATGTGGTGCTGCTGTCGCCGGCCTGCGCCAGCCTCGACATGTTCCGCAACTACGCGCACCGCGCCGAGGTGTTCATCGCCGCGGTCAAACGCCTGCCGGGAGCGCGCGCGTGAAGCTCTACACCGAATTCCGCCGGCAGAAGACCCCCGCCGCCTACGATCAGGTGGTGTTCTGGATCACGCTGGTCCTGCTCGCCATCGGCTTCGTCATGGTCTACTCGGCCTCGATCGCGATGGCCGAGGGCGACAAGGACACCGGCTTCCGCTCGACCTATTTCCTCGTACGCCACGGCATCTTCCTGGTGGTGGCGCTGGTCGCGGCGGGGGTCACCTTCCAGGTGCCGATGCGCACCTGGCAGCAGTATTCGCCCTATCTGTTTCTGATCGGCTCGGCGCTCCTGGTGCTGGTGCTGATCCCGCACATCGGCCGCGAGGTGAACGGCTCGAAGCGCTGGCTCGGGCTGGTGGTGATCAACCTGCAGCCGTCCGAGCTGATGAAGTTCTTCGTGGTGCTGTACGCGGCCGACTACACGGTGCGCAAGGCGGCCTACATGCATAGCCTGGTCAAGGGCTTCTTCCCGATGTTCGTGGTGATGCTGGTCACCGGCGGCCTGCTGCTGGCCGAGCCCGATTTCGGCGCCTTTGCCGTGATCACCGCCATCGCCATGGCCGCGCTGTTCCTGGGCGGCTTCAACTGGCGGCTGTTCGCCGGCCTGATCGTGCTGCTGGTGGTCGGCTTCGTCGGCATCGTGCTGGTGTCGCCCTACCGCAAGGCGCGCCTGATCGGCTTCATGGACCCGTGGAAGGACCCGCTGGGCAAGGGCTACCAGCTCTCGCACTCGCTCATCGCGTTTGGCCGTGGTGAATGGACCGGCGTGGGCCTGGGCGGCAGTGTCGAGAAACTGTTCTACCTGCCCGAGGCGCATACCGACTTCCTGCTCGCTGTGATCGCCGAGGAGCTCGGCTTCGTTGGCGTCACCATCGTCGTGCTGCTGTTCTGCGGCCTCGTGCTGCGCTGCTTCCAGATCGGGCTGCAGGCCAGCCGCCTCGACCGTGATTTCTCGGCACTCGTGGCGCAGCTGATCGGCGTGTGGTTCGGCACCCAGGCCTTCATCAATATGGGCGTGAACATGGGGCTGTTGCCGACCAAGGGGCTGACGCTGCCGCTGCTGTCCTTCGGCGGCTCGGGCATCGTCGCCAACCTGATCGCGCTCGCGGTGCTGCTGCGCATCGACTGGGAAAACCGGCAGCTGATGCGGGGGTACTCGGTATGAGCGACCGCACCATCATGATCATGGCCGGTGGCACCGGCGGCCACGTGTTCCCGGCGCTGGCGCTGGCCGACTCGATGAAGGCGCGCGGCTGGGGCGTGGTATGGCTCGGCGGCGCCGACGGCATGGAAAACCGCCTGGTGCCGCAGCATGGCTACCCGATCGAGACACTGCAGATCGCCGGCCTGCGCGGCAAGGGCATCGTCCGCATGGCGGTGATGCCGCTGATGCTGTTGCGTGCGTTCGCACAGAGCATCGCCGCGATTCGTCGCCATCGCCCTGACGTAGTGGCGGGCTTCGGCGGCTACCCGGCCTTCCCCGGTGGCATGATGGCGGCGCTCTTGGGCAAGCCGCTGGTGGTGCATGAACAGAATTCCGTCGCCGGGCTGACCAACAAGGTGCTGGCACGCGTCGCCGATGCGGTGCTGACGGCTTTCCCGGCCGCATTCAAGCTGGGTGGCAAGGTCAGGCTCGTCGGCAACCCGGTGCGCGAGGCGATCTCGCAGTTGCCGGCGCCGGCCGAGCGCTATGCACCGCGCGACGGCGCAATCCGCATCGTCGTCGTCGGCGGCAGCCTCGGCGCGCAGCCCTTGAACGAGCGTGTGCCGGCTGCGCTGGCACTGCTGCCGGCCGAAGATCGCCCGCTGGTGACCCATCAATCTGGCGCCAAACATCTCGACGCGCTCAAGGCCAACTATGCCAAGGCTGGCGTCGAAGCCAATGCCGTCGCCTTCATCGACGACATGGCCGCCGCCTACCGCGACGCCGACCTGGTGATCTGCCGCGCCGGCGCGCTGACCGTGGCGGAGCTCGCCGCAGCCGGCGTCGCCAGCATCCTGGTGCCGCTGCCGCATGCGGTGGATGACCACCAGACCGGCAACGCCCGTTACCTGTCCGACAATGGCGCAGCAGTGTTGCTGCCGCAGGCCGACCTGACGCCGGAGCGTCTGGCCGGCGTGCTCGGGCGCCTGAGCCGGACCCAACTGAGCAAGATGGCGCAAGCCGCTCGCAAGCTCGCCAAGCCGCAGGCTACCGCAGACGTGGCCGCCGTGTGTCTTGAGCTGGCGGGAGAGAAAGCATGAAACACAAGGTCAAACACATTCATTTCGTCGGCATCGGTGGTGTCGGCATGAGCGGCATCGCCGAGGTGCTGCTCAACCAGGGCTTCAAGATCAGCGGCACCGACCTCGGCGACAACGCGACCACGCAGCGCCTCAAGGCCGCCGGTGCGACCATTCACCAGGGCCACGCCGCCGGGCACATGCAGGGCGCCGATGTGGTGGTGACCTCGACGGCTGTCAAAGCCGACAACCCCGAGGTGCTCGCCGCGCGCGAGGCCAAGATCCCGGTCGTGCCGCGTGCGATGATGCTGGCCGAGCTGATGCGTCTGCGCCAGGGCATTGCCATCGCCGGCACCCACGGCAAGACCACGACCACCAGCCTGGTCGCCAGCGTGCTGGCCGAGGCGGGCATGGACCCGACCTACGTGATCGGCGGCAAGCTCGAAGCGGCCGGCACCAATGCCAAGCTCGGCAAGGGCGAGTTCATCGTGGCCGAGGCCGACGAGTCGGATGCGTCCTTCCTCTACCTGAGCCCGGTGATGTCGGTCGTGACCAATATCGACGCCGACCACATGGACACCTACGACCATGATTTCGGCAAGCTCAAGCAGGCCTTCGTCGATTTTATCCAGCACCTGCCGTTCTACGGCATGGCCGTGCTGTGCGTCGACGACGAGCATGTGCGCGCGATCATCCCGGCCATCAGCAAGCCGATCACCACCTACGGCCTCAGCGACGAGGCCCAGGTGCGCGCCACCAATGTACGCGCGGTCGGCAGCCAGATGCATTTCACCGTGAGCTGGCAGAACGGCAAGCCGCATTCGATGGAGGTCGAGCTCAATCTGCCCGGCCTGCACAATGTGCGCAACGCGCTCGCCGCCATCGCCATCGGCCTCGAATCCGGCGCCAAACCCGAGGCGATCCAGCGCGCGCTGCGCCAGTTCAGCGGCGTGGGCCGCCGCTTCGAGCGTTACGGCGAGATCGCCTTGCCCGATGGCGGCAGCTTCACGCTGATCGACGACTACGGCCACCACCCGGTCGAGATGGATGCGACGCTGAGCGCCGTCCGTGGCGCCTTCCCGGGCCGCCGCCTGGTGCTGGCCTTCCAGCCGCACCGGTTCACGCGTACCCGCGACTGTTTCGAGGATTTCGTCCGTGTGCTGTCGACTACCGACGCGGTGCTGCTGACCGAGGTCTATGCCGCTGGCGAGGCACCGATCGTGGCCGCAGACGGCCGTGCGCTGGCGCGTGCGGTGCGGGTCACCGGCAAGGTCGAGCCGCTGTTCGTCGAGCAGATTGGCGAGCTGCCCAAGGCCATCCTGGATTTCGCGCGTGACGGCGATGTCGTGGTGACCATGGGCGCAGGCAGTATCGGCGCGGTGCCGGGCAAGATCCGGCGCGGCGAGGTGTGACATGAAGTGGCGTGGCCGCATCGCGCAGCAGGTGCCGATGGCGGGCCACGTGTCGTGGAAGGCGGGCGGCGACGCCAGCCAGGCGATCTGGCCGGCCGACCTCGACGAGTTGTGCGCATGGTTGAAGTCGGCGGCGGGTGGGCAGCCTCTGCTGTTCGTCGGGGCTGGCTCCAACCTGCTGGTGCGCGATGGCGGGTTTGCCGGCACGGTCGTGTTTTCGCGGCCGGGGCTGATGGCGTTGCGGGTCGAGACCCAGGCGCCGGCCAAGGGCTATCGCAGGCTGTATGCCGGGGCCGGTGTGAGCGGCGCCGAGCTGGCGGCCTACGCCGCCGTGCAAGGGTTGACCGGGCTGGAGTTCCTTGCCGGCATCCCGGGCACGGTGGGCGGGGCGCTGGTGGGCAACGCGGGCTGTTTCAGTTCCGAAGCCTGGGATTCGGTGGCAAGCGTGCAGGTGGTGCAGCGCGGTGGCGGCCTGGCGGTGCGTAGCGCGGCGGAGTACGAGATCGGCTACCGCGAGGCGAAGCTGGTCGAGCCCTCGGAGGAGTGGTTTGTCGGCGTGTGGTTCGACCTGCGCGAGCGCGATGGCAGCCTTGCGCGGCAGACGATAGACGAGTTTCTGGCGCGCCGTGCGGCGAGCCAGCCGCTCGAAGAGGCGAATGCGGGACGGGTGTTCCGCAACCCGGCCGGCCAGGTGGCGGCGGCGCTGATCGAGCAGGCCGGCATGGCGGGGCAGGGTAGCGGTAACGCGCAGGTGTCGCGGCGGCACGCGAATTTCATCGTGAACCGCGGTGGCGCCACCGCGGCAGAGATTGAAGGCCTGATCGCCGAGGTGCGGCAGGCGGTGAAGCAACAGTGTGGCATCGAGCTGATGGTGGAAGCGACCATCGTCGGCTCGGCGAAATAAGGATGGTTGAGATGGACGTGAAGCAATTCGGCAAGGTGGCGGTGGTATTCGGCGGTAATTCCGCCGAGCGCGAGGTGTCGCTGATGAGCGGCGGCGGCGTGCTGTCTGCATTGCTGGCCAAGGGCGTGGATGCGCACAGGTTCGATCCGGCCGAGAAGCCGCTGTCGGCGCTCAAGGCCGAGGGCTTCGAGCGCGCTTTCCTGATCCTGCACGGCCCGTTCGGCGAGGACGGCACGATCCAGGGCGCGCTCGAAACCATGGGCATCCCCTATACCGGCTGCGGCGTGATGGCCTCCGCCATCGGCATGGACAAGCTGCGCACCAAGCTGATCTGGCAAGCGCTGGGCCTGCCGATCCCGAAATTCGTGCTGCTCGACGACAGCAGCGACTTCGCCGCCGTCGAGCGCGAGCTCGGGCTGCCGCTGTTCGTCAAGCCGGCGACCGAGGGGTCGAGCATCGGCATCAGCAAGGTCAAACAGCCGGGCGAGCTGCAGGCCGCCTACGCCGAGGCGCGCAAGTACGACAGTCTGGTGCTGGCCGAGGCCTTCTGCGGCGGCGGCGAATACACGGCCGCGGTGCTCGACGGTGAGGTGCTGCCCTTCGTCAAGATCGAGCCGGTGACCGAGTTCTACGACTATCAGGCCAAGTATTTCCGCGACGACACGGTGTACCGTTGCCCCGCCGGCCTGCCGGCCGACAAGGAAGAGATGATCGCCGGCCTCGTGAAGAAGGCGTTCTGGGCCATTGGCGGCTCGAGCTGGGGGCGTGTCGATTTCCTGCTGGACGAAGCCGGCAACCCCTATCTGCTCGAAGTGAACACCGCGCCCGGCATGACCAGCCACAGCCTGTTCCCGATGGCGGCAAGAGCGCGCGGGATCAGTTACGAAGACCTGGTGGTGCGCGTGCTGGCCACGGCGCATGTGGGCTGAGAGGGACGACGGGCAGATGGTGAACGAGGTCGCGCATGTGGGATAGGCCGCAACTGCTGATGTGGCTTGCCAACCTGCTCTACGCGTTGGCGGCGTTGCTGTTCCTGTATGCGCTGCTGTTCGTGGTGGTGCATCTGCCGGTGTTCCCGGTGCGGCAGATCCAGGTCAGCGGCGACTTGAAGCACATCACGCGCGAGCAGGTGCAGTACATCGTGAAGAACGAGCTCAAGGGCACCTTCTTCACGCTGAACCTGGACCGCACGCGCAAGGCGTTCGAGAAGCTGCCCTGGGTGCGCACGGTGAGCATCCGCCGGCACTGGCCGGACCGGCTCGAGATCAACCTCGAAGAGCATCTGGCGCTCGCGCGCTGGGGCTCTGCGGCGCTGGTGAACACCTACGGCGAGCTGTTCGATGCCGCGAGCAACGACCCGCTGCCGGTGCTGCTGGGCGAGGCGGGCTCGGAAGTCGAGCTGTCGAAGGGGTATCTCGAGATGCGCGACATGCTCGCGCCGATCAAGAAAAAGCCGGCGCAGATTTCGCTGTCTGCGCGGCGTGCATGGAACGTGAAGCTCGACGATGGGCTCACGGTGGAAATTGGACGCGACAACGTCAAGGAGCGGCTCGAAAAGTTCGTGCTGGCCTATCCGAAGTCGCTGGCGCTGCTGCAGAACAAGAACGAATACGTCGACCTGCGCTACCCGAACGGATTCGCGGTGCGCATGCCGGACTTCAAGCCGAAGCCGGTCAAGGCCAAGCCCGAGGTGCCGATCGTCGAGCCCAAGGTCACGAAAAAAGCAGCGTGAGAAACAGAGTGGAATATTGCTTGAGTGGAGTTCTCGGTGAACAAAGTTAAGGAAAACAAGAATTTGCTGGTGGGCCTCGATATCGGCACATCGAAGATCGTTGCGATCGTCGCCGATGTGCAGGCCGACGGCCGCATCGAGATCGTGGGCATGGGCCAGGCGCCGTCGCGCGGGCTGAAGAAGGGGGTGGTGGTCAACATCGAGTCGACCGTCACCGCGATCCAGCGCGCGCTCGAAGAAGCCGAGCTGATGGCCGACTGCAAGATCAAGGAAGTGTTCACCGGCATCGCCGGCAGCCACATCAAGAGCTTCAACTCGCACGGCATGGTGGCGATCAAGGACAAGGAAGTGAGCCAGGCCGACGTGGTGCGCGTGATCGAGACCGCGCGCGCGGTCAACATCCCGACCGACCAGCAGATCCTGCACATCCTGCCGCAGGAATTCATCATCGACGGCCAGGAAGACGTGAAGGAGCCGCTCGGCATGGCCGGCGTGCGGCTCGAGACCAAGGTGCACATCGTCACCGGCGCCGTCTCGGCCGCGCAGAACATCATGAAATGCGTGCGCCGCTGCGGCCTCGAAGTCGCCGACCTGATCCTGCAGCCGCTGGCCTCGGCCACCGCCGTGCTGTCCGACGACGAGAAGGATCTGGGCGTCTGCCTGATCGACATCGGCGGCGGCACCACCGATATCGCCGTGTTCGTGCAAGGCGCGATCCGCCATACCGCGGTGATCCCGATCGCCGGCGACCAGATCACCAACGACATCGCCATGGCCCTGCGCACCCCGACCAAGGAGGCCGAGGACCTCAAGCGCGAACATGGCTGCGCGCTGCGCCAGCTGGCCGACCCGAACCAGATGATCGAAGTGCCCGGCGTGGGCGAACGTGGCCCGCGCCAGCTGTCGCGCCAGACGCTGGCCGAGGTGATCGAGCCGCGCGTCGAGGAACTGTATTCGCTGATCCAGGCCGAGCTGCGCCGGTCCGGGTTCGAGGATTTGCTGTCTTCCGGCATCGTCATCACCGGCGGCTCGGCCCAGATGCAGGGCATGGTCGAACTCGGTGAGGAAGTCTTTCATATGCCGGTCCGGCTCGGTGTGCCGCAGTACGTGGGCGGCCTCTCGGAGGTGGTGCGCAATCCGCGCTTCTCCACCGGCGTCGGTCTGCTGTTGATGGGTAAAGAACAATATCAGCGCCACACCACCTCGCGCCTGCAGGGCAGCGGGTTTGGAAGCGTGCTCGAGCGCATGAAAGCATGGATTCAAGGCAATTTTTAAGGTCGATTTTTCAGGTTTAACGGATCCGGGGTGCCGACGCGGAGCGACCGCGCGGTGCACCGTTTAACAAAGGAGAGGCAAACAAATGTTCGAACTCGTACAAGAGATCGCTCCTGTAGCGGTCATCAAGGTCGTCGGCGTCGGTGGTTGCGGCGGTAACGCCGTCGACCACATGATCAGCGCCGGCGTGCAGGGCGTGGAATTCATCGCCTGCAACACCGACCTGCAAGCGCTCAAGCGCAACCAGGCGCCAAGCCAGCTGCAACTGGGTGCGGGCCTGACCCGTGGCCTGGGCGCCGGCGCCAACCCCGATGTCGGCCGCGATGCCGCCATGGAAGACCGTGAGCGCATCGCCGAAAGCATCCGCGGCGCGGACATGCTGTTCATCACCGCCGGCATGGGCGGCGGCACCGGCACCGGCGCGGCGCCAGTCGTGGCACAGATCGCCAAGGAAATGGGCATCCTGACCGTGGCCGTGGTGACCAAGCCTTTCGGCTTCGAAGGCAAGCGCCAGAAGTCGGCCCAGTCGGGCATCGAAGAGCTGTCGCGCCACGTCGACTCGCTGATCGTGATCCCCAACGACAAGCTGATGGAAGTGCTCGGCGACGACGTGTCGATGAAGGAGGCCTTCCGCGCTGCCGATGACGTGCTGCGTGGCGCCGTGGGCGGTATCGCCGAGATCATCAATGTGCCCGGCATCGTCAACGCCGACTTCGCCGACGTGCGCACCGTGATGCGTGAAATGGGCATGGCCATGATGGGCTCGGCCACGTCGTCCGGCGTCGACCGTGCACGCATCGCCGCCGAGCAGGCCGTGGCCAGCCCGCTGCTGGAAAACTACAACCTGAACGGCGCACGCGCCGTGATCGTCAACGTCACCGCCGACCACTCGCTCAAGATGCGCGAGGTCAACGAAGTGATGGCGACCATCCGCGCCTACTGCACCGACGAAACCGAAATCATCTTCGGCGCCGTCTACGACGAAAACGCCGGTGAAGACCTGCGCGTGACGCTCGTTGCCACCGGCATCGGCGGCCAGGCTGCCACCAGCAGCCGCACCCAGCCCAAGCTGCAGGTGCTGAAGTCGACCGGCACCGACAACGCCTCGGCCAGCGAGTGGGACCACTACGACACCCCGGCTGCGTTCCGTCGCAACCGTGGCGATCGTAGCAGCTCGATGGGCCTCGGTGCTGCCGTGGCGGTGGCCGAAGCGCCACGCACAGCGCCTAGCCCGGAAATGCTGGATATCCCGGCATTCCTGCGCCGCCAGGCCGATTAAGCAACACCGCCTCTCCTGTTGCGCGCGGCACAGCCTCGTCGCGCGCATTGACCCCTGCCGGTTGCGATCCGGCCGGCAGGGCGTTTTCCCCTCCGTGTTTTCCGTGGCCCGCTGGCCGCCGAAAGCCCGCGCCCATCCCCGATGTTCCACTGCCTGCCCCAGCGCGTGCCCATGGCGTCGTTTGTCGCCCGCCCATCCTGCCGGCCACTAAAAAAGCCTGCGACTCCGCAGGCTTGATGAATCTGACCACACGGCGATGCGTCAGGCGATGACCTCGACCGGGTCGCCCACGTACAGCGTACCCGTGGCGCGGGCAATCACGTTCCGGCCGAACAGGATGCCGGCTTCGCTGCGCCGGTAGCCGCCGAGTGCCACCAGCGGCTGGCGCTCCGGGTGGAGATTGCCGCTGTCCGGGTCGACCGTGGTGAACACGCAGCGCTCGCACGGCTTGGCCATCTCGAACTCGATCGCGCCGATGCGGATGCGCTGCCAGCCGTCTTCGGCAAAGGCCGGAGCATTCGCCACGACGAGGTTGGGGCGGAAGTTGCGCATCGACACCGGCTGCGCCAGCCGGCCGTTGAGATCAGCCAGCGAGCTTTCGCCGATCAACAGGTAGGGGTAGCCATCGGCAAAGCTCATCGGCAACGTCTCGTCCACTTTCAGCCGCCTGGTGGGCTGCGTGCCAATATGGAGCAGCTGGCAGTCGAGCCCGAGGTAGAAGCTGAACCAGTCGTCGGCCTCGTCCGAGCCGCGCCAGGCTTCGAATTCCTGCCGCCATACGCCGGTGGTTACGGCCTCGGTGAAGTCGCGCCGCACCACCGTCAGCGGCTCGGCATCGGGCGCCGTCGCGACAAAGCCCGCGTCGTTCAGCGCAATGCTGACCTGCACCAGCCGTGGGTGCTCGCGCCCGGTGAGAAAGCGCCCCGCCTTGTCCGCCAGCATCCAGCACCGGTCGCTGGCCAGCCCCATGTCGGTGACGGCCGCCTCGGCGAGCGGGGTGCCGGCGCAGGACTTGATGGGATAGATGTACAGCGACGAGAGGTGCACGGCGGCTCCTGTGACGGATTGGGCGGAGGGGTGACGTTAACAGCGGGGGGCAGGGCAGGCAAGCTGAGTGCGATAGCCAAAGACCTAATCTGCGACTCCGCGAGGCCAGACCCCGGGACACCGCACAGAGCCATCGGAGGCCCACCCCACAAATCAACCGGGTCACTCTCTCTCCCTTGACGGGGAGGGCTGGGGAGAGGGTGACACCGGTTTCCCGGGCAAGCCAGCCCAAGGCACAATCCGCAAATCCAGCAAGACCAAGCCAGGCGCCGATCCGCGCAGTCCATTCAACCCGCTCTGCAAGGCTTTGAACGGCACCCCGGCGTAGCTTGGGCTGAACTTGCGAAGCCCAACGATTGCCTGGAACATTGGGCCCATTTCGAACAACAAGCCCATGTCGCTGTTAGTGTGCGAATCAGTAGACCATTCATACAACAGCCGGCCCGAGATGGCCGGGGTACTCGTGTACAAATGATGATTCATGGCGAATCTATCGTATTTGCACTATCGAATATCTGCACGAAAAATTATATTTTCCAAGGGTGCCATGGCTTAAGCGAACGTCCGGTGAATTGAAGCCGGCAATCCTGGTGTAGCGGGCAGGGCATGAGCGGGCTCCTGAGCCCACCAACCCGTGCGTCGAGCATGGAAAAAGCCCCGGCCTGTCGGGGCCGGGGCTTGACCGGGTGCGCTGCGCTCAGTCCGGGATCACCAGTGTCTTGCCGCTCAGCGTGATGCGGTCCGCCGAGCCTGGCGTGGCCTGGATGCCCGGGACGTTGGCGCTGCTGATCGCCGGTGCTGCGCCGGGTGAGCCGCCGCGCGGCGTGGTGCGTACCACCTGGCTGTCCGGCAGCGCCGCGCCGGTCTTGAGATTGGCGTAGATCAGGTCGAGCGCCTGATTGTAGTAGACCTGCAGCGGCACGTAGCGCGTGTCGTAGCCGGCGATCGTGCCGTTGCTGGCGTCGAAATGCTGGGCATTGAGCACTTCGTAGTAGCGCAGCTTGCTCGTGCCGCCTTCGACCAGTGCGTTCTTCCCGACATAGGGGCGCGAGCTGTGGTTGACCGGCACCAGCGCATCGGCGCGGCCGTGGACGATGACGGCGGGCTTGCCCTGCAGGTTGGCGGTGTACTGGATCTCCTTGATGCCGTTCTGCACACGCGTGGCCTGGTCGGCCAGCGTGCCGGCGGCGAGGTCCTGGCCTGCTGCATCCTTGCCTGTCGCCAGTTCACGCAGGCACAGCGCGCCATCGAAGGCGAAATCGGACTTGCCGGTGCTGGGGGAGAGCGCCATGGTCACCAAGAGGCCGCGATAGACATCGGGGATGTGCAAGGTCGAGCCATTGGGCGCGGCTTCGTCGTGTGCTTCATCGCCGGGCAGCAGCGTGTTGTAGATGAAGTGGGTGCCGTAACCCGGTGTCAGGCCATTGCTGTTGACGAACATGTCGAGCAGGAACAGGTTGCTGCGCACCACCGCCTTGCCGTCACTGCCGGCCAGGGCGTAGCTGAAGTTGCACAGATTGTTCTCGACGCCGAAACGGCCGTAGCTGTTGGCATAGGTCGTCGCCATGGCGGGTGTGATCGAGACATAGTGCGAGGCGTGCAATACGTCGCTGTCTGCGAGCCAGCCGTACCCGTGCAGCTTGCCCAGGGCTTCGCTGGCCTGATCGGCAACACTGCTGGATGCGAGCAGGCCGGCCTGCTTCAGGGCCGCGCAGCGGTTGGTCGCATTGGTCGCGTCGAGCTGGGACAGCCCCGGTGCGCCGGCAACGCTGGCGGCCAGGCTGGCGCAAGGCTGGTAGAGGTTGGCGTAGCTGATGTAGTCGAGCACGCCCTTGCCCGCTGCGGCCTGCAGTGCGGCGCCCTGCTGCACGGCGAGCCCTTGCAGGTCGCCGGCCTGGACTTGCGGTTCGGCCACGGCAACGCCGTCGACCAGGGTGATCTTGTCCTGTTCGGCCGCCGCGAGTGCCGCGGCACCGCCGGCCGAGGTCGAGGAGGCGATCACCAGCGTGTTTTCCGGCTTGACGGCGCGCAGATGGCGATCGGCAAAGGTCGAGGTCGGCGCGTATTGCTGGTTCAGCACATAGAAGGCGAAACGCACGGCGCTGAGCGTGTTGCGGCCCCAGTCGCGCTCGGGGTTCTGCTTGGAGTGCGCATGCTTGAACGCCAGCCGCCCCGGATACTGGATCTTGTAATTGGCCAGGGCCGGGTCTCTCAGGTCGCTCTTGAACTGGGTGAAGTTACCGCTCGCCAGCGAGGAGAATACGCTGCCGTCAATCGCCAGGGCCGAGTCGCTCGACACATCGTGCGTGCCCACGCCCGCGCCCTTGTCGGTATAGGCCACCGCGCAGCCATGCTTGAGCCCCCATTCGCCGGCCGTGCCCACTGCGCCATACACGCCGCGCGAGCCTGGCGCCGCGGCTGCCACGATGCAGGATTTGCTGACGTCGAAGCTGGCCGGCACCTGCACCATCAGCAACACGTTCTTGTTGCCGCTGCCATCGTCGATGTAGGCCGTGTATTCGGTACCCGCATATTTCTGCGCGGGGCCGTACAGGCTGCCGTAGCCGCCGCCACTGGCGACGTCTACCTGTGAGCGGTAGTTGCTGTACAGCGCCTTGCGGCGCAGGCTGCGGCTGAGCGAGTCGGTAGCCGGCGTGGTCTGGTTGTCCGGGCCGGTGATGTTGAGGCCGCCGCTGAGCAGGTCATCGCTGACACCATCGACGACGGTCTTGTTGATCAGGCCAACGCCTTCGGGCAGGCGGTTGAGCACCTGGATGCGGCCATCCTGCGGGTTGATCTCGACATTGGCGAAGCTGATCAGCTGGCCGTAGGCGTCGCCGTCCACGTCGGTCGTGCCGGGTGAGAAGTCCTTGATGCGCGGCGACAGGTCAACCACGCTGGCCGACAGCGCAATCTCGTTGTGTAGGGTCTGCAGGTACAGGTTCTCGGCCTTCTGCAACTGGTCGCGCCGGATCTGGTCGAAGCCGTGGTCGTTGTAGAGGCTCTTGAGCGCATCGGTGTTGTTGACGTTGGCGGCCGCCTCGGTGATCACCGTCGTCGCCTCGTTCAGGTTGGCCCTTTCCTCCTCGGCGTAGACCAGCGTGTACAAGAGGCCGTTGCGGCCAGTTGCCTGCAGCATGATCGGGTACATCAGGCCGGTGGTCGGAAAGCGGAACTGCCCGAGCACATTGGCGGTAACCGTGGCTTCGGTGCCGTAGGCATCCTTCAGCGCAATCGACGCGCCCGGCATGACGGTGCCGTCGGAAACCACGCCGATGACCACGTCCGGAATCTTCGGCCCCGTGCTGTTGCTGCCACCGCCGCCGCTGCCGCCACCGCAACTTGCCACCAGGCCCGCCGTGAGCGCAGCCAAACCCGCCTGCTGGGCGTGGCCCAGAAGTGCTCGTTTCATGAATTATCCTCTATAACTCGCTGTAGCCGATCGCGCAGCCTGTTGGTCGGCCGTGGCGTCGAGCAAAAGCTCCAAATATTTGGGCCAACTATACCTTTCCATTCGCCGCCGTGTAAACGCATTGGCATATTTTTTCTATCGTGCGCGAGTCTGGCAGCGAAGCGCGCGGTGTTTGCTATCTTTCAAGAATGGGCTGACAAGCCGTGAATTTGCTGTTTTCTGGAGGCCGCGATGAGTTACGGTGCGCATGAGGATTGGTATGAAGAAGCCAGTGCTGAAGCGATGGGGGATATGGTGCGTTTGATGGAGGCCATGCTCAATGGCGCCAGCCTCGATTTCGCCCTCGACGCGCTGGCCAGCATGGTCGAGCGCCAGGCATCGGGCTCGCGCTGCTTGCTGGCGCTGGCGGACCCGGTGGAGCGCCGCCTGCGGCTGAGCCGCTCGCCGCATCTGCCGCTCGAGTTGCTGCTGGAGCTCGAGGAGCTGCCCTTCGGGACGCAGGGCGGCGGCTTCGGGCTGGCCGCAGAGCAGCGCCAGACCATCACCTCGGGCGACATCGCGCAGGATGCCGCCTGGGCAGACATCGCCGCCAGCCTGACCAGCAACGGCCTGCAGGCCGGCATGGCGTTGCCGGTGCTGACCGAGGGCAACGATGTGCTCGGCGTGGTCAGCCTGCTGTTTCGCGACAAGCACTTGCCCTCGCCGCGCGAACAGTTCGTGGCCCGGCGCGCGGCGCGGCTGGCGCGCCTGGTGATCCAGTATGAGCAGCGGCAGCAGATCTTGCAGCGCAACGCTCGGCTCTATCAGGACATGGTGGAGTCGCTGCCGGTGCCGACCTTTATCCTGCGCGGCGAGCGGCCGAGTTTCGTCAACGGCGCGTTGAGCGAGCTGACCGGGTATACCGCCGATGCCTTGTTTTCCACGCCGCTGTGGGATCTGGCCGACACGAGCGACACCTCCGCCATGCGCGATGCGCTGATCGCCAACCTGCGCGGCAGCCAGCATGCCGAGCACTATCGCTTCCGCCTGAAGACTAAGTCGGGAGCGGTGCGGTCGATCGAGCTGCGGACGCGTCCGGTGCGTTTCAACGGCAGCGAGGCCCTGCTCGGCGTGATGCTCGATCGTGACGATGGCTGATTGCCTCATCCACTTTTTTGGGAGTAGCGAATGACGAGCGAGGTCCGCAATGTCTGTGTGATCGGTGGCACCGGTTTCATCGGCCACCATATTGCTGCGCAGCTCGCCGCCGCAGGCGTCAACGTGACGCTGCCGACCCGGCGCCGCGAGCGCAGCAAGACCGATCTGATCCTGCTGCCGACGGTAGAGGTGGTCGAAGCCGATGTGCACGACCCCGCCGCGCTCAGGCAGCTGCTTGCCGGCCAGGATGCGGTGATCAATCTGGTCGGCATCCTGCAGGGGGCGCAAGCCGCCTTCGAGCGTGCCCATGTCGAGCTGCCGCGCAAGATCGTGGCAGCCTGCCAGGCGGCCGGCGTCTCGCGGCTGCTGCACATGAGCGCGCTCGGCGCGAGCGAGCAGGGCCCCAGCCATTATTTGCGCAGCAAGGGGGCTGGCGAACGCGCTGTGCGCGAGTCGGGGCTCGACGTCACGGTATTCCGCCCCTCGGTGGTGTTCGGGCTCGGTGACAGCTTTCTGACGATGTTCGCGCAGCTGCAGCGGCGCTTTCCGCTATTACCGCTCGCCTGCCCCGATGCGCGTTTCCAGCCGATCTGGGTCGAGGATGTCGCGCGTTGTTTCGTCGCGAGCCTGGCGTTGCCCGCCACCGTGGGCGCGGCTTACGATCTCGGCGGGCCGAGGCAGTACAGCCTGCGCGAGCTGGTAGCCTATGTCGGTGAGATCACCGGCTGGCGGCGCCCCATCATCGGGCTCTCGCCAGCGCTGTCGATGTGGCAGGCGACGGTGCTCGAATACTTGCCCGGAGGCCTGATGTCACGCGACAACATCCGTTCGATGAGCGTCCCCAGCACCGTGCCCGGCCCGTTTCCCGCCATCTTCGGCTGGCAGCCAAGCGGGCTCGAGGCCGTCGCGCCGGGCTACCTGGCCGGCCAGACGCCGCGCGGCCGCTTCGACGCCATGCGCGCACGCCTCGACCCCTCGCGCTGACCGTGCCGGGGCGCCGTATATACGGGTTGTCCCGCTTCAGTTGGCCGCGGCGGCGCGGCATAATGTGCAGGCATTTTCTTTCTTCGAGCAGCTATGTTCAAACTGATCATCGGCAACAAGAACTACTCGTCCTGGTCGCTACGCCCGTGGTTCCTGCTGCGGCAGGCCGACATCCCGTTCGAAGAGGTGTTGATCCCGCTCTACGAGCAGGAATGGAAGGCGCACATCCACAAGTATTCGCCGACTGGCAAGCTGCCCTGCCTGATCGATGGCAAGGTGGTGGTGTGGGATTCGCTGGCGATCTGCGAGTACATCGCCGAGGTGTTCTCCGGCTGCTATCTGCTGCCGCGCGACGCGGCCGTGCGCGCCGAGGTGCGGGCGGTCAGCGCCGAAATGCATGCGGGTTTCGCGAGCCTGCGCAAGACCATGCCGATGAATGTGCGCAAGCGTTACCCAGGGCATGGGCGCACGGCCGAAACGATGGCCGATATCGAGCGCATCGTCGAGATCTGGCAGAGCTGCCGCCAGCGCTTCGCCGACAAGGGGCCATTCCTGTTCGGCGAGCTGACGCTGGCCGATGCGATGTTCGCACCGGTCTGCACGCGTTTTCTGACCTACGGCGTGGAGTTGCCCGAGCCCGCGCGCAGCTACATGCACTTCATCCTGAACACCCCGGCCATGCAGATCTGGTATCGCGAGGCCCTGACCGAGCCTTACATCATTCCGTCAAGCGAGCTGGATGACGAGGTCGAGGCCGTCTGAATGATCGGCAACGCGCTGCTGGCCTGGCTGCATTACCTCGGTTTTGCGCTGATGCTGGCCTGCCTTGCGCTGGAGCACCGCCTGTTCCGCCCCGCGGCTGACGCCGCCACCTTGCGCACCGTGGCCCGCATCGACGGGCTCTACGGCATCCTGGCCGGGCTGCAGATCGGAACGGGGATTGCACGCATGTTCGCGGAAAAGGGTGCCGGCTATTACCTGCATAATCCCGTGTTCCATGCCAAGCTCGGCCTGTTTGTGCTGGTCGGCCTGTTGTCCATCTATCCCACCGTGTCGTTCATCCGCTTGCGGCGCCAGGCCGAGTCCGGCAGCCGCCAACTCGCGGAGCGCACGCTGCGGCGCGTCGTCATGCTGATCCGTGTCGAGCTACTCGGCATGCTGGTGCTGCCCTTGCTGGCGGCCCTGATGGCGCGCGGGGTAGGGGCCTGATGGCGGCGCATCGGCGCTGGCAGCTCGATGCCTATGAAATCGATACCGATCCCGCCAGGCTCGACCTCGCCGTGGCGCATGACTTCATTGCCAGGCGCAGCTACTGGGGGAAGGGCATTCCCTTCGACGTGTTCGTGCGCTCGGTCGAGGGCGCGCTCTGCTTCGGCGTCTACCACGATCAAACCCTGGTAGGCTTCGCCCGCGTCATCAGCGACCGTGCCACGATCGCCTACTTGGGCGATGTCTATATCGACGAGGCCCACCGCGGCCAGGGTTTGTCGAAATGGCTGATGCAATGCGTGCTGGCGCACCCCGAGCTGCAGGGGCTGCGCCGCTGGATGCTGGTGACTGGCGACGCGCATGGCCTCTATCGCCAGTTCGGCTTCACCGGGCTGGCTGCCCCCGAGCGCTACATGGAGCGCCTTCATCCCGACCCCTATGGCACGCCGGACTAGGGCCTGGCTCGACAGGACGGGCCGGTCAGGCTACTTTAGCCCCCCCGAAGCAGAGAACGTTGCATGAAAATCTATCAAGTGGGCGGCGCCGTGCGCGACAGGCTGCTCGGCCTGCCGGTCAAGGACCACGACTACGTGGTGGTTGGCGCCACGCCGGAACAGATGGTTGCCCTCGGCTATCGCCCCGTCGGCAAGGATTTCCCCGTCTTCCTGCATCCCTCGACCAACGAGGAATACGCGCTCGCGCGCACCGAACGCAAGACTGCGCCGGGTTATACCGGCTTCGTGTTCCACACCGCTGCGGATGTCACGCTTGAGCAGGACCTGGCGCGCCGCGATCTGACCATCAACGCGATTGCCGAGGATGACCATGGCGTGCTGATCGACCCCTTTCATGGCGTAGCCGATCTGCGTGCCGGTGTGTTGCGCCATGTCTCGTCAGCCTTTGTCGAAGACCCGGTGCGCATCCTGCGCCTGGCGCGGTTTGCCGCCCGCTTTGGTTTCACCGTCGCGGACGAGACCCAGCGCCTGATGCGGGACATGGTGCGGAGCGGCGAGGTCGACGCCCTGGTGCCAGAGCGGGTGTGGCAGGAGCTGGCCAAGGGGCTGATGGAGGCGCAGCCGTCGCGCATGCTGCTGGTGCTGCGCGAGTGCGGCGCGCTGGCGCGCATCCTGCCCGAGGTCGAGCGCCTGTTCGGCGTGCCCCAACCGGTCGAGCATCATCCCGAGATCGACACGGGGGATCACGTGATGCGGGTGCTCGACTATGCGGCGAGCGAGTCGGCGCCGCTCGAGGTGCGCTTCGCGGCGCTGGCCCACGATCTTGGCAAGGGCAACACGTCTGCGGCCGAGTGGCCGCACCACTACGGGCACGAGGCGCGTGGCGTGGCCTTGGTCGAGGCGTTGTGCAACCGCGTGCGCGTGCCCAACGACTGCCGCGACCTGGCCCGGCTAGTGGCGCGCTTTCACGGCGACATCCACCGCGCCGAGCAGCTGCGGCCACAGACCATCCTCAAGCTGCTGCAAAGTTGCGATGCTTTCCGCAAGCCAGACCGCTTCGGCCTGGTGCTGCAGGCCTGCCGTGCCGACAGCCGTGGCCGACTGGGCTGGGAGGCCCGCCCCTACCCGCAGGCAGCCCGGCTGCAACTGGCGCTGGCAGCGGCGTGTGGCGTGGATGCCGGGGCCGTGGCGATGGCCTGCGACGACAAGCGAAAGATTCCCGAACGTGTGGCCGCCGCCAGGCTCGATGCCATCCGCCAGGCGCTCGGTGACCCCCGCTGAGCCCGCAGGGCCGCAGCCGCCGTGCCCTGGTCGCGTGGCCCGGGCGGGGAAAAACGCGTAAAATGACCGGTTTCCGCCGCCTGCCTTGAGGCGTCCTGGCTCCTGATATGAATACAACTCTCGATGTGGCGTTCACCCCGATCGACAACAGCCGCCTGACCCATCTCTGCGGCACGCTCGATGAAAACCTGAAGCAGATCGAAACCGCGCTGAACGTCGGCATCGCCCGCCGTGGCGAGCAGTTTCGCGTTACCGGTAGCGAAAAGCAGGCGAGACAGGCGATTTTGCTGCTGCAAAAATTCTATGCCAAGGCTGAGCGCCATCTCGATCTGGAAGACATCCAGCTGGGCCTGGTGGAACACCTGCGCGACGCCGCGCCGGATGGCGTCGAAGATGGCGCACCGGTATTGATGACGCGCCGCCCCGACCTGCGCGGCCGCACGCCGCGCCAGGTGGAGTACCTGCGCCAGATCCAGTCGCACGATATCACGTTCGGCATCGGCCCCGCCGGCACCGGCAAGACCTATCTCGCCGTGGCCTCCGCCGTCGACGCGCTGGAGCGCGACCTGGTCAAGCGCATCGTGCTGGTGCGGCCGGCGGTCGAGGCGGGCGAGAAGCTCGGCTTCCTGCCCGGCGATCTGGCGCAGAAGGTCGACCCCTACCTGCGGCCGCTCTACGACGCACTGTATGACCTGATGGGCTTCGACAAGGTGACGCGGCTGTTCGAGAAGGCGACGATCGAGATCGCACCGCTGGCTTATATGCGCGGACGCACGCTCAACCACAGCTTCATCATCCTCGATGAGGCGCAGAACACCACGCCCGAGCAGATGAAGATGTTCCTCACGCGCATCGGTTTCGGCACCAAGGCGGTGATCACCGGCGACGTCACGCAGATCGACCTGGCCAAGCATCAGAAATCCGGCCTGATCGAAGCCGCGCATGTGCTCGGCGAGGTGCGCGGCATCGCCTTCCAGCATTTCCAGTCCGAAGATGTGGTGCGCCACCCGCTGGTGCAGAAGATCATCGACGCCTACGACCGCCACAGCAAGGCGCAGGCGACGTCCGGCAAGCCTGAGCAGGGGGGCTGAGATGGCCGCATCCAAGCCCGCCCGGCCAAAGCTCAGCCTGTCGGTGCAGTATGTGCTCAAGTCCGAGGACGCGCCGACGCGCCCGCAGTTGCGTCAGTGGGTGCGCGCCGCGCTCGAGGGCGATGCCGAGATCGCGCTGCGCATCGTCGATGCCGAAGAAGGCCAGCAGCTCAATCGCGACTACCGCGGCAAGGACTACGCGACCAATGTGCTGACTTTCGTCTACGACGACATGCCCGAGGATGCCGGCCTGCCGCTGATGGGCGACATCGTGCTGTGCGACCCGGTGGTGCGGCGCGAGGCGCAGGAGCAGGGCAAGACCCTGCACGAACACTATGCCCACCTGGTGGTGCATGGTGTGCTGCACCTGCAGGGCTACGATCATGAAGACGACGCCGAAGCGGAGCTGATGGAGGCTCGCGAAATCGAAATCGTCACCAAGTTGGGTTACGATAACCCGTATCAAGTCAAATAGGATAACCAGCCACTTATGGACGAGCCCTCGAAACCGAGTTGGCTTGAACGGCTCACTTCGCTGCTGATGCGCGAGCCGGAAGACCGCGAGCAACTGCTCGACCTCTTGCATGGCGCCTTCGAGCGCAATCTGATGGATGCCGAAGCCCTGTCGATGATCGAAGGGGTGCTGCAGGTATCCGACATCCAGGTGCGGGACATCATGATCCCGCGTTCACAGATGGATGTGATCGACATCAACGACACGCCCGACGAGTTTGTCCCCTTCATGATCGAGACCGCGCATTCGCGCTTTCCGGTCATCGATCGCGACAAGGACAACGTGATCGGCATCCTGCTTGCCAAGGACATGCTGCGCTATTTCGCGCAGAAGGAATTCAATGTTCGTGACGAGTTGCGCCCGGCCATCTTCATCCCGGAATCGAAGCGGCTCAACGTGCTGCTGCGCGACTTCCGCACCAGCCGCAACCACATTGCCATCGTCGTAGATGAGTACGGCGGCGTGTCCGGCCTCGTCACCATCGAGGACGTGATGGAGCAGATCGTCGGCGACATCGAGGACGAGTACGACTACGACGAGCCCGAAGACAACATCATCCAGGACCGTAACGGCCAGTATCGCGTCAAGGCGACGACCCAGATCGAGGATTTCAACGAGATGCTCGAGTCGCGCCTGGAAGACGAGGACTGCGACACCGTCGGCGGCCTGGTGGTCAAGCATTTTGGCCACCTGCCCAAGCGTGGCGAGGCGGTCAGCTTCAGCGGCTTTCATTTTGAGGTGCTGCGTGCCGACAGCCGGCGCCTGCACAGCATCCTGGTGACGCCCGTCGAGAAAGCCGGCAGCTGATGCCGCGTCGCCTGCCGCCCAGGTTGCGCTATCTGTTGGCGTTTGTCGCCGGCTTGTTCTGCGTGTTCGGCTTCGCACCGTTCTACCTGTTCCCTATTCCGGTGCTCGGCTACGCCGTGCTCGCCGGCTTGTTGATGACCAGTGCTTCGGCGCGCTCGGCCGCCTGGGTCGGCTTCTCGTTCGGGCTGGGGTATTTTGTCGGCGGCGTCAGCTGGGTGTTCGTCAGCCTTCATGTGTTTGGCGGCATGCCGGCGTGGATGGCCGGCGGCGCCACCTTGATCTTCTGCGCCTTCCTGGCGTTCTACCCTGCCTTGGCATGCTGGCTGTCCTATCGGCTCGCGCGCCAGCGCATAGGCGCTTGGCTGCTGCTCGCGCCCGCCCTGCTGGGGCTGAGCGAATGGCTGCGCGGCTGGTTGTTCTCCGGTTTTCCGTGGCAGGCGCCAGGCTATTCCCAGGTGCCGCTCAGTCCGCTCGCCGGCTACGCGCCCCTGCTCGGGGTCTACGGCATTACCTGGCTGGTGCTGTCGAGCGCCTTCCTGTTGGTGGCTTGCTGGTCAAAGGCGCTGAGCCGACGGTTGCGGGTTGGCCTGGCCATCTTGCTGCTGGCTTGCTGGGGGGGCGGTGCAGCCCTGCGCCAGGTCGAGTGGTCCGAGCCCGTCGGCAGGCCCATCTCGGTTGCCCTGCTGCAAGGCAATGTCGCTCAGGACAAGAAATGGCTGGAGTCCGAGCTGGTCGACACCTTTCATCGCTATCGCGATCAGACCCTGGCTTCCCGCGCCGACCTGATCGTGCTGCCCGAGACGGCGCTACCCATCTTCCTGCACCAGATTCCCGAGGAATACCTGCAACAGCTGTCCGACCATGCCCGTTCGTTGGGCGGGGACATCCTGGTCGGTGTGCCGGAGATGAGTCGCGACGGCAGCCAGTACTACAACGCCGTGATGAGCTTGGGCCGCGCGCCGCGCCAGTTCTACCGCAAGTCCCATCTCGCGCCTTTCGGCGAGTACATTCCGCTCAAATCGGTGTTTGGCGTGTTCTATCAGTGGCTGAGCATCCCCCTGACCGATTTCGGCCGTGGCGGCCTGCAGCAACGCCCGATGCAGGTGGCCGGGCAGTCCGTCGCCGTCGACATCTGCTACGAGGATGTGTTCGGCGAAGAAATCATCGAGCAGTTGCCCGAGGCAACCTTGCTGCTGAATGTGACCAACGATGCGTGGTGGGGGCGGTCTGCCGCCGCCATGCAACACCTGCAGATCGCCCAAATGCGCTCGCTGGAAACATCGCGCCCCATGCTGCGTGCGACGAATACCGGCATGACGGCGATCATCAACCATCGTGGTGAGGTCGATGCGACGGCGCCATGGTTTACGCGCACCACTCTGACGGGGACCGCACAAGGCCGGCGCGGCGAGACGCCTTACACCCGCTGGGGCAATCGCCCTGCCGTGCTGCTGCAGTCGGCGATGGTCCTGTTCGGTGTTGTGTTGGGCCGGATGCGACTACGCGGGTATTGATCGGGGGCGGCTCACTGCCCCAGCTTGCTTCCTGCTTCAGGGGTCGGCAACTGATCGTCTTGCTTTCTCGAGCAGCGTCTCGGGTGTACGCTGGAGAGATGGGGCCGTCCATCCCGTCTCACGCATGACACCCCCTCTCGGCCGGCAACCGGCCGCCTCATGCCATCTTCCTCTCGGCGGGCTTGCCCTGCCGGCCCGGCCCGCCGGGTAACTGCTGCTGACGATTTCCTGGCATGTCGTCGAAATGCTCTATCATCAAGCTGTAGTTGGCGGCCACTTAATCTGTTAAGGGTAATGTGTTGTCGCCGATCCATGCTTCGGCCAGCTTAATATTCTTCATTTGTAAAACAAATGTGGGCCTTGCGTGCATGGATATTTTTGAGTTTCAGATTATGCTAATTTAATATTTGTTGGTGAGATTGTAATGATCATGTGTTAATCTCTGCGCATCAAATTGACGGTATTGCTCCCGTTTTTCCGGCGAGAAAATGCCGCAAGAAAATGAGAGCTTGGAAAATGGTGGAGGCAATATGAAGCTGGGCGCTTTGATGCTGAAAAATCTGTTGGTTCTGATATTGGCGATGGTCATGTTGGGGGGGTGCGCATCCTCCCTGGTGGCGAGCAAGGCCACCGACACCTCGCCGGAAATCGAATATTTGATCGGCCCTGGCGACAGTCTGAATATTCAGGTGTGGCGCAACCCAGAGGTCTCGTCCAGCGTTACAGTCCGCCCGGATGGCAAGATCACCACGCCGCTGGTCGAGGATGTCGTGGCCATCAACAAGACGCCCACCCAGCTCGCGCGTGAAATCGAAAAGCGCTTGGCCAAGTATATCCAGGAGCCGATCGTGACCGTCATGGTCGGCGGCTTCAGTGGCCCCTATTCGCAGCAGATTCGCGTGGTAGGCCAGGCGACGCGCCCGCAGGCGCTGCCGTTCCGCCAGAACATGACCATTCTTGATGTGATGATCGCAGTCGGCGGCACGACGGACTTTGCAGCCGGCAACCGTGCCAGCATCGTTCGCGTGCATGGCGGCAAGCAACAGTTTGGCGTGCGCCTGGATGACCTGCTGAAGTCTGGCGATATTTCGGCCAACGTGGAAATGCGTCCAGGGGACATTCTGATCATCCCCGAGAGCTTCTTCTGATTGGTTTGTGTCTTGGCGTCGTGACGTCGCGGCAGGTAAATTTGATGCGTTCGCCGGGCGGCAGCCATGGCACGCTTGTGCCCATGTTCAGGGTTTGCCTGGCGGGTTGAGGAGTAGGTGATGAGCGAACTCTTGGCGCAACTGTCGTCAATTTTGCGCGCGGCATGGAATTACCGCTGGTATGCACTCGTTTCGTCCTGGGTGCTGGCACTGGGCGGATGGATGTTCGTGTATACCATGCCGGATCGTTTCGAGTCCTCGGCACGGGTCTACGTCGACACCCAGAGCATGCTGAAGCCTCTGATGAACGGGATTGCAATTCAACCCAACATCGACCAGCAGATTGCGGTGATGAGCAAGACGCTGATCAGTCGCCCCAATATCGAGAAAGTGATCCGCATGGCGGATCTCGATCTCAAGATCAAGACACCGGAAGAGAAAGAACGACTGATCGACCGCCTGATCTCGCGCATCAGCATCAACCCGGTTGGTCGTGAGAACCTGTTCGTGATCGCCTACGAGGATACGAAGCCGGAGAGTGCACGCAACGTGGTGCAGTCGCTGATGACGATCTTTGTCGAGGGCAGCCTTGGCGACAAGCGCAAGGATGCGGATACCGCACGGCGCTTCCTTGACGAGCAGATCAAGACCTACGAGCAGAAGCTGGTGCAGGCCGAGAATTCGCTGAAGGAATTTAAGCGCCAGCATATCGGCCAGATGCCCGAGGACGGGAAGGATTACTACAGCCAGCTGGCTGCCGTCGGTGCCGCGCTGAATCAGGCCAAGCTTGAATTGGCCGAGGCGCAAAAGGCGCGGGATGCACTGAAGAGCCAGCTGAGCGGGGATGATCTGGTGGTGCTGCCGCCGCAGTCCGATGACGCGCAAGGGCTGAACCCCGAGCTCGATTCGCGCATTCAATCACTGAAAAAGAATCTGGACAGCCTGCGCCTGAACTACACCGAGCAGCACCCGGATATCATCGCCACCAAACGCATCATCGAGCAGCTCGAGGAACAGCGGAAGCAGGAAGCCAAGGGGCGCAAGCCGACCAATTATGGTGGCGGCCAGAATGGCGCGATCCAGCAGCTCAAGGTGGCGCTGGCCGATGCCGAAGCCAAGGTGGCCGGCTTGTCCGCCCGTGTGAACGAATACAGTAACCGTTACAACCAGTTCAAGGCGGCGGCGAATGCCATTCCGCAGGTCGAGGCCGACTTTACCCAGCTCAACCGTGACTACCAGGTGAACAAGCAGAACTATGAAAGCCTGCTGGCCCGGCGTGAGTCTGCCCACCTGTCGGGTGAAATGGATGCCAGCACCAATGTGGTCGATTTCCGTGTGATCGACCCGCCGCGATTGCCCAACCAGCCGTCTGCCCCCAACCGGCCGTTGCTGATGACTGCCGTGCTCGGTGTGGCGGCCCTCGGCGGCGCAGCCGTTGCGCTGTTGCTCAGCCAGCTCCGTCCGACATTCAACAGTCGTCGCGAACTGCGCGACCTGACCGGTTTGCCGATACTCGGCAGTATCTCGATGATCTGGACAAAGGAACAAAAACGTCGTGCCCGTCGTGGCGTGTGGGTGTACGCCGGCTGTTATGGCGCGCTGGTGCTAGCTTTTGGTGCGGTGATGGTCTTTCAGTCGCTGGTTCCGCGAAGCGCGTTCATGTAACGCGGCCTGGCCAACACCACCACTGTATTCTGGAGACGTCAATTGAACTTGATCGAAAAAGCAGCATCGCGCATCAATCAGGGCGACGCGCTGTCGGCTGATACCGCTGCGCTGCGGTCCCAGGCTTCCCCTGCGGATGAGCCCCCGCATGCGCCGCTGGTGCAGCGTGCACAGGCGCGTGCGGCAGAGGTTCCGGTACACGCGGAGGCCCCGTCGGCTGAGAGCGAGCAGGAGATCGCAGAGCGGCATGTCTCGCGGCAGATCACCATCGATCTGGAGCGCCTGCGCGCCGCCGGCATGATCACGCCCGATGACGACAAGCATCAGCTGGCCGAAGAATTCCGCCTGGTCAAGCGCCCGCTGATTACCAATGCGGTCGAGGCAACGAGTTCGGATCGCAACCGCAACCTGATCATGGTGACGAGCTCGTTGCCGGGTGAGGGGAAGAGCTTCTGCTCGCTCAACCTGGCGATCAGCATTGCGATGGAACGCGACCGCCGTGTCATGCTGGTCGATGCCGATGTGGCACGACCATCGTTGCTGGGCTACCTCGGGCTGCAGGCGGAACGTGGCCTGATGGACCTGCTGCTGGACCCCAATCTGCAGATGTCCGACGTACTGTTGCGCACCAATATCGACAAGCTGTCGATATTGCCGGCCGGGCGCGGGCACAAGCACGCGACTGAATTCCTGGCCAGCGAATCGATGAGCAACCTGCTCGATGAGATGGCGAACCGCTATCCGGACCGCATCATCATTTTCGACTCCCCGCCTTTGCTGGTGACGTCGGAGGCGCGTGAGCTGGCCGCGCACGTCGGCCAGGTGGTGATGGTCGTCGAGTCCGGCAGGACCAGCCAGGATGCCGTCAAGGAGGCGCTGCGCCAGCTCGAGGGCTGCGACATCGTCAATCTGTTGATGAACAAGGGTTCTTCCACGCCGCTGGATGGTTACGGCTACGGTTATGGCTACGGCTATGGCTACGGTTATGGCCGTTCGGGGCGCTCCTGAGAGGCTAGCCGATGGCCAAGCGAAATCGCCTCGTCCTGGCGTCGCGACTCTGTCTGATCATGGCGTTGTCTTACCCCTCCCTTTCCTATGCGCTGGAGTGGAATACCGGGGCTCGGCTTCCCGTGTCGCTCGGTTATACCGACAATGCGCGACTGGTTGGCAACGGGCAGGACAAGACCAGCGACTGGTATACGCTGATCCGCCCCGGGTTCTCGGTTTATGGGGCCAGCCCCAGGCTGCAGCTGAATGCCGATTACTCCTATTCGTATGAGCAGCATCATGACGAGCGCGACAGCAGTGGTGGCAACCACTCGCTGACGGCAAACGGCAATTCCGTCCTCTTCGAGAACTGGTTGTCGCTGGCCGCTACGGCGGGCATTTCGCAGATCAGGCAGGACTCGCAGGATTTTGTCGGCTTCACCCGGCGCAACCTGAGCGACAGCCGGTTCTGGACCGTGACGCCGACGCTGCATCATCGCTTCTCTGGCGACATCGATCTGCAAGCCAGTGTGGCCACGACTAACACCAACAGCAGTGGCAGTGCCGCCAGCAATGACGGGCGCAGCACCGCGACCAATGTCTCGCTGACCTCCGGGCGCTTGTTGAGCAAGGTGTTGTTGACCGGCAGCCTGAGTGAGAACAGCACCGATTACAAGGGCAGCGGCACCGATACGCGCGACCAGAAGGGCTCGCTGCAGGTGAGCTGGCTGATGTCGCCCGAGCTGACCCCCTATGGGGTGTGGGGGTACGACAAGCTGCATGATGATGGTGTGCAGGATGCTCCGAAACAGTCTTACTGGTCGGCGGGCCTGAACTGGACGCCCTCCAGCAGAACGGCGCTGGGCGCCAGTTTTGGCCACCGTTTCTTTGGTAACACCGGCAGCTTCTTCATGCAGCAACGTAATCGCTCGACCAGCATGCGCCTGTCCTATAACCGGGACATGACGACGTCGCGGGCGGACATGTTGGTGCCGTTCTTGGCCAGCACCCGCTCGACGCTCGATTCACTGTACAAGAACAGCATCCCGGACGATGCCGCGCGTGCTGCCTTTGTCGACAACTACCTGCGCACCAACAACCTGCCCGAGAACTTCGTTGCGCTGTTGCCGGTGCAGTCCACGCGGCGTTTTCTCGACACCAGCTACCGTGCCGATCTGGCCTATTCCGGCGCGCGTACCAGCGCGAATCTCGGCGTGTTCTGGCGTGATACGGACAGCGGCAAGATCAGCCTGGCCGATGTGAATGCCAGCGTGGGCGTGGCGGAGCATACCCGGCAGCATGGCTACACGCTGGATTGGTCGTTGCGCCTTGGGCCGAAGGGGAGTGTTGGCGCCGGCGTGGGTACGACGACCAGCCGCTTTGTCCATACGGGTAATGACACCCGCTCCAACTATTACCGGACCGGCATCAGCTATACCATGGGTCGCCACGTGATCGGCAGTGCGGAATTGCGTCGTGCCGAACAGAAAAACAGCCAGGATGAGCAAGAGCGTGTCGAGAATTCCGCCTTGCTGACCGTCACCGCCACGTTCTGAGCGTGGGAGCGGAATATGTACGAAGCCTATTACCACCTCACTGCCAAGCCATTTCAGCTTAGTCCCGATCCATCCTTCTTCTACGGCAGCAAGGGGCACAATCGTGCCATGTCCTACCTCGAGTATGGGCTGCACCAGGGCGAGGGGTTCATCATCGTCACGGGTGAGATCGGCGCCGGCAAGACCACCCTGGTCCGCAATCTCTTCCGCAAGCTGCCGGGCGACAAGATCATTGCCGCCCATCTGGTCAGCACCCAGCTCGATTCCGACGACATCCTGCGCATGGTGGCGGCCGCACTCGGGCTGAAGGATATCGAGGGCAATAAGGTGACGGTGCTGCGCCGCATCGAGGACTACCTGCGCGAATGCTCGGCTCGCCAGAAGCGGGTGCTGCTGGTGGTGGACGAGGCGCAGAACCTGACGGCCAAGGCGGTCGAGGAGCTGCGCATGCTGTCGAACTTCCAGGTCGGTGAGAAGCCTCTGATGCAGAGCTTCCTGCTTGGGCAGCCCGAGTTCCGCGACACGCTGCGTGGGGAAGACCTGCTGCAGTTGCGCCAGCGGGTGATCGCCTCGTATCACTTGGGCGCAATGGACGAGGCCGAGACGCGCGCCTATATCGAGTACCGGCTGCGCACGGCCGGCTGGCAAGGCGCCAGCCTGTTCACCGACGATGCCTATGCGGCCATCCATCAGTTCAGCAAGGGCATTCCGCGCATGATCAACACGCTGTGCGATCGCCTGCTGTTGATGGGCTATCTCGACGAATTGAAACAGATTGGTGGCATACAGGTGAACCAGGTCATCGACGAAATGCGCCAGGAAATGGCCTTCGTTGACCCGGAGGAAGCCATCAAGCCGGTTGGCGGTGCCAGCCGTACCGTGGCCAACACCCAGTTAGCGCTTGAGCTGTTCGAGCAACGCTTGAACAAGATCGAGGACTCTGTCGGTAACGTGCTCAAGCTGTCGCGTCAGATTCTGGATCTCGCGTCAGTCAAACGCATTGTCGAAGAAAAGCATTGATTGCCGATCATGTCTCAGTTGCGAAACGCGATGACGATCGACGTGGAGGATTACTTTCAGGTTTCCGCGTTCGAACACCATATTGCCCGAGAGAGCTGGGACCGCCTGCCCTGCCGCGTCGAGCGCAATGTTGATGTGCTGCTCGGCATGCTGGCCGAGCACGAGACCCACGCCACCTTCTTCACACTGGGCTGGGTGGCGGAGCGTTACCCGCAACTGGTGCGCCGTATCGTTGAACAGGGGCATGAGCTGGCCAGCCACGGCTATGCGCATCGCCGGGCGTCGGACCAATCGCTGAGCGAATTTACCGAAGATATCGGGTCGGCCAAGAAGCTGCTCGAGGACATCGGTGGCTGCGAGGTCAAAGGGTACCGTGCGCCAAGTTTCTCGATCGGGGCCGACAATCTGTGGGCGCTCGAATGCCTGCAGAGCCAGGGCTACCAGTACAGCTCCAGCATCTATCCCGTGGCACGCGACCACTACGGCATGCCGGACGCCCCGCGCTTTGCCTACCATCCGGAGACCGGGCGAGGCTTGCTGGAGGTGCCGCCGACCACCGTGCGTCTGCTCAGCCGCAACCTGCCGGCGTCGGGCGGCGGCTTCTTCCGCCTGCTTCCCTATTCCATCTCGCGCAGCATGATCGAGCGCGTGAATCGTGTCGACGGCCAGCCGGCGGTGTTCTACCTGCACCCGTGGGAGATCGACCCGGGGCAACCGCGGCAGCAGGGGGTCGGGGTCAAGACACGCGTGCGCCATTACCTGAACCTGCATCGCACGGAATCCCGCCTGCATCGGCTGTTGGCGGATTTCCGCTGGGATCGCATGGACAATATCTTCCTCAAGGACGCGGCATGAACGACTCTTTACGCATGACCTCCGCGGCAGCGGTCTCGGTGCGCGAGCTTCAGCCATCCGACCTGGTGAGCTGGGATGCATTCGTGATGACCTGCCCGAGCGCGACTTTCTTCCATCGAGCCGGCTGGAAACGCGTCATCGAGAAGGCGTTTGGCCATCGTTGCGTGTTCCTGCTCGCCGAGCGCGAGGGCGTGATCGAAGGCGTCCTGCCGCTGGCCGAGATCAAGAGCCGGCTGTTCGGCCATTCGCTCGTTGCGTTGCCGTTCTGCGTCTATGGCGGCCCGGCCGCGAGCACGGCAGAGGCTCAGGCAGCGCTGGATCAGGCCGCACAAAAGCTGGCGAGGCAGCTCGGCGTCGAGCATCTCGAATACCGCTCGCAGCATGCCCTGCACCCGAACTGGTTCCACAAGGAGCTGTACGTCACCTTCCGCAAGCAGATCGAGCCGGATGTCGAGGCCAATATGCTGGCCATCCCGCGCAAGCAAAGGGCGATGGTGCGCAAGGCCATCAAGTTCGGCCTGGAAGGGGTGATCGATCGCGATGTCGAGCGTTTCTTCACCGCCTATTCGACCAGTGTGCACAGGCTGGGTACGCCGGTGTTCTCGAAGCGCTATTTCCAGCTGCTGCTCGACGAGTTCGGCCAGGATGCCGAGGTACTGACTATCGTGCAGGGCGATACCCTGGTGGCGAGCGTGCTGAGCTTCTATTTTCGCGACGAGGTCCTGCCTTACTACGGCGGTGGCATGGATTGCGCGCGCGAGCTGGCCGGCAACGATTTCATGTACTGGGACCTGATGCGGCGCGCCTGCGAGCGGGGCCTCAAGGTATTCGATTTCGGCCGCTCCAAGCTGGGCACCGGCGCCTATGATTTCAAGCACAACTGGGGCTTCGAGCCCACACCCTTGCCCTACGAGTATCTGCTGGTGACGGCCAAGGCTGTGCCGGACCATAATCCGCTCAACCCCAAATACCAGCGCTTCATCAAGGCTTGGCAACGGATGCCCATCGGGCTCGCCAATCTGATCGGGCCTCACATCGTCAAGAATCTCGGTTAGGTCCGGCCATGCAGCACCTTCTGTTCCTCGTCCATCGTTTCCCTTATCCCCCGAACAAGGGGGACAAGGTGCGTTCGTATCACCTGCTGCGCCACCTGGCCAAGCGTTATCGCGTGCATCTCGGCGCATTCATCGATAGTGCAGAAGACTGGCGTTACGTCGACGAGGTGCGGCAATACTGCGGCGAGTTTCACTTCGAACCGCTGAGCCCTCGCCGCGCCACGCTGAAGAGTGCGCTGGGGCTGTTGTCGGGCGAAGCGCTGACCTTGCCTTACTACCGCAACGGCAATATGCAGCATTGGGTGGACAGAGTGTTGCGGCGCCATCCGATCGAGCGTGTGCTGGTCTATTCGTCGCCGATGGCGCAATACGTGTCAAAACATGCGCAACTCACGCGTGTCGCTGATTTCGTCGACATCGACTCCGACAAGTGGCTGCAATATGCTGCCTCCAAGCGTTGGCCGCTGAGTTGGGTCTACCGTCGCGAAGCGGCCAGGCTGTTTGCGTACGAACAAGCCATCGCGGGGCAGTTCGATGCCACCACCTTCGTGTCCGGCATCGAGGCCCAGCATTTCCGCGAAATGGCCCCGCCGTGCGCCACCAAGGTCGGGCATGCCAACAACGGTGTGGATAGCGCTTACTTCGACCCACAGCGCGGCTACGACAATCCCTATCCGGCCGACGTGCAGCCTGTCGTGTTTACCGGCGCGATGGACTACTGGCCCAACGTCGATGCAGTCTCCTGGTTTGCCCGCGAGGTACTGCCGTTGCTGCGCAGCCAGCTGCCGCGGGCTGCGTTCTACATCGTCGGCACGCGTCCGACCGATGCGGTAAAACAGCTCGCCAACCTGCCTGGCGTGACGGTCACCGGCTCGGTGCCCGATGTCCGGCCCTATCTCGCCCACGCGGCGCTCGCGGTGGCCCCGCTGCGCATTGCGCGCGGCGTGCAGAACAAGGTGCTCGAAGCCATGGCGATGGCGAAGGCCGTGATTGCGTCGCCGCAGGCGGCCGAAGGCATCGAGGCGGAAGCCGGGCGCGACCTGCTGGTTGCCCATGCGCCCACCGATTACGTGATGCTGGCCCAGCGCGTGCTCGCCGGCGAGCTGCCGCTGCTGGGCCAGGCTGCGCGCGCAGCGGTGACAAGCCACTACGACTGGGACGCCAATCTCGCACAATTCGAACAATTGCTGAGCCGGCCGCCACTGGGCGGGCAACAGGCGGCCCTATCGGCTGTCTCGGCCTTGCGGAGGGCAGGATGAAGCGCGAATGGCCCCAATCCATCCCGGCCGGTGAAGCGACCGATGCCGCCTGGCGCTTGCCCTTGCTGATGTTCTTGGGGGTGCTGGCGGCCGTCCTGTGGTGGTATCGCGAGACCTGGATGGGCATGGCCGCGATCTGGGAGCGCTCCGAGACCTTTGCCCACGGCTGGTTGATCGTGCCGATCAGTCTCTGGCTGATCTGGCGCCGCAGGCACCTGTTGGCCACGCTGCACCCGCAGCCCGAATTCCTGCCGCTGCTCGGCGTGGCGGGGCTCGGCTTCGCCTGGCTGCTGGGCAACATCGCCGGCGCGGGTGTGGTCCAGCAATACGCGTTCACCCTGACGCTGCCGTTGCTGGTGTGGAGCATGCTGGGGCGCCAGGTGGCGTCCGCCATCCTGTTCCCGCTGGGTTACCTGGTGTTGGCCGTGCCGTTTGGCGAGGTCTTCCTGCCCTGGTTGATGAGCTTTACCGCCGACTTCACCGTCTGGGCGCTGCGCCTGACCGGCATCCCCATCTACCGCGAGGGGCTGTTCTTCACCATCCCGTCCGGCCAGTGGTCGGTTGTCGAGGCCTGCAGCGGGCTGCGCTACCTGATCGCGTCGTTCACGCTCGGCACGCTGTATGCCTATCTCACCTATCGCAGCTTCAAACGGCGACTGATCTTCACGCTGGCGTCGGTGCTGGTGCCGATCGCGGCCAACGGCGTGCGGGCCTACATGATCGTGATGATCGGCCACCTGAGCGGCATGAAGCTGGCCGTCGGCGTTGACCACCTGATCTATGGCTGGCTGTTTTTCGGCCTGGTCATGCTGCTGCTGTTCTGGATCGGTGCGTTCTGGCGCGAAGATACCGACGAGCCGGTCGTGGAAGGGACGCCGGCGGCTGTCGCTGGCATGCAGCATCAATCGCGTGCGCGCCTGCTTGCCGCGCTGGCTGGCGCGCTGGTGGTGGCCGGTGTCTGGCCGGCGTATGCCAACCATATCTTTGGACACCCGAACGTCGAGGTCGTGCTGCAACTGCCCGATCCCGACGGCTGGCAAAGGACGGCACCCAGCAACGACTGGCATCCGAGCTACGACAATGCCGGTTTCAAGCTGCAGCGCGACCTGCAGCAGGGTGGTGCGCGTGCGGGCGTCTTCATCGCCTACTACCCAAGCCCGGTCAAGGGCAAGGAGATGGTATCGACCGGCAACCGCATCGTCGCCGGCGAGCATGAACACTGGGCGGTCTCGCGCATGGCCGATCGCCAGATCGCGCTTGGCACGGTCAGCGAGATCGACATCAAGGGCGGGCCGAGCCGCGTCCGCGTGTGGCAACGCTACTGGATCGCAGGCGAGTGGGCGACCAGCCCCTATCTGGCCAAATGGCTGCAGGCGCGCGATCGCCTGCTTGGCAAGCCGGCCAGCTCGGCCGTGGTCATGTACTACCTGAATACGCATGACGATCCCGCAGCAGAGGAGGTGGCGCTTGACCGCTTTGCCCGCGCGATGGAGCCGCTCGTGACCCGGAGCTTGGCGCATGGCGGCTGACCGGCTGCGGGCCGAGCGCCCATTGATAGTGCATCTGATTCACAGTCTCGACGTCGGCGGCCTGGAGAACGGCCTCGTCAATCTGCTCAATCGCATGCCTGACGATGGCTGCCGCCATGCCATCATCTGCATGACGCACTACAGCGAGTTTCGCAACCGCATCAAGCGGCCCGAGGTGCAGGTGTATGCGCTGCACAAGCCGCCGGGCAAGGCACTGGGCACCTATGTGCAGCTATGGCGCCTGTTGCGGCGCCTGAAGCCTGCGCTTTTGCACACCCGCAATCTGGCGACGCTGGAAGGGCAGTTCTGGGCGATGCTGGCCGGGGTCAAGCGGCGGATTCATAGCGAACATGGGCGTGATGCCGACGATATCGACGGCAGCAACGTCAAATACCAGCGCATGCGGCGTGCCTTGCGACCGCTGGTGCAACACCAGATCGCGTTGTCGAAAGATCTGGAACGCTACTTGCTTGAGCGTGTGGCGGTGCCCGCGAAACAGCTGAGCCAGATTTACAATGGCGTCGACGACAGCCGTTTCTTGCCGGCGGCGCAGCGCCAGGCGGTAGCGGGCAGCCCGTTCAATGATGCGCCCGGGCTGATCGTGATCGGTACCGTCGGCCGCCTGCAGGCCGTCAAGGATCAGCTCAACCTGGCGCGTGCGTTTGCGCTGCTGATCGAGCGCCGCCCTGAGCTGCGGCCGGTTGCCCGGCTGGCGATCGTCGGCGACGGTCCCTTGCGCGCCGATGTCGAGGCCATCCTGCGCCAGGCTGGCGTGGCGGAGCTGTGCTGGATGGCCGGCTCGCGCAACGATGTGCCCGAGCTGATGCGCGCCTTCGATATCTTCGCGCTGCCATCGTTGGCGGAAGGCATATCCAATACCATTCTCGAGGCGATGGCGTCGGGGCTGCCGGTCGTGGCGACCGATGTGGGCGGCAATGGCGAGTTGATCGAAGCCGGCGTCACCGGGCTATTGGTGTCCAAGGCCGACCCGGCGGCGCTGGCCGATGCGCTGGCGCGTTATGTCGACGATGCCGCGCTGCGCGCCGAGCACGGCCAGGCAGGGCGCCAGCGGGTGGAACAGCAATTCAGCCTCGACCGCATGGTCGAGCGTTATACGCGGATTTACCGGCTTGCCCTCGAGGGCGGGCTCAAGAACAAGGAACGGAGCTAGGCCATGTGTGGCATCGTAGGGCTATTCGATCTGAAGGGCAGACGCGAGTTCGATCGTGGCCTGTTGTCGCACCTCAACGACCTGCAACACCACCGCGGCCCCGATGAGGGTGGACTGCATCTTGAGCCGGGGGTCGGCTTCGGCCATCGCCGCCTGTCGATCATCGACCTGTCGAGCGGCCAGCAGCCGATGTTCAATGGCGACGGCTCAGTCGTCATCGTGTTCAACGGAGAAATCTACAATTTCCAGGAGCTGATGCCCGAGCTGCAGGCATTGGGTTACCAGTTCAAGACACACAGCGACACCGAGGTCATCATCCACGCCTGGGAAGCCTGGGGCGAAGCCTGTGTCGAGCGCCTGCGCGGCATGTTCGCCTTCGCGATCTGGGACCGCAAGCGCCAGACCCTGTTCCTCGCGCGCGACCGGCTTGGCGTCAAGCCGCTGTATTACGCCTGGCTGCCTGACGGCACGCTGGCCTTCTCGTCCGAGCTCAAGTCGATTTCGGCCCACCCGGTGTTCGACAAGACGCTCGATCCGATGTCGATCGAAGACTATTTCGCCTACGGCTACATCCCCGAGCCGCGCACCGTGTTCATGGGGGCGCTCAAGCTCGAGCCGGGCCATACGCTGACGGTGCCGCGTGGCTGCACGACGATGCCGTCGCCGCGCGAATATTGGGACATCCCGTTCAAGCCGCTCGGGGCGATCAGCGAACAAGAGGCGCAGGAAGAAATGGTGCGCCGCCTGCGTGAGTCGGTGAAGATCCGCATGGTGGCGGAAGTGCCACTCGGCGCCTTCCTTTCCGGTGGGGTCGATTCGAGCGCGGTGGTGGCGATGATGGCGGGGCTGTCAGAAGGCCCGGTCAACACCTGCTCGATCAGCTTCGGCGACCCGAAATTCAACGAGGCCGAGTTCGCGCAGCAGGTGGCTCAGCGCTATCACACCAACCATTATGTGGAGCAGGTCGATCCCGACGACTTCAGCCTGCTCGATAAGCTCGCCGGCATGTACGACGAGCCCTATGCCGACAGCTCGGCGCTACCGACCTACCGCGTCTGCCAGCTCGCGCGCAAGCATGTGACCGTGGCGCTGTCCGGCGATGGCGGCGACGAGAACGTCGCGGGCTATCGCCGCTACCGTTTCCACCTTGGCGAAGAGAAGCTGCGTTCGGCGCTGCCGCTGTCGGTGCGCCGCCCGCTGTTCGGCACGCTCGGCACGCTGTATCCGAAGGCCGACTGGGCACCGCGCGTGTTCCGTGCCAAGTCCACCTTCGAGGCACTGGCACGCGACTCGGTCGAGGGCTATTTTCATGCCATCTCGATCTTCAAGACGCCGATGCGCGCCAAGCTCTACACGCCCAAGTTCATGGCCGAGCTCGGCGGCTACCACGCGATCAACACCATGATGCGCCATGCCGACCGCGCGCCAACCGATCATCCCCTGAGCCTGGTGCAGTACCTCGACATGAAGACCTATCTGGTCGGCGACATCCTGACCAAGGTCGATCGCGCGAGCATGGCCAATTCGCTCGAAGTGCGCGAGCCGCTGCTCGACCACCAGTGGATGGAATGGCTGTCCGGCCTGCCGCCGGAGCTCAAGCTCAAGGGCGGCGAGGGCAAATACATCCTGAAGAAGGCGCTCGAACCGTACCTGCCCAACGACATCCTGTACCGCCAGAAGATGGGCTTCGCCGTGCCGCTTGCCGGCTGGTTCCGTGGCCCGCTCAAGCAGAAGGTGCGCGATGCGCTGCTCGGCGAAACGCTGGCGCAGACCGGCTGGTTCAACCGCGACTACCTGCTCGAGCTGATCACCCATCACGAGAAGGGTATCCGCGATTACAGCGCGCCGCTGTGGACCTTGCTGATGTTCGAATCCTTTCTGCGCAACTGCCTGGGCAGCGAGACCCGGCGAGCGGTCGAGGCAGCCTGATGCGCATTCTGCATGTTCTCGACCATTCCATCCCGCTGCACTCGGGCTACACCTTCCGCACGGCCGCCATCCTGCGCGAACAGCGCAAGCTGGGCTGGGAAACCTTCCACCTGACCAGCCCCAAGCAGGAAAACTGCACGGTGGCCGAGGAGGATATCGATGGCCTGCATTTCTTCCGCACGCCGCCGGCCCAGGGCTGGATGGCAGGCAAGCCGGTGCTCGGCGAAATCGCCCTGATCGACGCGACGGCACGCCGACTCGAAGAAGTAGCGAGGCGCATCAAGCCTGATGTGCTGCACGCGCATTCGCCGGTGCTGAACGCAATCCCGGCGCTGCGTGTCGGGCGCAAGCTCGGCATCCCGGTGGTCTATGAGGTGCGCGCATTCTGGGAGGATGCCGCAGTTGACCACGGCACCAGCAAGGAGTGGGGGCTGCGTTACCGCGCCACGCGCGGGCTCGAAACCTACGCGCTGAAGCATGTCGATGCGGTGACGACGATCTGCGAAGGGCTGCGCGGCGACATCGTGGCGCGTGGCGTCCCGGCTGACAAGATTACCGTCATTCCCAATGCCGTCGATATCGAGAAATTCACCGTCGGCGCCGAGCCCGATCGTGCGCTGCAGGCCAGCCTGGGCCTCGAAGGCAAGACGGTGCTGGGGTTCATCGGCTCTTTCTATGGCTACGAGGGGCTCAACATCCTGCTCGATGCGCTGCCCATGATGTTGCGCGAGAAACCGGACATCCGCCTGTTGCTGACCGGCGGCGGGCATCAGGAGGCCGCGCTGCGCGAGCAGGCCGCCGCACTCGGGATCGCCGACAAGGTGGTGTTCACCGGCCGCGTGCCGAATGCCGAGGTGCCGCGCTATTACGATCTCGTCGACGTGCTGGTGTACCCGCGCCTGCCGATGCGGCTGACCGAGCTCGTGACGCCGCTGAAGCCGCTCGAAGCGATGGCGCAGGGGCGTCTCGTCGCTGCGAGCGATGTCGGCGGCCACCGCGAGCTGATCCAGCCCGACGTCACGGGCGTGCTGTTCAAGGCTGCCGATGCGGCCGACCTGGCGCGCCAGGTGCTGGCCCTGGTCAATCAGCCACAGTGCTGGCCGCAGATGAAGGCCGACGCGCGGCGTTTTGTCGAGACCGAGCGTAACTGGGCCAAGAGCGTCGGCCGCTATCAGGGCATCTATCCGCGCCTGATCAACGGAGCGGCCCGATGAGCGAGCAACTGAGCGTCGCCCTCGTTGGCCCCTTGCCGCCGCCTTCCGGCGGCATGGCCAACCAGTGTCGTCAGCTCGCACGCCTGCTCGGCGAGGAAGGCGTCCGGGTCGAGGTGGTGCAGGTCAATGCACCTTACCGGCCGGCCTTCGTCGCCCACCTGAAGGGCATCCGCGCGTTGTTCCGGCTGCTGCCCTACAAGCTCGCGCTGTGGCGTGCCGCGGGGCGCGCCGATGTCATGCACGTGATGGCGAATTCGGGCTGGTCCTGGTATCTGTTCGCCCTGCCGGCGATCATGATCGCCCGTCTGCGCGGCACGCCGATCATCGTCAACTACCGGGGCGGCGGGGCGGAGACGTTTTTTGCCAACGCGCCCGGCTGGGTGCTGCGCTACCTGAGGCAGGTCGATGCGCTGGTGCTGCCATCGGGCTTCCTGCGCGAGGTGTTCCAGCGTTTCGGCGTCGATGGCCAGGTCATCCCCAACATTATCGATCTCGACCGCTTCAAGCCCGCGCAACGCGATGGACGTGAGCCGCCGCACCTGATCGTCACGCGCAATCTCGAGCCGATCTACGACATCCCGAGCGCGCTGCAGGCCTTCGCCCTGGTGCGCCAGCAGCTCAAGCAGGCGCGGTTGACGATTGCCGGCTCGGGGCCCGAGCGCGAGCAGCTCGAACAGCTCGCGGCGGACCTCGGTATCGCCGATGCGGTGACCTTCACCGGCCGTATCGACAACGACCAGATGACGGCACTCTACGCCTCGGCCGATGTCATGCTCAACCCGAGCACCATCGACAATATGCCCATTTCCATCCTTGAGGCCTTTGCCAGCGGCGTGCCGGTGGTATCGACGCGCGTCGGCGGCGTGCCATTCGTGGCCGAGCATGGTCGGACGGCCTTCCTGGTCGAGGCCCGTGATTATCGCGCGATGGCGCAAAGCGTCCTGCGCCTGATGCAGGAGCCCGAGCTGGCGCGCGCATTCCGCACGGCCGGGTTGGCCGAGGCGCAGCGCTATGCCTGGCCTGTGGTGCGCGAGCAGTGGCTCGCGGCCTACCGCCAAGCCGGCAAGAGGGGGCACTGATGGGGATCTATACCGCACTGTGCGCGAACCTGCTGTTCCCCATGCATGAGCGGCTCAAGCACCACGATACGGTGGCCGTGCGGCGCGAGCTCGAACGCACGCAGTGGCTGTCGCGCGAGCAGGTGCGGGCGCTGCAGCTGTCGCACCTGCACGGTTTTCTCGGCGATGCGGCGCGGCAGGTGCCTTACTACCGCGAGCTGTTCCGCTCGCTGGACTTCGACCCGGCCAGCGTGACCTCGGTTGCCGATCTGGCCCGCCTGCCGCTGTTGACCAAGGACGTGATCCGGCGCGAGTTCGAGCGGCTGAAGGCCGACAGTGACGAACCCGTCAAGCTGTTCTCGACCACCGGCTCGACCGGCGACCCCCTGCGCTTCAATATCGGCAACACGCGCGTCAGCCACGATGTAGCGGCCAAGTGGCGCGCCACGCGCTGGTGGGATGTCGACATCGGCGACCGCGAGCTGGTGATCTGGAGTTCCGCCATCGAGCTGTCGGCGCAGGACCGCGTGCGGCGCGCACGCGACTGGCTGATGCGCAGCCGCCTGATGCCTTCGGCCTCGCTCAAGCCGGCCGACATGGATCGCTACCTCGACGAGATCCGCGCGTTCCGGCCGACCATGCTGTTCGGCTACCCGTCGTCGATGACGTTGATTGCCCAGCATGCCGAGAAACGGCGCGTGCGCATGGACGATCTCGGCATCAAGGTGGCCTTCTGCACCGCCGAGCGGCTGTACCCGCATCAGGCCGACACGCTCAAGCGCGTATTCGGCTGCCCGGTGGCCAATGGTTATGGCGGGCGCGATTCGGGCTTCATCGCGCATGAATGCCGGCAAGGCGGCCTGCACATCACGGCCGAGGACCTCATCGTCGAGATCGTCGACGAGCGTGGCCAACCCGTGCCGGCGGGCGAGCCCGGCGAGGTAGTCGTCACGCATCTGTACAGCGGCGGCTTTCCGTTCATCCGCTACAAGAATGGCGATGTCGCCGTGCTCGACGACGCGCAATGCGCCTGTGGCCGCGGCCTGCCGCTGCTCAAGGAGGTGCGCGGGCGCACCAACGACGTGCTGATTGCACAGGACGGCACCATGGTCCACGATGTTGCGTTCGCCATGGTGCTGCGCGACATGCCCGGCGTGAACGCGTTTAAGATCATCCAGGAATCGCTCAGCCACTGCCGGCTGCAACTGGTGACGGACGAGCGTTTCCAGGGGGCCGCCAGCGAAGCGCGCATCCGCGGGGCATTTGCTGCCCGCCTTGGCGCCAACGTGCAGACGGATATCGAATACCTTGCCGCCATCGAGCCGGAACGCACCGGCAAGTATCGCTATGTGGTGAGCAAGGTGAGCCAGATACAGGCGGGCGTGCCCGCCGCCACGAATTAACCCGATCTAAGGAGTTGCGACCATGTTGACGGCCGCGAAGACAAAGCTGCGCGAATGGCGCGAACAAATGCAGTTGCCCGAGGCGGCCAAGGCTGAAATGGCGCGTGACCAGGCCGGCCTGCCGCAGGCCGATCCCGGCATCGAGCCGGTGGTGCATGCGGCCATCGGCTGGCTCAAGCGTGCCCAGGACCAATCGGCCTCGCACGATGGCGGCGTGGCGCGCGACTTCAGCCTGACCAAGGGATGGGCGGTGTCCTACCCCGAGACCACCGGCTACATCATCCCGACCATGATCGACTACGCCAACCGCTACGGCGATGACGACGCGCGCCAGCGCGCGCGGCACATGATCGACTGGCTGGTGGCGATCCAGTTTCCCGAGGGCGGCTTCATGGGCGGGCGCATCAATGCCGATGTGCGCGTCCCAGTGACCTTCAACACCGGGCAGATCCTGCTCGGGCTCGCGGCGGGCGTGGTCGAGTTCGGCGATGTCTATCGCGAGCCGATGCGCCGAGCGGCCGACTGGCTGCGTGACTCGCTCGATCCGGACGGCTGCTGGCGCAAGCATGCGACACCGTTTGCCGAGGCCGGCGACAAGACCTATGAAACCCACGTGGCCTGGGGCCTGTTCGAAGCCGCCCGCATCGATGCCGATCGCGGCTATGCCGAGGCCGCGCTCAGGCAGAACCGCTGGGCGCTGACGCAGCAGCAAGCCAACGGCTGGCTCGCCAACTGCTGCTTGAGCAATCCGCACCGCCCGCTGACACATACGCTCGGTTACGCCTTGCGTGGTTTCATGGAGGCTCACCGCTTCAGCGGCGACAGCGACATCCTGGCTCGCGCCATCAAGACCGCCGATGGCCTGATGACGGCGCTGCGCGACGACGGCTATCTGCCCGGCGCGCTGAACCCCGACTGGTCCTCGTCGGCGAACTGGTCCTGCCTCACCGGCGAGGTGCAGATCGCGCACAGCTGGCTGATGCTGTATGAGATCACCGGCGACAGGAAGTATTTCGACGCCGCCGCGCTCGCCAACCGTTTCGTGCGCCGCACGATCCGCATCGACGGCCCGGCGGACATGCGTGGCGCGGTCAAGGGCTCGTTCCCGGTGCAGGGGGCCTATGGCGCCTTCCAGTACTTGAACTGGGCGCCCAAGTTCATGATCGATGCCAACCTGCTCGAACTGGACGTGCGTCGCCGTGGCTAATCCGCTTGCTAGCCTCAAGGCTGCCGTCAAATCGGTGCTCGCGGCCGTCAACGCGCGCCGCCGCCATGCGCAGATCAAGGCCGAGGCGCCGCACATCACCAAGGCCGAGATCACGCGCGGCCTGCGCGAGATGGGCATCGTGCCCGGCGACGTGGTCATGCTGCATTCTTCGCTGAAGAGCCTGGGCTATGTCGACGGCGGCCCGCGTGCCGTGCTCGAGGCGATCTACGATGCGGTATCGCCCGGCGGTACGCTGGTAGTGCCGACCTACTATCTGCCGGGCGGCACGATCTACTCGACCTGCCAGATGAGCGATTATGTGTTCGACCCGCGCGTGCATGGTTCCAACCTTGGTGCCCTGCCCGATACCTTCATCAGGATGCCGGGGGTCGAGCGCAGCATTCACCCGACCCATTCCGTTTCGGCACTCGGCCCCAAGGCCGCCTACATCGTGGGTGACCATCACAAGGCCGCGTCGATCTTCGGCGAGGGATCGCCGTGGGCGCGCAGCCTCGAGCTCAATGCCAAGGTGCTCGGGCTGGGCATCTCGATGGGGCCGGTGACCTTCTATCACGTGCTCGAAGATCGCCTGCTCGACAAGTTCCCGCTGCCGGTGCGCATGACGGAAACCTATCGCCTCAAGTGTCGCGACTGGCAGGGACAACTGATCGAGGTGCCGGTCACGCCGCTCGACCTGGCCTATGTGCCGCGTCGTATCGACAACAAGTCGCGAGCCGACCTGCGCGAATTCTTCTACCAGGACTTCCTCAAGGCCGGCATCCTGCATCCGGGCAAGGTTGGCGAGGCGCGCTCCTGGTACGTGCCGGCGCAGGATTTCTATATCCGCCTCGAGTATCTGGCCGAGCGGGGCATCACCATCTACGCCGAGCCCGCAGAGCTGGCCGCATTCCAAGGGTAGCCCAGTGCAGGCAACACGCAGTTCCATCGTTTCATCGTTGCGCTGGATTTCCATCGCCAAACTGTCGGGCCAGGTACTCAACTGGGGCATGACCTTCGTCGTGCTGCGGCTGCTGGTGCCCGACGACTATGGCCTGATGGCCATGGCGACGGTGTTTGTCTCGTTCATGTACATGTTCGCCGACCTCGGACTCGGCGTCGCCGTGATCCAGGCGCGCGACTGTCCCAAGGAGCGGCTGGCCGAAGTGTTCGGCGCGATGCTGCTGCTCAACGTATCGTTGTGCCTCTTGCTGATGCTGGCGGCGCCGCTGATCTCGCAGTTTTTCAACGAGCCACGGCTGACCGCGGTGCTGCGTGTGCTGTCGCTGCAGTTCGTGCTCGGCGCGCTGGCCTCGATCCCGCGGGCGATGCTGCAACGCGAGATGCACTTCAAGGTGTTCTCGATGATCGAGGTGTCGGGCGCGCTGGTCTCGGGGCTCACCACCATCGTCATGGCCTGGCTCGGCTACGGTGTCTGGGCATTGGTCGGCGGCACGCTGGCATCCACGATCTGGAGCGGCGTGTGGGTGAACCTCGCCGCACCGCTGCGTGTCTGGCCGCGCTTCACCTTCGCCGAGAGCCGGCAGCTGCTGGCCATCGGCGGCAACGTGACACTGAGCCGCGTGATGTGGTTCTTCATGTCGCAGGCCGATGTCTTCATCGTCGGCAAGGTGCTCGGCAAGGAGGCGCTCGGCTTCTACTCGGTCGCGATCCAGCTGTCGGCGATGCCAATGAACAAGGTGATGACGATCATCAATCAGGTTGCCTTGACCGGTTTCGCGCGCATCCAGGACGACAAGGAGACCGTCATCCGCAGCATCGTGGCTGGTGTGGGGGTGATTTCCTTCATTGCCTTTCCGCTGTTCTGGGGCATGTCCAGCGTCGCGCAGGAAATCGTCGCGGTCGTGCTCGGTGCCAAATGGTCCCAGGCTGCGCTGCCCTTGCAATTGATCCCACTGATCATCCCCTTGCGCATGCTCGGTAGTTACATGTCTACGGCGGTGCAGGGCATTGGTCGTCCCGATATCGATGTGCGCAACACCTTCCAGGGCATGCTGCTGATGCCGCCGGCTTTCTATGTCGGCTGCCTGTTCGGCCTGCCCGGCGTTTCCATCGCCTGGCTGCTGGTGGTGCCCTTGTTGTTCGTCGGCAATATGAAGCGCTTGCTGGAGGCTGCCGGCGTTCCCTTGCAGGATTTCTACGCGAATTTGAAGCTGCCGCTGGCGATCTCCTTGGGCATGTATGCCATGGTGGCGCTGATACGCTATCTGCTGCCGCTGGATGTTGGTGCGGTGGTGTCGCTGGTGCTGTTGGTGGCGACTGGCGCGACGGCCTATGCGGGCACGTTCTGGGTAGTCGGTCGGGAGCGTTTCTTGAATGTATTGCGGGTCGTGCGTGGTTAAATCGATGGATAGGCGGAGGAACATGAAGGATCGAAACGACTGGCGCCGTGCAAGCGTGTCGCCGCTGTGTCTGGCGCGGACAAGTCCATGCCACGGGGTGTCGGCATGACGATCTTTGCGGGCATCGTGTCGCGTCGCCCTGGGCGACCTATCCCTGAGCCGGCCCGGCGCGAGCTGAGCGAGCTGCTGTCGCGCCATCCGGGCGAGCAGGTGATGACGCGCGTCGGCGCGGACTGGCTGCTGGCCAAGGTCGATATCGGCGCCTATGGCCATGCCGGCATCGTCGATGGCGAGCAGGGCGACGTCAGCCTGCTCGCGGGTGACCCGATCTATCTCGAACGGCATGACGGGCGCCATGCGGATCTGCAGGCCCTGCATCGGGACTGGCAGTCTGGCGACTGGTCGTCGCTGCGTGAATGCCGCGGCACCTTCGCAGCAGCCCATTTCGACCCCGCCAGCCGGCGCCTGCACCTGGTCGCGGACAAGCTCGGCGTGCGTCCTGTCTACTATTGGGCCAACGATGACTGGGTGGTGTTCTCCACCGCGTTCCGCGTGCTTGAACGGCTGTCGCTGGTGGAACGCCGCATCGATCTGCGTGGCGTGACCGAGAAGGCATGCTTCACCTTCCCGCTGGCGGACCGCACCATTTTCGAGGGCGTCCATACGATTGCTGCCGGCGAGGTGGTCAGCTTCGATGACGGCCGTATCGACCATATACGCTACTGGCGCTGGGACGAGCTGCCGGCGCTGGATCTGCCGCAGGACGAGCTGGCCGCCACGCTGTATGCGCGTTTCAAGGACGCCGTTGCGCGCCGCTTGCGGGGTGACAGGACGGCATTGTCCTTCCTCTCCGGCGGGCTCGATTCACGTGCGATCGTGGCGGTGCTGAGCGATGTCGGCGCGCATATCCATACGCTCAATTTCGCGCCAGTCGGCACGCAAGACGAGCTGTTCGGCGCCGAGATCGCCAAGCGTCTGGGGACTCGGCATCTGGCCCTGCCGCAGCGCAGCGAGGCATTCGGCGAGCAGCAGCGCCGGATCTTCGATCTCTGGCACGACTCGCTGCAGGCTGGCGAGGCCGAGCCCGAGCACCCGCGCCTGATCTGGTCCGGCGATGGTGGCAGTGTGGGCGTGGGGCACGTCTACCTGACGCCCGAGATGGTGCAGATGGCGCGCCAGGGCAAACTGCGCGAGGCAGCCCAGGCCTTTCTCGACAAGCAGCATCTGGCCGTGCCGCGATCCGTTCTCAAGCGCGATGCGGTGGCCAGGCTGGCCGATTTGCCGGTGCAGGGCATCGTCGACGAGGTCAATACGCAGCATTGCGCCGACCGAGGGCGGGCACTGCACCTGTTCCTCATGAACAATGATCAGCGTCGCCATCTGGCCGATCATTTCGAGAATATCGACGTGCGCCGCATCGAGTTGCACCTGCCGTTCTTCGATGCGCATTTCATGGCGGGCATCCTGGCTTCGCCGATCGATGGCTTCCTGCGCCATCGCTTCTACAACCTGTGGCTCGGCCAGTTTCCCGCCGCCGCGCGCGAAGTGCCGTGGCAGAGCTACCCCGGCCATGAAGCATGCCCATTGCCGATGCCCGAGGGGCTGCGCTACCAGTGGCGTGATGTGTTCTCGGACGACGTGGTGGCCGAGCGCCGCCGCAAGGTGGTCGAGGAGGGGCTTGAACTGTTGCGCAGTGCGCCGTTTCCGTCGCATGTCATCGACAGGCTCAAGCTGCGCCTGATGCTGTGGGCCATGAAATGGGGTGTGCGCGATACCGCTTACGTCGTCAGCTTCGTGCGCCCCTATGTGCGTTGCTGGCAACACTGCCAGCCCCGTTGAGCATGACCCACGCCGGGCCCCGCGTTCGCCCAGCACCGGCCCATATCGCGGCGGTCGATGCCGGACGTGGGCTGGCGGCCAGCTATGTGGTGCTCGCGCATGTGTTCCAGATACTTGGCTACAAGTATTCATTGAGCGGCTGGCCACTGCTCGTCGACATGGCCAGCGCCTATGCGCACCAGGCAGTGCTGTTCTTTTTCCTGCTGTCGGGCTTCAGCATCCACTACGCTAGCCTCGACCGGCCGCTCGATACCTGGGCTGGCGTCCGCCTCTACTATTACCTGCGTCTGCGCCGGGTGGTGCCGATCTTCTTCGTGGTGGTCGCCGGGTTGCTGGCCGTGCTGTGGCTGGGCAAGTGGCTGGCCCTGCCCGGCTACGACGAGAAATGGCAGGCCTGGGGCTGGCGCGACGTGATCTATTCGCTGCTGTTCCTGACTGATCGTGCCGGCACCTGCGGGCGCATCGCGACGGTGCTGCCGAGCGATCCGCCGTTCTGGTCGCTGTCCTATGAGATGTTCTACTACCTGATATATCCGTTTTTCTGGCTGCTGGCGCGGCGTTTCACGATCGGCGGCGCGGTGCTCGCCGGCGCTATCGCCAGTGTGGCGGCAATTTTCTTCGATGGGTGGCAATGTCACCATGTATTCAACGTATTACAACTGTATTATGTCTGGTGTCTTGGGGCGTGGGTGGCCGATGTCAGGCGGCACGGCATGCGCCTGGCCTGGCCCCGTTGGCTGATGTATGCGCAGGTGTTCCTGGCGGCAGCTGCCGGCTGGACGGTGGCGGAGTCGGCCTGGCTGCGCTGGGAAGAGCCGCTCTGGGTGGCCGCGCTGTTTCCGCTGCTGGCCCTGTCCGTGGCCGGCTGGGGTGAGATCAGCCGCCGGCAGGCCATGCTCGCGTCGCTCGCCATGGTGCTCGGGCTGGCCGCGGTGCTGGGGATTGCATCGGTGAAGGCGGTATCGCATGACATGGCGATGTTCTGCTGGCGTGTGCTGTTGCTGGCGGCCATCGTGCTGCTATGGGTGTGGTCGGACGGCCTGGCCTGGCGGCAGCGGGCCAGGGGGGGCTTGATACGGCTGTTCCTGCCCCTGGGGGCGGTGTCTTATGCGCTGTACCTCGTGCACTACCCGGCGCTGGCATGGGCCCGCGCCGTGACGGAAAAACTGCATTGGCCGGTATCGGCGGCGCTGCTGTGCCTGCCGCCGGTGCTGGCATTGGCGTGGGGGCTGGAGCTGCGCTTGCAGCCACGCGCCGTGGCCTGGCTCGAGCGCTTGCGCAAGGGCCGGCGAGGTGACTTGGTCTCCGCCCCGAGATAGGGATCGGTCAAACGGTCCGGTTTATATGAGTACTTGAGTAGCGATCAACATGCGCGATTATGCCCTGCTAGCCTTCATTCTTGGTTCCATCCCCATGGTGTTCCAACGCCCCTGGGTGGGGGCGTTGTTGTGGGCATGGATCAGCCTGATGAACCCGCACCGCTTTACCTGGGGCATCGCCTACGACTTTCCGGTTGCCGTGGTGGTGGGCGGGGCAACGTTGCTGGCGACGGTGCTCCGTAACAAGGAAGTGCATGCGCCCAAGTTTTCGGCGGCGCTGGCGGTCTGGATGCTCTTCCTGCTCTGGATGTGCATCACCCTGCCGTTCTCGTTCTACCCCAATGTGGTCATGGACATGTGGAGCAAGGTCATGAAGATCATGCTGATGCTGTTCGTGACCATCCTGCTGGTGCATGAGAAAAAGCACATCGAATGGCTGATCTGGGTGGTGACGCTGTCCATCGGTCTGCTTGGCCTCAAGGGCGGCATCTTTACCCTGACCAGCGGCGGCGATTTCAAGGTATGGGGGCCGGCAGGCTCGTTTATCGAAGGCAATAACGAGATGGGCTTGGCGCTCATCGTCGTCATCCCACTCGCTTACTACCTGCATGAGCAGGTGCACGACAGGCGGATCAAATGGGGACTGCTCGCCGTGATGGGAGCAAGCGCCATCTCGGCACTCGGCACGCAGTCGCGCGGCGCGTTTCTGGCCATCGTGGCGATGGCCACCTTTCTCTGGCTCAAGAGCAGTCGAAAACTCATCGTGGGGCTGGCGATCACGCTGGCTGCGCCGGCCATGCTGATCTTTATGCCCGATGCCTGGCACGCGCGCATGGATACCATCAACAACTATCAGGAAGACGGTTCGGCCATGGGGCGCATCAACGCGTGGATCATGGCCTACCGGCTGGCTTGCGACAACTTCTTTGGCGGCGGCTTCCAGATCTATGACGGCGCAACGTTTGCCCGCTATGCGCCCGACCCGAGCGATATCCATGCCGCGCACAGTATCTATTTCCAGATACTGGGAGAGCACGGCTTCGTCGGGCTGGGCTTGTTCATCTTGCTGGGGATCATGATCTGGCGGCTCGCCTCGCGCCTGATCAAGACGACCAAGGATGATGCCGATCTGGCATGGATCACCATGTTCGCCCGTATGGCACAGGTGAGCCTGGCCGGTTTCGCGGTCGGCGGTGCCTTCCTGAGCCTGGCTTACTTCGACCTGCCTTACTACCTCCTCGTCATCCTCTCCTGCATGGACCGCTGGCTGGCCCGCGAGCGCGCGCTGCAGCCCGTCTGGCATGAAGCGCGGCGGCCGATGAGGTCGGCGCGGGCAAGGCCGGTGTGAGGCGGGGCGCGGCAATGAACAATCAACTGCGGGACAAGGTGTGCACGTGCTGGGCCTGATCAACCGATTGGCGGGAGGCGATGGCATCAAACATGGCCTCAACATCCTTATCTATCATCGCGTGCTGCCCACGGCAGACCCGCTGTTTCCGGGCGAGGTAACGGCCGAGCGTTTCGAATGGCAGATGCGGCTGCTCGCCCGCCACTTCAACGTGCTGCCGCTGCAAGAGGCCGTATCGTGCCTGGCGTCGGGTACCTTGCCGCGTGCGGCGGCGGCGATCACCTTCGACGATGGCTATGCCGACAACCTGACGGTAGCGCTGCCCATCCTGCAGCGCTACCGCCTACCGGCCACCGTGTTCGTCGCAACGGCCTATCTCGATGGTGGCATCATGTGGAACGACCGCGTGATCCACGCCATGCGCACGGTGCCGGCCGGCCACCTGGACCTGCAGTCATGCGGCCTCGGCGTCCATGAGGTTGGCGATCTGGCGTCGCGTCAGGCCGCGATCCGCGACCTGCTCGGCAAGCTCAAGTATCTCGAATGGCAGGCACGCGAGGACCGCGTAAACCAGTTGGTCGATGCACTGCGGATCACCCAGCCAACTGACATGATGCTGACCACGCCGCAACTCAAGCAGCTGGCTGCGGCAACGGGGGTGGACATCGGCGGGCACACGCGCACCCATCCTATCCTGTCCCGGCTTGATGTGGCCTCCGCGCGGGCGGAGATCGCGGATGGCCGCGCCGAGCTCGAGGCGATCGTCGGCTATCGGCCGCGCTTGTTTGCCTATCCCAATGGCGGGCCGAATCAGGACTATGCCGCCGAACATGCGGCCATCGTGCGTGAACTCGGCTTCGATGCCGCCGTGTCGACGGCCTGGGGTGCGGCCCGCCCAGGGGCGGACCTGTTCCAGCTGCCGCGTTTCACCCCCTGGGATTTGCAGCCGTTGAAGTTTTCCCTGAGGCTGGCGTCGAACTATCGACGCGACAACTACGCGCTGGCCTGACCAGCACGCGGTCAGGCCAGGCTCAGCGGCTGGTGCGCTGCTCGCGCAACCACTGCGATAGCATCATCAATATCCACACCATCGTGCCATAGTAGCCGGGGTGTTCCCTGAGCTTGCTCATGACCTCGTCGATGAAGTCCGGCGCCACGATGCCATGCGGCTTCAGATCGGTCAGGCTGTCCTGCACCAATTGCTGCAGCCCGGCGTGCTTCTGCAGCCAAGGACCGAAGGGCAGGCCAAAACCGTGCTTCTCCTTGGTGATGATGTCGTCCGGCAGGAAGCCGCGTAGCGCCTCCTTGAAGAACCAGCGCAGCTGCTGGCCCTTGAGCTTCCAACCCGGCTCGAGCGATAGCGAGAAGGCGGTCAGCTTGTCATGCAGCATGGGGTAGGCGATATCGACGCCGGCCAGCTCGCAGGCGAGGTTGACCTTGACCAGATCGTTGTCGGCCAGCGTGTACTTGAAGTCGAGCGCGAGCATCTGATTGACCATGTCACGGGCGTGGGCCTGGTTCCAGGTGTGCTTGAGCATCGTCAGCGGCTGCGCCGGGTCGATGCGCGACAGGAAATCGCGCGTCAGCACCTTGTCCGCGCCGAAACGCTCGAGCAGGTTGTAGCTCTCGAGCCGTGCCGGCATCGGCGTCTTGGCCTGTTCGATATAGCTGCGTGCCTTGCGGATGACGGGGATGGCCTGCGGCAGATTGAAAGCGAGCGGCTCGATCAGGCCGTTGCGCAGCCCGCCCGGCACGCGCTCATAGATCGCGAACACCTGTTGCTTGGCATAGCGGGCATTGCCGCCGAACAGCTCGTCGCCGCCATCGCCGCCGAGCATGCGCTCGACACCGTCCTGGCGCGCCATGCGGGCGCAGTAGTAGCCCGGCACGGCGGATGCGTTGCCGAACGGCTGGTCGCTGATCGCCGCGATCTTGGGGATGGCATCGACCACGTCGTCCGGCGTCACATAGTATTCGGTGTGCCGCGTCTTGAAGTGGCTCGATGCAAGCCGGGCAAAGGCCATTTCGTCGTAGCCCTCGGCCTCGAAGCCGATCGAGTAAGTGCGTGCCGGTTTGCCCGAGACATCGGTCAACATGCCGGCAATGGTCGAGCTGTCGGTGCCGCCGGACAGGAAGCAACCGGTCTCCGCTTCCAGGCTTGCTTCGCGCACGCTCTCGCGCATCAGGCTGATGAAGCTTTCCTTCTGCTCGACGAAGCCGCGTGCCTGGCTCTCGACGAAAACCGGCTCCCAGTAACGCGCGATGTGCACCTTGCCGTCGCGCCATTCGAGGTATTCCCCGTTCTGCAGGCGGCGCATGTCGCGGTAAACCATGTCCGGGCCGGGGATCATGTGGAAATACAGATAGTGGTAGATCGCCTGCGGGTCGAGCTCACCCGTCACGCCGGGGTGCTGGCGCAGGGCGCGCGCGTGACTCGCAAACACCAGCCCATCGTCGAGCTCCGCATAGCAGAGGTTGTGCGAGGCGAAGCGGTCGGTGGCGAGCAATGCGCGCTGGCGGATCGTGTCGACCAGCGCCAAGGCAAAGCCGCCGGCCACATGCTTGAGAATCTCGGTGCCGAGCTTGGCATAGCCTTCCGCCAGGGCCGCCGCGATGCCGTGGCGCATTTCCAGCGAATGCCAGGTGGGCGAGGTCATGCGCGGATGGCCGACCACGATGGCCATGACACCGCCGTCGTGATGGATCACGGGGGCATGCTTCAGCAGCGCGCCGCCGACGGCGGCGCCGGCATCGAGCGCCAGGGCTGGCCGTGCGCCGTCGAAGCGCGTGAGCTCGGACAGCATGCGATCGAGCGTGTCGCGTGCCGTTTGCGGATCGGCATGATGGCCGACCCAACCGCAAAGTCCACTCATATCGTGTCTTTAAACCTGTGTATGGAAAATTCGTTGGGCGCCGTCGCGCGGGCGGATCGTCGCCGCTTGCGCGTCACACCAGCACCTCGGTCGGCTCCGGGTGGCTCAGAAAGCCGGTCGGGCTCGCCGTCAGGCCATAGGCGCCGGACTGGAACACCACGACCAGATCGCCAACTTGGGCCGCGGGCAGATCCATCTTGTCGCCGAGCAGATCGAGCGGGGTGCACAGCGGCCCGACGACAGATACCGTTTCGCGAGCGCCGTCCATGCGATTGCCGATAGCCACCGGATAGTTCTTGCGGATCACTTGGCCGAAATTGCCCGAGGCCGACAGGTGATGGTGCAGGCCGCCGTCGGTCACCAGATAGGTGTGGCCGCGCGAGACCTTCTTGTCGATCACGCGGCAGACATAAACGCCAGCCTCGCCAACCAGATAGCGGCCAAGCTCGATTACCACCGCCGCACCGGGCAGTCGGGACGCGGTCTGCGGCAAATGCCTCGCCAGATTGTCGGCGATCGGCGCCAGGTCTAGCCGACTTTCGCCGGGGAAATAGGGGATGCCGAAGCCGCCGCCGATGTTCAGTGTCCTGAGCGCGCTCGGCGCATGCTCGGCCAGCCGGTAGGCGAGCGCAAAGGTCTGGTCGTGCGCCTCGATGATGGCCTCGGGCTTCAGATTCTGCGAACCCCAGAAGATGTGGAAGCCTTCGAAATCCAGGTCGAGCTGGCCGATCCGGCTCAATACATCGGGTACGCGTTCGGCGTCGATACCAAACTGCTTGGGGCCGCCACCCATCTTCATGCCCGACGATTTCAGCTCGTAGTCCGGGTTCACGCGCACCGCGACGCGTGGCCGCAGGCCAAGCTGCTGGCCCTGTGTGGCGGCGCGTTCGAGCTCGCGTTCCGACTCGACGTTGAGGGTGATGCCGGATGCGATCGCCTGACGCAGCTCGGTTTCGGACTTGCCGGGCCCGGCGAAGCTGATGCGTGCCGGGTTCATGCCGGTGTCGAGCGCGACGCGCAGTTCACGCCCCGAGGCGACATCGAGGCCATCGACGAGCCCGGCCATGTGCTGCACGACGGCAGACATCGGGTTGGCCTTCATGGCGTAGTGCAGCTCGATGCCGGCCGGCAGCGCGGCACGCAGCGACGTGACGCGGGCGCTCAGCAGCGCCCGGTCATAGGCGTAGAACGGCGTCTGCCCGACCCGCTCGGCCAATTGGGTGAGTGCGATGCCGCCGAGGTGAAGACAATTGGCGTGAGTCGGGAACTGGTCGGTCGGGGCGTGGACGGGCTTGGTACTCATCGGCTCATTCTTGTTCAAACAGGTGGTTCAGCTCGGCCGACAGCAGTTTGCGGTCGATCTTGCCATTCGGGTTGCGCGGCAGGCTGCCGCTACGCGGTTCGATGTGGTGCGGCAGCATGAAGGCGGGCAGCTGGCGCTTGCACGCGGCCAGCACGGCGGCGGTGTCGAGCGTGGCGTTCCCCTTGGCACTGGCGACCACGACGATGGCTTGGCCCAACTGCGGGTGCGGTACGCCGAAGGCCGCGCATTCGCCGACCAGATCGGTGCCGTAGACGACTTCTTCGACCTCGGTCGGGCTCACACGGTAGCCCGAGGTCTTGATCATCTCGTCGCGGCGGCTGATGAAGTAGAAGAAGCCTTCCTCGTCGCGGCGCACGGTGTCGCCCGACCATACCGCCAGCTCGGGAATCACCAGACCCGGCTGCACGGCAGGGATGGCCTTGAAGCGCTCGGCAGTCTTGGCCGGATCGTTCCAGTAGCCGAGTGATACGTGTACGCCGCGGTGCACCAGCTCGCCCGGTTCGTTGGCGGCGCAGGCGCTGCCATCCTCGCGCAACACCATGATCTCGGCATTGGGGATGGCCTTGCCCATCGAGTCGGGGCGGCGCTCCACCTCGTCCGGCGGCAGATAGGTGGAGCGGAAGGCCTCGGTCAGACCATACATAAGATAGGGCTTGCTATTCGGCAGCGATTTGCGCAGCGCCGCCAGCGTGGCGCTCGGCATATGGCCGCCGGAATTGGTGAAGTAGCGCAGGTGGCGGGCCGCGTCACCCGGCCACTCGAGCTGGGCGAGCTGCACCCACAGCGGCGGCACGCAGGCCAGGCCGGTGATGCGCTCGCGCGCGCAGGCCGTCACGATGTCGCGCGGCAGCAGGTAATTCATCAATACCGCCGTGGCGCCGGTCAGGAAGGCCGTCGTCAGCTGGTTCATGCCGTAGTCGAAGCTCAGCGGCAGCACCGACAGCAGGCGGTCGTCGGCATTGATCTCTAGGTACTCGGCCACCGACTCGGCGCCGGCCACGATATTGCAATGGGACAGCACCACGCCCTTGGGTTTGCCGGTGCTGCCCGAGGTGTAGAGGATGGCGGCCATGTCGCCGTCGATCAGCCGGTGTTGTGGAGCAAGCGCTGGCTCGGCCATGAACTCGTCCCAGCCGATCAGCGTGACGCCGGGTACGGCCTGTGCGCCGGGCTTCAAGCCGACAACGACGATGGTGCGCAGGTCATGGCAATGCTGCAGGCTGTCCGCCAGCGCGAGCAGCCGCTCGTGCGAGGTAACCAGTACGCGCACATTGCAGTCCTGCAGGATGTAGCCAAGCTGCTCGGCCTTCAGCAATGGGTTGACCGGCACGTAGACGCCGCCGGCGGCGGCCGCACCAAACATCGACACGACAGTCTCGAAGCGCTTTTCCAGATAGATTGCCACGCGCTCCGATTTTTCCAGCCCGAGCGCCGTCAGGCCGCTCGAGAACTGGCCGAGCAGGGCCGCGAGTTCGCGATAGCCGAGGCTGGTTTGTTGGTAGCGCAGGGCCTCCTGTTCGGGATGGCGTTGCGCGGTGTGGTCGATCAGTTCGTGAACGAGCTTGGGCATGAGAAGTCGCAGTCGTGGAATCAGGAGGCGTCGCCCAGGTTCTCGGCCGGCGTGTCGGCCGCCGGGCGGTTGCGCTTGAGCATGTCACGCAGCTTGGGCAAGAAGCCCCAGCGGTAGACGTTGACGTGGTACAGCGTGCGTACTTCGTCGCTCCAGCGCGTGTGCCACTCCATCAGCTTGCCATAGAATTCGATCCGCTTCAGCCGGGCTTCTGCAAACAGTTGCGGGAAATATTCGTGGCGCATCAGGAAGGCCGGCGAGGTATCGCGTATCGACTCATCGTAAGTGGTCTTGAGGATGATCATTTCTTCCGCCCCCTCGATGCACAGATCCATCGCCACCACGGTGTCACCATACCAGTAGCGGTAGATCGCGCCTCGGCCGGCCGTGATGAAATCGGCCAGCAAAGCAGTATAGAAGCGCCCCTGGGCATTGTCCGGGTGGACCGCAGTGCCGGTGTCCGATTTCCAGCCGGCGCTCTCCAGCCTGCCGTAATCGGCAATCGCGGCGGGTACCTGGGCCGGGTCGGTGATGCGTTCGAGCCGGGTGGCCATGCCTTCACGCTCCAGCCGGTTGGCCTGCTTCTTCATGTTCTGGCGCAGGTTCTTGCCGCGCTTCGCCCAGTAGTCGTCGAAGCTGCCGTCGAGCGTCACACGGGCCGTCTGGATGTAGTCTTGTGTCGCGGTGCGCCCGTTGGTGGCCGGCCGCTCGCGCAGGTCCGGGTCCATCTGCTGGATGCCGAGCAGCAGCGCGGCGCCGGGCAGAGCCGGCACGAGCGAGGCCGCCAGTTCGACCATGTCGAGGCCCGCGGCTTGCACCCACAGGCCGATCGGCGCCTGCGACGGCTGAAAGGTTGACCAGGCACCGCGCCTATCCTGCCGCACGATGGTCATTACCTGGATGCCGCCTGCGTCGCTGCCGATGGCCAGCCGTTCGTCGCCCTGTGCGAATTCACGCAGCAGCGGGGTAATGAACGCGCCGCCCTGCAGCACCGATCCGCCGCGTGCGTTGTTGAGCCTGTCCCAATCGCCGGCATGGCGTTCAAAGGCTGAGATTGGCTCCAGTCGCCATTTCATCGTGCTGCTCCAGTCTTGCTTGCGGACGCCGCGTGCAGCGTCGTCTTGATGGTGTCGATCATCCAGTCTAGCTCCTTGCCCGACAATTCTTGATGACAGGGAAACTGGAATACGCGGCGCGACAGGTCCGTGCTGACCGGGCACAGCGCGGCATCAACGCCGGGCCACAGGTGTTCGCCGAAGCGGATGATGGGAACGCGTTGGCGCTTGAGCTGCACGAATACCTTTTCGGGCTCGTCCATGACCAGCGGAAAGACATAAGGGACGACCGTCGGCGGCAGTTCCGGATAGAGGGGGTGGCAGCCTTCGGTGTCGCGAAACGCGTCGAGCAGCTTCTGGTAGTTGCTGCGTCGCTTGGAGATGATGCGGTCGAAGCTGCTGGCACGCATCAGCCAGCGCGACGGCAGCGACATGCGCTTGTCCATCCACTGCGGCTCGAACGAGGTACCGCCCTCGGCCGAGCTAGGGGCGGCGGACAGGGCCGATACACCAGGGCCGGCAATGCGCTTGGTGTGGTTCCAGAGCGTATCCTTGAGCCACAGCAGCGGCTTGGCGATGAGGTTGGCGCCAGACAGCCGGCCATACTGCAGCGCGTTTTCGAGCGTGTTGATGGTCGACTTGAGCTGGAACGACAGCTCCGGGCGCTTCAACTCCAGTCGCTTGGCGGCGGGATTGCGCATGGCGATGCAGCCACCGTCGTAGATGGGGAAGAACTTCCAGGGTGAGGCGATGGCGTATTCCCCAAAGCTGCCGATGGCCTGTCCGCCGACTTCGCCGAAGAATGCGTGGGCGCAGTCCTCGATCATTGGCAGCCGGTGGTGCTCGCAGAACTCGGCCAGCTTGTGGCCATCCTGCGGAAAGCCGAAATAGTGCGTCACCAGCATGGCGGCCGGCTGGTGCTTGGCCACCAGCTGCTCGACATGTTCTAGGTCGACCTTGGTGTCGGGATGGATGCGGTAGAACACCGGCACGGCACCGATCCAGACGATCGGCTCGATCATCGCATTGCAATGGTAGGCCGGCACCAGCACCCGGCTGCCACGCTTGAGGCCCAGCGAGAACAAGGCGTTGGCAATGCCCATGCGGCCGCTGGTCAGGTATTCGAGACGGTCGAGCGAGAGCACCGAGGGTAGCTTGCTGCGGTTGCCGCCAAACAGGGCTGCCCACGACAGCACCGGGTCTTTCGGTATGGCAGGCGGAGGAAAACTGTTTTCGGTGCTCATGGAAAAAGCATAAAATCGTGTTTTAAGAAAATGTCTTTAACATAATAACATGGAGCCTGCCGCATGTTTTGACGGTTCCGTGTCGACTGCTGAAGATGTTGGCCCAGAGGCCCCGTTCGCCTTGCCAATGCTATCGCCGCCGCAGATAATCGGGCGCACCGGGGCTGGCGGGTTTGCGGCCGTTTGCATATTGGATGTGGTTGAAAGTACAGGAACATGGCGACATTGATGGAAGTGAAGGGTCTGCTCAAGGACGTGCTGCAGCTGGGCGACCGCGTGGATGAGTTTACCGAGGATAGCCCGCTGCTGGGGAGCATCCCCGAGCTTGACTCGATCGCCGTGATCAATCTTATAACAGCCCTCGAAGAACAGTTCGGTTTTACCATTTCCGACGACGAGATCAGCGCCGATACCTTTGCCAGTGTTGGCAGTCTGGTGGCCTTCGTCGACGCCAAGTCGGGCGCGTGAGCAACGTGGCAGGGCCGGATGCCTTCTTTCTGGAGACGCCGGCGGGCCAGCGTTTCTGCCTGCATTATCCGTCCCTGACCGAAACGCGGGCGTGTGCGGTCTACCTGCACCCGTTCGCCGAAGAAATGAACAAGTCCCGCCGTATGGCAGCTATGGCCGCGCGTCGCATGGCGCAGCGCGGCATCGCGGTGCTGCAGATCGATCTCTGCGGTTGCGGCGACAGCGCGGGGGATTTCAGCGATGCCAGCTGGTCGGGCTGGCTCGACGATGTGGGCCACGCCGTGGCCTGGATGCGCAGCCGTTACGGCCAGGCGCCGATGCTGTGGGGCTGCCGCCTCGGTGCCCTGCTGGCGGCCGCCCATGCCGCCAGCGATGCCGATTGCCGACGCTTGCTGTTATGGTCGCCGGTACTCCATGGCGAACAATTCCTTACCCAGTTCCTGCGCCTGAGGGTGGCGAACCAGATGCTCGCGGGTGGCGAAGGGCTCACCACCCAGCAGCTGCAGCAGAATCTGCAGGCTGGTGCGAACGTCGAGGTCGCCGGCTATGAGCTGGCGCCTGCACTGGCCCTGCCTATGGCGGCGTGCAAGTTGGCCACGCTGTTGCAGCCGGGCCAGCAGGTCGATTGGTTCGAATTGCAGACATCCGCCGACCGCCCCTTGCCTGGCGTGATCGACAAGCTCGTTGCGGAGCGCTGCGCGGCAGGTGTCGAGATTGCCCTGCAGGCGGTGATCGGCGAGCCATTCTGGTCCACGCAGGAGATTACCGACGTACCGGCCTTGCTCGATGCCACGCTTGCTGCGCAGGAGGAGCGTCGTGTCCTGGTCTGAGTCGGCGCTGACATTCGACTGCCAGGGCGAGTCGCTACCCGCCATCATCAGTCTGCCCGCAAACGGCATGGCCGAGCGAGGCGTGCTGATCGTGGTGGGCGGGCCGCAGTATCGCGCCGGTAGCCACCGCCAGTTCGTGCTGTTGGCCCGGCACCTGGCCCGGCACGGCATCGCTGCGATGCGCTTCGACTACCGTGGCATGGGTGATGCCGGTGGCGAGCTGCACAATTTCGAGCAGATCGATGACGATCTGCGTGCCGCCATCGATGCCTTCCAGCACGCGGCGCCAGCGGTGCGCGAGGTCGTGATCTGGGGTCTGTGCGATGCGGCCTCTGCGGCCCTGTTCTATGCCTGGCGCGACAAGCGCGTGACCGGGCTGGTGCTGCTCAACCCCTGGGTGCGCACCGAGGCGGGGCTCGCGCGTGCCTATATCAAGCATTACTACCGTCAACGTCTGCTTAGCGCCGAGTTCTGGCGCAAGCTGCTGTGCGGCGGGGTCGATCTGAAGGACGCCTGGCGCTCACTGGTCGACAAGCTCGCGCAGGCCAGGCAGCCGGCGGCGCCAGTGGCCGAGCTGGGGCTCGATGCAAGCCTGTCCTTGCCGGATCGCATGTGCGAGGGCTTGCGGCGCTTTGCCGGGCGGGTGCTGCTGGTGCTGTCTGGCGACGATCTCACTGCCGCCGAGTTCCGCGAGGCGGTGGCGGCCTCGCCCGACTGGCAGGCGCAGCTTGCCGCCCCGCGCGTGACGCAACGCGAGCTGGCGGAAGCCAACCATACCTTTTCGCGGCGCGAATGGCGCGACCGCGTTGCCGACTGGACACTGAGTTGGGTGCGTGAATGAAGAAAAAACGGGTGCTGTTGATCGCTTACCACTACCCGCCGTTGCGTGGGTCGAGCGGCATCCAGCGTGCGCTGCGCTTTTCTCAGTACCTGCCGGAATTCGGCTGGGAGCCGATCGTGTTGACGGCCCATCCGCGCGCCTATCAGGACACTTCGGCCGACCTGATGGCCGATATCCCCGCCAATACCATCGTCGAGCGCGCCTTTGCCCTCGACACCTCGCGCCATCTGGCACTGGCGGGCCGTTATCCGCGCGCCTTTGCACTGCCCGACCGCTGGGCAAGCTGGTGGTGGGGGGCGGTGCCGGCCGGGCTCAAGCTGATCCGGCGCTATAAGCCCGATGCGATCTGGTCGACCTACCCGATCGCCACCGCACACAAGATCGGCCTGACCTTGCAGAAGCTCTCCGGCCTGCCGTGGATCGCCGATTTCCGCGACCCGATGGCGCAGGAGGGCTACCCGGCCGACCCGGCTACCTGGCGTGCCTTCCAGCGTATCGAGATGGAAACCTTCAAACGCTGCGCGCGCGCGACGTTTACCTCGCCCGGGGCGATCCGCGAGTACCAGAAAACCTATCCGGCGCTGACCGACGGCAAGCTGGTGCTGCTCGAGAACGGTTACGACGAGGAGGCCTTCCTGCGAGGCCCGGCGCCGCTTGCAGCGCCGCCACAGGGGCCGAAGGTGCTGCTCCATAGCGGCATCGTCTACCCGAGCGAACGCGATCCGACCCAGCTGTTCGCGGCCTTGGCGCGCTTGAAGCAGGCCGGCCGGATCGATGCCGCGCGCTTGAAGGTTCGGCTGCGCGCCACCGGCAACGACGCCTTTATCGCCAGGCAGATTGCCGATGTCGGCATTGGCGATCTGGTCGAGCTGGCGCCGGCTGTCCCCTATAACGATGCGCTGGCCGAAATGCTGTCGGTCGATGGCCTGCTGGTGATGCAGGCCTCGAACTGCAACGGCCAGATACCGGCCAAGCTGTATGAATACTTCCGCGCGCAGAAGCCGATCCTGGCACTGACCGATCCCGCTGGCGACACGGCGCTGACGCTGAAGGCGGCGGGCGTCGATTCGATCGCGCGGCTCGACGATGCGGGTGACATCGCCGTGCGCCTGACACGCTTCCTCGACGATATCCCGCTTGGCCGTGCGCCGGTGGCGAGCGACGAGACGGTGCGCGCGTCCTCGCGCCGCGGGCGGACCCGGCAGTTCGCCGAGCTGCTGGACCAGGTTTGCTGAACGGCATCCGCACGTTCAGCGCAAAGCCTACGCTAGATAGGCCCATATCTTGATTTGGAGAGGTGCGATGAAGGACCGTTTGCTGTGTGCGCTGTTGCTGCTGGCGTTGACCCCGCTCGCCTGGGGCATGGAAGAAGACTGCCCCATGGTGAAGGGGCCGAAAAACCGTGACTATTCGGTGCGGGAAGATGCCCAGTTGCTCGCCATCATCGAGCGCGCGCATTTCTCCTCGGATGTCGAACTCGGCATTCATGGCACGAGTGGCACCATGCCTGGTGGGGATATCGCCTATACGCTCGAAAACTATCCCAACCATCCACGTGCCTTGGCTGCGATGATGCGTTTGGCCGATCGCGGCCACACCACCAAGCCATATGGCGCGAAGTATTCGATGCAGTGTTATCTCGAACGCGCGGTGACGTTCTTCCCGCACGATCCGACTGCCAAGATGATCTACGCCACCTATCTGGGCAAACTGAACAAGACCGATGAGGCGATCAAGCTCTTGAAAGAGGCCGACGAGGCCCTGCCGAACGATCCGAACATCGCCTACAACCTGGGTCTGCTGTTCTTCACCAAGAAGGACTACGCGCAGTCGCTGGACTATGCCCACAAGGCCTATGCGGGCGGTTTCCCATTCCCCGGCCTGCGTGACAAGCTGAAGAAGGCCGGTGCCTGGAAAGAGGCGCCGGAGGGCGCACCGGCACCCGCACCGGCCACGCCGGCCATCAGCGCAACGCCTGCGACATCAGCGGCACCTGCGGCCCAGGCGCCCGCGCCGTCGACGCAGACGCCGCCTGCCGTGCCGGCTTCGCCAGAACGCTGACCTTGTCCCATGCGCCGTGTCGCCGCCCGGCTGCTGCTGTGTTTCACCTGCTGCCCTGGCGTGTTGGCCGCGGCGACGCTGCACGCGGGCCCGGATGACTACCTGAGCCGGCTGGCTGAATTGCAGCCGGGCGACGAGTTGCTGCTTGCACCGGGTGTCTATCGTGGCGGCCTGCCAGTGCATCGGCTGCTCGGTACCGCCGAGCAGCCGATCATCATTGCTGGCGACCCGGACAAGCGGGCCGTGTTCCTCGCCCGCGCTAACCGCAACACGGTCAGCATCGTCGATTCGGCCTATGTCACGGTACGCAACCTTGTCCTCGATGGCGGCGACCAGCCGGCCGATGGCGTGCGTGCCGAGGGCAATGCGCAGTGGGCGCACCACATCACGCTCGAGCACCTGCTGATCGTCCGCCATGGCGTGGATCAGGGCTATGTCGGCATCTCGACCAAATGCCCGGCCTGGAACTGGGTGATCCGCGACAATCGCATCGTCGGCGCCGGCACCGGCATGTATCTCGGCAATTCCGATGGGCGCGCGCCGTTTGTGGTCGGCCTGATCGAGCGCAATGTGGTGGCGGATTCGATCGGTTACAACCTGCAGATCAAGCATCAGCAGCCGCGTCCGCCGCTACCCGACATGCCGGTGCAGCCGTCGCGCACCCTGATCCGGCACAATGTGTTCATCAAGGGGCACAACAGCAGCAGCGGCATTGCGGCGCGCCCCAGCGTGCTGGTCGGCCACTGGCCCTTGCAGGGGGCGGGGCAGGACGATCTGTACGAAATCTACGGCAATCTGTTCTATCAGAACCCGAGCGAGGCCTTGTTCCAGGGGGAGGGTAATATCGCCTTCTATCACAACGTGCTCTTCAACAGCCATGGAGATGCCGTGCACATCCAGCCGCACAACGACATTCCGCGCCGTATCGACATCTTTCGCAACACTGTGCTGGCTACGGGCGACGGCATCCTGATCCGCAACCCGCTGTTCGGCGCCGGCGAGCCGCAGCGGGTGTACGCCAACGCGGTGTTCTCGGCACGCGGCAACAGCGGCGGCGAGCGTTGGGGCAATGTCGAGGCCGAATGGCAGGCCGCTCCGCAATACCTGCGCGCGCCGTTCGCCAGTGCAGGGGCGAGCCGCCTCTACCCGCTACCGGGCAGGCTACGGCTCGACAGCGCAGATCCGGCGTGGCTGACGGCCTACACCGATGCGGTCCGGGACTTCGACGGGCGGCGCTTCGCCAGCCGCTACGTCGGCGCCTATGCCACGGCCTCGGGGCAGCCGCTCGCCCCCTACCTGGCCGGGCGCCTGACGCCGGGAGATGCACCATGATTGCCAGCCTGCCGCGCCTGATCGGCTTTCGCATGCTGTCCCTGCTATGGCTCGCGCTGTTGCTGGCCGGACTGTGGGGGCGCCCCTACTTGCCGCTGCTGCTGCCCCTGTTGCTGTTGCAGCTGGTGGTGCAGGCACGCTGGCCGCTGGCCTGGCTGCTGACGCTGCCGGCCATGTTGCCCTTGATGGACTGGTCGCCGTGGAGCGGTTGGCTCGAGTTGCAGGAGTTCGACTTGCTGGTGCTGCCGGCGCTAGCCGTCGCCTACTGGCAGGCGCCGCGCCAGCCGGTGGCGGGGCGGTTGTCCCCGCTTGCCACGGTGCTGGTGGGGGGGCTGTTGCTGTCGTGGGCCGGCGCGCTGGTGCATGGTGTGCTGCAGCTGGACCCATCTGCGACCTGGCTGCCTGGCTCGCTGAGCGCCAGCAATGTGGTCCGCGGGGCGAAGGGCACCTTGCTCGGTATCGCCATGCTGCCACTGGTGCGGCGGGCCTGGGCTGAGCGGGAGACGGCCCTGTGGCACTATTTCATGCCAGGCATGGCCATCGGCCTGTGCCTGGCCAGCGCGATGGTGGTGGCGGAGCGCTGGCTGTTCCCTGGCTTGACCGACTTCGCCAGCGATTATCGCGCGGTGGGGCCGTTCTACGAGATGTTTGCCGGTGGCGCCGCGCTGGATGGCTATCTGGCGCTCGGCTTGCCGCTCTTGCTGTGGGTCGGTCTGCGCCAGCGCCACGATGCCTGGCTGGCGGTGGGCGCTGGCGTATTGGGGCTCGGGCTGTACGCCTCGTTGACCACCTTTTCTCGCGGCGTCTACCTAGGCGGCCTGCTCAGCGTGCTGGTGATGGCGGCCTTGCTGCTGCGCGGCACGGGGGCAGGGCGGCGCTCGATCGGCGTGCTGCTGTGGCTGTTGCCCGGCATCTACGGCCTGCTGCAGGTGTTTCATGGCGGCGGCTACCGCACGCTTGCCGCGGCCCTGCTGGCGATCGTGGCCGCGCTATTGCTGGTGGCCACGCCCCGGCCGTCGCGCGGCCGCCCGGCCTTGCTGCTGGCGCCGACCATGCTGGGAGTGCCTGCCGTGTTTGCCTTGTTCGCGCTGTTCGACAAGGGCGCCTATCTTGCCTGTGCGCTGGCCGCGCTGACGGCCGCCGCCGGCTGGCTGTGGTACTGGCGTGCGGGTTCGGCCCGCGGCTTGGCGCTGGCCTGGGTGGCCACGCTGGCCTTGCCCCTGACCGTGCCGATGGTGGGCTGGCATTGGGGCGGGCAAGCCGCGCTGACGGCGGCCCTGGCCTGGGGCGGCTACGCCTGGGCGACGCTGCTGGTCGGCCGTCTGGCCGGCTGGGGGGCTGAGCATCCGCGCGATCTGGCCTTGCCTGTCGTCTTCATCGCCTTGAGTGCGGTGGTGGTGCCGGTGCTCGGCAACTACTACATGGGGCAACGCTTCGGCCAGGTCTCGCAGGATCTGCAGGGCCGCGGCCAGCACTGGAGCGACGTCGTGGCGCTGGTGGATAGCCCCGCGGCCATGCTGCTGGGCAAGGGGGTCGGGCATTTCGTCGATGATTACTACTGGCACAACCGCCACGCCGAGCTGCCCGGCGCCGTGCAACTGGTGCACGAGGCTGGCCGCAACTACGTGAAGCTCGCCGCGCCGCGCTTCATCGGCGGCTTCGGCGAGGTGGTGCGGCTGTCGCAGCGGGTATCGCTCGGCTCGGGCACGGTCTACTTCTCGGCGCTGGCACGCAGCGCCATGCCAGATGGCGCATTCGACATCTACCTGTGCGACAAGTGGTTGCTCTACCCGTTCAACTGCCTATTTGCCGGGGCGGGCAACGTGGGGACGACGTGGCAGCCGATCCGCGTCATGCTCAAGGGCGAGCGCATCGTCGATGGGCGCTCATGGCTGCGCCCGAGCCAGATCAACCTGTCGACGGGCAATACCAACCGGGCATCGAGTATCGACCTGACCGACATCGACGTCACCGATGCCAGCGGGCGCTCGCTGCTCAAGAATGGCGACTTCCGTCAGGGCATCGCGCACTGGACCTACACCAGCGACCGCCACCACCTGCCGTGGCACGCCAAGAACATGTGGCTGCACGTCTACTACGAGCAGGGACTGGCCGGTGTACTGAGCTTCTGCTGCGTGCTGGCCGCGGCCGTCGCATCGCTGTTGTCACGCCACCGCCGCGACGACCGGCTGGCCGTGCCGATGCTGGCGGGCCTCATCGGCCTGCTGGCGGTGGGCCTGTTCGACAGCCTGCTCGACTTCGGTCGCATCGCCTGGCTGTTCTACCTCGTGCTCTGGCTTAGCCTGATGAAGAGCGTGCCTACGGCGCCTTCGCGCGCAGCAACTCGTCGATGAAATTCGAGGGGATGGCGTAGGTGATGCCGGATGGCGCCGTTAGTGCCGCTTCCTTGGTGCCCTTGACGAACACCATGTTGATGATGCCGATGACCTTGCCCGTCTCGGGCTCATAGACCGGGCTGCCGCTATTGCCCGGATAGGCGGTGGCATCAAGCTGGAAGATGCTGAACGCGCCGGACTGCAGGCGTTTTACCACCTTGGTATCGAGCTGGCGCGAGGTCAACGCCGGCAGCACGATGGGGGTGATGCCGGCCACGCGGCCGGTATGGGTTGCCGGGTACAGGCCGAGCACCATGCCGATCGGGAAGCCGGTGAAGGCGACTTCCTCGCCCTCGCGCACCCTCGACGAATCGCCGATCGTCAGTGGTGGCAGCGGGACACCGGCAATACGCAGCAGCGCCAGATCGTGCGCCTTGTCGCTGCCCACCAGCTCCGCCTCGCGGAATACTGCCTGGCCGTTCTGGCGTACCAGGATGCCGAGTTTTTCCTTGCCTTCCGGGTCGAGCACGGGCGGCACGACGTGCGCATTGGTGACGATCAGGTTGCCCGAGGCCACCGCGAAACCGGTACCCAGGAAGCTGACCGGCGGCTGGCGTGTCGGCGACTGGGTGCCGACACCGACGATACTCGGGCGCACCTTGTCCACCGTGTCCGGCAGGGACTCGGCATGGGCCGCCAGGGGGGCGGCCAGGCAGGCGCCGAGCAGCAGAAAACACAAGCCTGTCTTGGGATACATGGCTTTCCTTGTGTGGATGTCGACTGCAGCCAGTATAGCCGATCGGCTCCGGCATCGGACCTGCTGCTGCGGCGCCCGGGGTGTCACCAAAACTTAACCGTCCGGTAACGCGAATTGCATGGGCAGGCCCTAGCCTGTGCAGCATTGATTCGATGGAGAAATCGCAATGCTGCAACCCAGGGTAGAGGACAAGTCGCACGTCAGCGGCAAGCTGTCGGTATCGTTGGCGAACCATGCCGATGAAGTCGCCGAGGCCCAGCGTCTGCGTTACCAGGTGTTTGCCGAGGAGATGGGCGCGCGCCTGCCCGACGCTGCCACCGGCCTTGACCGCGACATGTACGACGCCTTCTGCGAGCATCTGCTGGTGCGCGACGACAGCACTGGTGAGGTCGTTGGCACCTATCGCATCCTGTCTCCATCGCAGGCACGCAAGATCGGCAATTACTACTCCGAGTCGGAATTCGATCTGGTGCGGCTTGGCCACATCCGCAACCGCATGGTCGAGATCGGCCGCTCCTGCGTGCATCCCGACTATCGTTCCGGCGGCACCATCACCATGCTGTGGGCGGGCCTCGCCGAATACATGGTGCGCAACAGCTACGAATACCTGATCGGTTGTGCCAGCATCAGCATGGCCGACGGCGGACACAATGCGGTCGGCATCTTCAAGCAAGTCCGCGACAAGCACATAAGTCCCGTGGAGTGGCGTGCTTTTCCGCGTTGCCCGCTGCCGCTCGATGCCATCGATGCCAGCCAGGATGTACAGTTGCCGCCGCTGATCAAGGGCTACCTGCGCGTTGGCGCGCTGGTATGCGGCGAGCCGGCCTGGGATCCCGACTTCAATACCGCCGATCTGCTGATGCTGCTGCCGATGGCGCAGATGAACCAGCGCTACCTGCGCCACTTCATCGGCCGCTGAGCCGGCCTGGCCTGCATGAGCCCGATGGGCGCGGCTTGTGGCCGTTACCCGTTGGCGTGCCCGTCGCGCATGCCGGGCCGTTCATGAAATGCGGTTGGCATGCGCAACAGGCTCGCCTTGTGCCCCATCCCATCGTTACAATGTCCGCCTTTCAGAACGGCGCATCGTCATGCGCAATTCACGAGGGCTTGTAGTGCGTAAGACGTTTTACCCGCTGCGCTTCTGGCGCCTGTTTCGCCTGACCGTCCACCTGTTCTATGGCGTGGCCAGGGTCGCAATCCGTTTCCCCGTGCTGGACCGCGATGGCCGGGTGGCCTTCGTGCAGAGCTGGTCGGCCACGATGGCGAGCATTCTCAACCTCAAGGTCAAGGTGGTGGGTGAGACGCCGGGCGTCTACCCAGGCAATACCTTGCTCGTCGCCAACCACATCTCGTGGATCGATGTCTTCGTGCTCAACTCGGTGACGGTGTCGCGCTTCGTGGCGAAATCGGAGATCCGCAACTGGCCTGTCATCGGCTGGCTGTGCGAGAACACCGGCACCCTGTTCATCGAGCGCGCCAGGAAACGCGACACGGCACGGGTCGGCAGTGTCGTGTCGGCAGCACTGGCGGAGGGCGATTGCATTGCCATGTTCCCCGAGGGGACGACGGCCAACGGCACCTTCCTGCGCCCGTTCAATGCCTCGCTGTTCCAACCCATTCTCGAATCGCAGGGCATGGTGCAGCCGGTCGGGCTGCGCTACCTCGGTACCGATGGCCAGGTCACGCTGGCGCCTGCCTATACCGACAACCTGTCGCTGATCGAGTCGATCTGGCGCATTGTCTCGGTGCGTGAAATCGTGGCCGAGCTGCACTTCTCGCGCACGCTGACCGCTGAAGGCGCGCACCGCCGCCATCTGTGCCGCGAGGCGGAAGCGCTCATAGGTAGTGCGTTAAATCTGCCGCTGCTCGGCAAGGCAGCTGGAACACCTGCCGATCCTCCAGCCTGACGGCAGTCAGCGCGCCACCCCACAGGCAGCCGGTATCGAGTGCCAGCAGGTCGTCGCGCAGCCTGAGCCCGAGTGCCGACCAATGGCCGCACACGACCGGGGTGCCGGCACTGCGCCTGCCCGGTGCGTCGAACCAGGCGGTCAGGTGGGGCGGGGCGTCGGGTAATTCCCCCTTGTACTTCAGGTCGATGTCGCCGTCCCGCGTCACCAGGCGCATGCGCGTCATGGCGTTGACGATCAGCCGTAGCCGCTCCCATCCCGTCAGCGCCTCGTCCCAGTGGCGCGGCTCGTTGCCGTACATGTGGCGAAACAGCTCGTGGTGCGCGTCGCCCTGCAGCACAGTCTCGACCTCGCGCGCAAGGCGGAGGGCATCGTCGGCCGACCATTGCGGCAACAGGCCCGCATGCACCATCAGGTAGCCCTCGGCGGCATGCACGAGCTTCTGCCGGCGTAGCCAGCCCAGCAGGTCGTCGCAATCGGGGGCCGCCAGAATGTCGCCAAGGGTGTCGTCCGAGTGCTGCTTGCCATGCCCGGCCGCGACGGCGAGCAGGTGCAGGTCGTGATTGCCGAGCACGACGTCGATGTGATCCTGTAGCCCGTAAGCCCAGCGCAGCACGTCGAGCGAGCCGGGGCCGCGATTCACCAGGTCGCCGGCGAGCCACAGGCGGTCCCGCGCGGGGTCGAATTCGATCTGTGCGAGCAGGGCTTGCAGGGGCTCGAAACAGCCCTGGATGTCACCGATGGCGTAAGTTGGCATGGCGTTGGTGCGATAAGTGGTCGGCCGACATTATAGCGGGCTGTCATGGCCCTCAGGCGAGGGCCGGCGCCATGGTAAAATCCGGCTTTAAGCCGTTGATTCCCCGTGTATGCCGCCACCCAGCCTCAATCAGCCACAGCGCGAAGCGATCCACTACCTGGACGGGCCCCTGCTGGTGCTCGCCGGGGCGGGGTCGGGCAAGACACGCGTGATCACCCACAAGATCGCCTACCTGATCAACGAGTGCGGCTACTCGGCGCGCAACATCGCCGCCATCACCTTCACCAACAAGGCGGCGCGCGAGATGCAGGAGCGCGTCGAGGGGCTGCTGCACGGCAGTGCCGGCAAGGGCCTGACGGTGTGCACCTTCCACAGCCTCGGCATGCAGATCATGCGGCAGGAGTCGAAACGGCTGGGCTACAAGCCGCAGTTCTCGATTCTCGATGCCAACGACGGCTACAAGATCATCTCGGACATCCTCAAGACCACCGACAAGGCCGAAATCCGCCGCGTACAGGGTGTGATCTCGCGCTGGAAGAATGATTTCGTCTCGCCCGAGGATGCGCTCAACAACGGCGACCACGAGGGCGATTTCCACGCCGCGCGCTGCTATCGCGAATACCAGGACACGCTGTTCGCCTACCAGGCCATGGATTTCGACGACCTGATCCGCCTGCCGGTCGAGTTGTTCGAGAAGGACGAGGAGGCGCTGGCAAAATGGCAGCGCAAGCTGCGCTACCTACTGCTCGACGAATACCAGGACACCAACACCTGCCAGTACCGCCTGGTCAAGCTGCTGACCGGCGTGCGCGGCATGTTCACCGCGGTAGGCGACGACGACCAGTCGATCTACGCCTGGCGCGGCGCCAATATGGAGAACCTGCGTTTGCTGCAGCAGGATTTCCCCAGGCTGCACATCATCAAGCTGGAGCAAAACTATCGCTCGACCTCGCGCATCCTGCGTGCCGCCAATGCGGTGATCGGCAACAACCCCAAGCTGTTCGACAAGAAGCTGTGGAGCGAGCTGGGCGAAGGCGAGCCGATCAACATCGTCGGCGTGAAGGACGACGAGCACGAGGCCGAGACGGTGGTCATGCGGCTGATGGCGCACAAGTTCGAGAACCGCAAGAAATACCTCGACTATGCCATCCTCTACCGCGGCAACCACCAGGCGCGGGCATTGGAACAGGCGTTGCGTAACCAGAAGATCCCTTACGTGATGAGCGGCGGGCAGTCGTTTTTCGACAAGCCCGAGATCAAGGACGTGATCGCCTACCTGCGGCTGCTGGCCAACCCGGACGACGACCCTGCCTTCATCCGTGCCGCCACCACGCCCCGGCGCGGCATCGGCGCCAGCACGCTGGAAAAGCTCGGCACCTATTCGGCCGAGCGCCACATCAGCCTGTTCGAGGCCGCTTTCGAGACCGGGCTGGAGATGCAGCTGACCGACAAGCAGCTCGGCCCGCTGCAGACCTTCTGCAAATTCATCAACCACGTGCAGTACCGGGCCGAGCGTGAGCCGGCTGGCCCGCTGTTGCAGGAGATGCTGAAAGCGATCGACTACGAGACCTGGCTCATCGACTCGGAAGAGGGCAAGGCCGGCGAGACCAAGTGGAAGGCCGTGCTCGACTTTATCGGCTGGATCACCAAGAAGGGCGAGGAAGACGGCAAGACGCTGATCGAGCTGAGCCAGACCATCGCGCTGATCACCATGCTCGAAGGCCGTGACGATGCCGAGGTCGACGCCGTCAAGATGTCGACGCTGCATGCATCGAAGGGGCTCGAATACCCGCACGTATTCCTGGTCGGCTGCGAGGAGGGCATCCTGCCGCACCGCGAGTCGATCGACGGCGGCATGGTGGAGGAAGAGCGCCGCCTGATGTATGTCGGCATCACCCGCGCGCAATGGAGCCTGACCATCAGCTACGCCACCAAGCGCAAGCGGGCAGGGGAGTGGACGGTGTGCGAGCCGAGCCGTTTCCTCGACGAGCTGCCGCGTGACGATATCCGTCGGCACGGCCTGCAGGGCGACAAGCGGGCGCTCAGCATCGATGAAAAGAAGTCGCGCGCCGCCGGCCTGCTCGCCATGCTCAAGGAAAAGCAGGGGTCGAAGGCCTGAATCAAGGCCCATGGCCCATCCACGCGGGCTCTGCGCCTGCACCACCTCGTCAAAGCCGGCAACGGCTGGCGATCCTGTATCGGGCCTGCGAGCGCCTCTGACTGGCGCGCTGGGGCGGCATTGCCGTGGGCGGTTCACCAATACCTGCTAACTCAAGGCTGGCTGCAGTTGATTCGCCGCCTTGGTGAGAGGTAATTAATTTCTCCTATCGGTTGAGTAAGGGGCTATCGCGACATACACTGAAAGCTCGGAAACCGACTGGTGGCGGGGATTTCGGTGGGTAAAGCGGTGGGGCAACTGATTGAAAGGTGGGCGCTGGGCCTGGCGCTGGGCACGGTATCCTTGTCTGGTGTCGCGCAAACCGCTTCGGCACCGATCGTTTTCAAGCCGATTCCTGTCTATTCCATCTTTCCGCCGCTCAAGCCGAATGGCTCGGCAGACGATGCCTTGGCAAGCGGCCGCGTCGTGCCGGGTTACTACACGATGGCCGAGCCGGCCAGCAGGCCGTGGCGCATTGCCTTCCTATTCCCGCACTTGAAGGACCCCTATTGGGTCGGCTGCAGCTACGGTGTGATGACCGAGGCGCAGCGCCTGGGCGTGGCGGCCGACATCCTGCCTGCGACGGGGTATGACGATCTGGCCGGGCAACTGCGCAAGATGGACGAGGCGATTGCGGCCAAATACGACGCCATCGTGTTGTCGCCGATCAGCATGACGGCCAACAATCCATCGATCGCCAAGGCACGTGCGCAAGGCATTCCGGTTTTCGAGCTGGCGAACGACAGCTCCAGCGATGACCTGACGGTCAAGATCACCACCTCGCTGACCAGCATGGGCTTCGAGACCACGCGCTGGGTGATCAACGATGCGCAAAAGCGTGGCCTGAAATCCATCAATATCGCCCTGCTGCCGGGGCCTGCCGATGCCGGGTGGGTGAAGGGGGAGGTCGAGGGGACGCGCCAGACGGCCAGGCGTGCGCCGATCAAGATCAACATTCTCGACATCAAGTACGGCGACAGCGGCAGTGCCCTGCAGACGCAACTGGCCACCCAGCTGCTGACGCAGCATGGCGACAAGCTAGATTACATCCTGGGCTGCACCGGCTGCGCACCGGCCGTGGTACGCCCCCTGAAGGACGCTGGCCTCAGCGGCAAGGTCCGCATCGTGGCCTATGATTTGACGCGCGAGATAGCCGGGCTGGTGCGTAGCGGCGACATCTACGCGGCATCGGACACCAAGGGCGTGAGCCAGGCCCGTGTCGCAATCAATACGGTGGTCAACTTCCTGGAAAAACGCAACACGGAGCTGCCGCACAGCATTCTGATCAAGCTTGGCCTGGTCAGCCAGGACAACTACGCCGGATACGATTTTGACTCGTCCGTGGCCCCCGACGACTACAAGCCTGTGCTGTCCTATCGGCCGCGCGACGCCAAGTGACGGGGCAAGCGGGCAACAAAAAAGCGCGGAGATGTCCGCGCTTTTTTGTTTGATTGATGCTCGCTTACTTGGACGAGTTGACCATGTATTCGATTGCCGAGCGGAATTCCGCATCGGAGCCGCTATAGCCACCCTTGGGCGGCATCGCGTTGAGGCCCTTGGTCGCGCTGGCAACCAGTGCATCGAGGCCCTTGCCGATACGCGGTGCCCAGGCAGCCTTGTCGCCGAATTTCGGTGCGCCGGCAGCGCCGGTGCCGTGGCAAGCCACGCAAACCGAGCCGTAGATTTCCTTGCCCTTGGCCGGGTCGACCTTGTCCGCGCCACCCGCAGCTGCCTTGGGCTCGGTGAAGCTGCCACCCGACTTGTTGGCCATGTAGGCGATCGCGCGAGCGACTTCGTCATCGGTCAGGTCAGGCGAACCACCGCGGGCCGGCATTGCGTTGAAGCCCTTGGTCGCATGCTCGATCAGGGTCTGGAAGCCCTTGGTGATGCGCGGTGCCCAGGCGCCGTTGTCACCAACCTTGGGTGCGCCAGCCGCGCCAGTGGCGTGACAGGTCGTACAGATGGCGGTAAATACCTGTTCGCCGCTGCGAGCGCCCGGCGCAACCGGAATGCTGGCCTTGGAGATGCCAACCGGCTGGATGCGCGCAGTCACGGCTTCGTTCGACATCGCCAGATCGGCGGTATTCGGGCTGCCCGTGCTGACGCTGCTCACCAGCTTGACCAGCAGATAAATGGAAATGACCGGGACCGCAAATGCGGCCACTACGATGCCAATCAAGTTCTTCGGCGAATTGCTGCTCATGTCTATCCGTCCCTCAACGAAAATCCGCGAACAAAAATGGGTGGATTATACCGGCATTTCCGCGCCCAAGCACCCCGGCATAGACTCCCCTGCAAAAAAACGCTATTCTTACGCCCTCTTTCGCGTGGGCCGTCCTGGCTCACGTTCTGGCGCCCGTAGCTCAGTGGATAGAGTGTTGGCCTCCGAAGCCAAAGGTCGCGCGTTCGACTCGCGCCGGGCGCGCCAGGTCTTTCAGATGCAATCCTTGTGTAATGTCGCCGTTTGGCACCAACCTGGTGTGCATCCTTTCTTGTGTTCCGCGTACCCCCATGTCAGTCCTGTCGTCTGGTCGCTGCTGAAGCCTCGTGCGCCGGCAGAGCCGCGCTGCCGGTGCTGAACGGCGGCATGGTGCGACTTGCCACCGGCGACGATGTTCCCACTGCACACCCATCCCACCTATATCGTCATGGATTCCCGGTGCGGCTGCTTTTTTGCTTCACGCATCGATACGCCGTGCCAGCGGCGAAACGAGCGGCTTAGCGCGGTCAGGTCGGCGTAGCCGAGGATGTCGGCAATTTCCGCTGATTTGAGCGTGGATTGCAGCAGGTATTTCAGTGCCAGATCGGCCCGCACCTGATCGTGGATACCGGCGAAAGTGAGCCCGGCGGCCTGCAGGCGGCGTTGCAGCGTGCGCTCGGACAGGGCCAGCCGTTGCGTGACTTGCGCCAGGGTACAGTTACCAAGCGGAATCAGTGTGCGCACCACGGTGCTGACCGAGCGTCCGATGTCGTCGGGCAACTGATTTTGCTGCTGGCGCAGCAGTTCTGACACGACCTGGTGGTGCGGCGCACGCGCGGCTTTGAGTGGGTAGTCCAGCAGCGCCAGGTCAATGGTGATGGCGTTGACGTCCTGATTGAATGCCAGATTCGGCCCGAACGCGCGGCGGTAACGTTCCTGGCTGGCAGGGGGGCGATAGCGCAGTTGCACTGCCAGCGGTTGCCAGCCCTTGGGCGCGTGGCGCCGCAGTTCGTTGCACAGCAGCGCCAGGCCGAGTTCGATGGTTTGGCGGTCGTCGATCTGCCCGGCATCGACCAGGTGGTAGGACAACCGCAGCCCGTCGCCCATGCCGACCAGATCGCCACCGAGCCCGCGCGAATGCAGCGAGCTATATTGCTTCAGGTCGAGCAGCATCTGTTTTACCGTCGGCGCATTCTGTATCAGCGGCCAGAGCGGCCCGAGCACGGCCAGCGTCTGGCGCTCGGATAGCCGCAGGCCGAAATCCGGCGTGGCACAGAAACGGGCGGCCAGATCGAAAAACTGCACCACCTGATTGAAGCGTACCGGTATCTCTTCGGCTTCGATCACGGCCTGACTCAGCCCGGCTGCGGCACAGACCTGTTGCGGATCGCCACCGAGCGCCTGCACCAGTTGCGGCGCATATGCCAGCACGCCACTTCTGACCCACGGCCCGGCGGGTTCTGACGAATTGTCATGCAAGCGCTTCATGTTGGGGCAAGCGATACTTCAATCGTGCAGATTGGCGGATTATGCCAACTAATTGGCGCCCATTGTCAACTTTGGCGCGGCAAGGCTTGCGATGATGTCCCGCATGCTCATACCGACAAGGAAGCAGCCATGAGCAGCGTTGCCGTCAGCAACCAGCCGGCGCTGATCACCGGTGGGGCCACCGGCATTGGCCGGGCAACCGCGCTGGCGTTTGCCCGGTGTGGCGCGCACATCATTGCCGTGGATCTCGATGCGGCCAGACTGGCCGCGCTGTGCGCCGAGATCGACGTGTTCGGCTGCCGTGCCACGCAGGGCCGCGATCTGCTCATGGCCGGCCCGTTCGTGCGGCTGAGTGATTACGCCAAACGTCTGGTGCCAGGGTTGCCGCGGCGCGTGACGATTCGTCAGTCAAAAAACATCGGTTTTATCTGAGGGTAGGGGAGAGGGACATCATGAACACACAGACAATCGGGTGGCCTTGCCTGGCGCTGGTGCTGCTGTCAGCCACGGCGCAGGGCGGGGTGGTGCAAGGGCAGGTGAAGACCGTGGACGGCAAGCCGCTGGCCGGCGCGATGGTCACCGCCTTCGACCCGCAGCAGAAACGCCGTGACACCGTGTATAGCGACGCCACGGGCAACTTCGTGCTGCGCGTGGATTTTGCCGGCAAGCTCACGCTGCGTGCGCGGGCGCCGTATTTCCGGGATGAAAGCCGCGAACTGGAGCTGGTGGCCGATGGGCGCAGCCAGCAGTCCTTCGCCATGAGCCGGCACAGCGTGGCGGCCGAATTGTCCGCCAGCCTGCCGGCCTCGGCCCATCTGGCCACCGTGCAGTGGGCCAGTCACGATAGCCGCAGCGCGTTCATCAGCCAGTGCAATTACTGCCACCAGGTCGGTAACGAACTGACGCGCGGCAGCAAGGATCTGGATGCCTGGCGGGCCACGGTGCGCCGCATGGAAGGCTATTTCTCGATTCTCACCAATCAGGAGGCCGACGACATCGCCAAGACCCTGAGCGCGAGTTTTCAGGGCAAGCCGGTCAAGGCCGTGGAACAGCATGATGTCAGCCCGGTGATCGCATCGGCAAAAATCAAGGAATGGGTGGTGGGCGACGCCCACAGCTTCATCCACGACACCGATGTGGGCGGGGACGACCAGTTGTACGGCTCGGATGAAGGCAACGATGTGATCTGGCATCTGGATCGCAACACCGGGGCGATCAATCAATACAGGCTGCCCGATGTCGATCTGCCCGAAGGTGGCATGTTCGCCGGTTTTCAGCTGCCCATCGGCGTGTTCTCCGGCAAGCACGGCCCGCACAGCATGGCCCAGGGCAAGGATGGCCGCTTCTGGATCACCAACGCGCTGTCGTCGAGCCTGATGTCGTTCGACCCGGCCACCAAACAATTCAAGCGTTATGACCTGGGCTTCAAACACCTCTATCCCCACACGGTGCGTATCGATCAGCAGGGCATGGTCTGGTTCACCATCACCGCGACCAACGAGGTGGCGCGTTTCGACCCGAAGACCGAGCAGTTCAAGGTTATTGTCTTGCCGCACGGTGGCTTCTGGCAAGCGGTGACGGATTACACCTTCCCTTACGCGCTGAAGGCGCTCAGCTATTTCCCGAAGCAAAACTACCAGCTGACGATCAGCCATCACAAATGGGCCAATGTCGGCCGCGAGGCGTTCAATTTCCCTTACGGTATCGACGTCAACCCGCTGGATGGCTCGATCTGGTACGCCAAGCTGTATGGACACAAGATTGGCCGTATCGATCCAAAGACCTTCGACATCACCGAATTCGACACCCCGCTCAAAGGCCCGCGCCGCTTGCGTTTCGACGCGCAGGGCAATCTGTGGATACCGGCATTCGACGACAGCGGTGTGATGAAATTCGACACCCGCAGCCACAAGTTCGAGAGTTACAAGCTGCCGCTGCTGGCACACAACGAATACGAGGTGCCCTACGCGCTGAACATTCACCCGAAAACCGGCGACGTCTGGGTCACGTCCAATATGTCCGATCGCGTGTTCCGCTTCGACCCGCGCAGCAAGACGTTCGTCACCTATCCGATGCCAACCCGCGTGACCTGGCTGCGCGACCTGGTCTTCGCCAGGGACGGCGGGATCTGCTCCAGCTCCTCGAACCTGCCGGCCTACGGCATCGAGGGAGGGCTGGCGTCGTTCATCTGCCTCTATCCCGATGGCGAGCCGGCCGCGCAAGCGCAGGGCCAAACCAGCGGCATGGCCAAGCACCTTTGACGTTGACTGAGGGGCGGATGATGAGTGAATGCAATTTCGCGGACCTGCCGTGGCGGGCTCCGGGCTTCCATCAGCGGGTACAGGCGCTGGCCGCCGGGTTTGGCCGGCAATTCGGCCTGCCCCCGGTGCATCAGCTGGGCGTGTTGGTGCCGGATGTCGACGCGGCAGCGACCGAGCTGGAGCGGCAGGGAATGGAACGATTCTTCGTGGCCGGCGGCACACCGCGATTCTGGCGGGAAGAGGGCATCCTGCATGCCATGGCCGGCAAGCTGGCCATGGCTTACCGGGATGGAGTCGAAATCGAGCTACTGGAGCCGGGGCGCAACACCAACTGGTATCGCAACAGCCTGGCGGAGGGCGGCTGCTATGCCATTCAGCATCTCGGCTATCTGGTCGATGATGTCGACGCCGTGGCCCGGCGGCTGCAGGCGGCAGGCTATCCACTCAAGGTACGCGGATTGCTGGCCAATCTCGGCATGCGCTGCAATTTTGCGTATGTCGATACCCGGCCGGTTCATGGCTTCATCACCGAATTGATCGATCTGCGCGTGTTCGGCCTGCGCCTGCCACCGGCAATGATTTACCGCCCGCTGGCGAAGCTGCAGAAGCTGCTGGGGGCGCGTCACTTCAATTTCTAGCGCAATGCTTGTGGTTAGCCACCCCCGCATAGCCCGGCTCGCCACCGAGCTGGCGCAGAATGGTGCGGCTGATTGCCCACACCAACGTCACGATCAGCGCAAGCAAGCCGGTGGCGATGCAGCCCAGCAGCATGGCGTTATGCCAAAAGGCCCGCTCCACGTCGTCGATGTCGATGCCCGTGCTGATCGTCCATTGCCAGGGCTGGAGCGGCTTCACATAAGACAGTTTCTCCAGCGGCTCGCTGTTTCCGGGTTTGGGAAACCAGCCGTGCAGGAAGCCGCCACCGGTGCTGCCGGCCCTGACCCTGTCCTGGTACAGCTAGGCCCCTGACGCTGCAAGCCGCCATTTGTACGTTGCGGCGGCATGCATACACCATCCCCACTTCAACGGAGCTGAGCATGAAGCTCTACGAGAAGCTCGCCGGAGACATCGAACAGCAGATCCGCAAGGGGGTGTATCGCGAAGGCGAGCGTCTGCAGTCGATTCGCGAGACCAGCCGCAGCCGGAATATCAGTATCGCCACGGTTGTTCGCGCTTATCTGCTGCTGGAAAGCCGGGGGCTGGTCGAAAGCCGGCCGCAATCGGGCTTCTTCGTCAGCCTGCGGCGTGACACCAAGTCCCCCGATGTGCTCGATCACCCGTGCCCAATCGCCATTTCGGCCTCGGTCGATGTCAGCCGCCTGGTGTTGTCGACGCTGCGCTCGATCGCGGTGGACGATGCGGTACCGCTAGGCTTACCCTATCCCGATGCCGCCGGCTTCCCTTTCGACAAGTTCAACCACTATTCCTTCGAAGCCGGCAAGGAGGCCTCGCGCCATGAGCTCAGAAACGGCCTGCCACCGGGGCACCCCAAGCTGATCCGTCAGATCGTGCGGCGGCATCTGGAACATGGCCTGCTCGTCGACCCATCCGAGGTCATCGTCACGGTTGGCGCCACCGAGGCGATCAACCTGTGCCTGCAGGCAGTGGCCAAGCCGGGCGACATCATCGCGGTGGAATCGCCTACCTTCTACGCCATGCTGCACGCGATCGGGCGCATGGGCATGACGGTTGTCGAGGTGCCCACCGACCCGATCCGTGGTATCGACGTGGATGTGTTGGCCTCGTTCGCGCGCGAGCTGCCCATTGCCGCCTGCACGGTGATGCCCAACTTCCAGAATCCGCTCGGCTACCGCATGACCGGCGAGCGCAAACAGGCGCTGATGGCAACGGTAACGGAGCTCGACATCCCCATCATCGAGAACGGGGTCTATAACGAGCTCTATTACGGCGACGTGCCGCCGAGCACGCTCAAGGCCTATGACCGCAAGGGGCTGGTGCTGCATTGCTCGTCGTTTTCAAAAACGCTGACCGCGGTCTATCGCATTGGCTGGGCGCTGCCAGGCCGGTACCGCGACAAGGTCGAGAGGCTGAAATTTCTGAACACGCTGACGACCGCCTCCATCCCGCAACTCGCCATCGCCGAGTTCATGGCGCGCGCTGGCTACGAGCACCACCTGCGGCGTCTGCGCAAGCACAGGCCAAGCTGATGCGCCACACGGTCAGCCGTGTCTTTCCCGACGGCGCCTGTCCAGCCCCGAGGGTAGCTACGTGCTGTGGGTGGAGCTGCCGCCACAGGTCGACGGCATGAAGCTCTACCAGAAGGCCCTGGCGCGCGGCATCACCGTTGGGCCGGGCTATATGTTCTCGATCTCAAATAGCTACCCGAACTACATCCGGCTCAACTACAGCAGCGCCTGGTCCAGTGAGATCGAGCAGGCTGTCGCCACGGTCGGCGCCATTGCGAAGAGTTGCATGCGCTGACACCCCAAGGCGGTCGGTTTCAACCGATGTGTCGCGTGTCCGTCCGGCGTGCTTGTGCTGGTACATTGCCTCGTCGGCCGCCTGCAGCAGTCTGTCCGCCGAATAACCATGGTCATCGCTCGACGCCAGGCCAATGCTGCCGCCGACGCGCACCGTTGCACCGCATGTGAGTTCGATGGGCCGGGAAGCTATCTCGATGCAGCGCTCGACGACCGCTCTGGCCTCGCTCTCGTTGGCCACGCCCGAGAGGAACCAGGCGAATTCGTCTCCGCCGAGCCGGGCGGCCGAGTCGTTGCTCCGCAATTTGCTGCGCAGCCTGTCGCCCACTGCGCGCAGGACTTCGTCGCCGGCATGATGGCCAAGCGTGTCGTTGACCGGCTTGAAGCCATCCAGGTCCAGGTAGCAGACAGTCAGGCCTTGCCCGTCCCGCTTGGCCTGTGCCACGGCCTGCCGCAGCAGCTCCTCGAACAGGTGGCGATTGGGCAGGCCCGTCAGGCCATCGTGCAGCGCCTGGTGCTGGGCGCGCTCCCCGCTGTGCTTGAGCTGGTGGAGGTCGACGACCATCCAGAGGAACTCGGTGTTGGTCAGGGCCGTGGCACTGAGATCGACCCAGAGCTCGTTGCCGGTGCGGGTGCGCATCTTGACCTGCGTATGGAAGCGGCCATCGCGTCTCAGTGCCTCGTACCCGAGCGCACCGATGTGATCGAAGGTGGTGTCGTCAGGGTACAGCAGGCGCATCGACGCACCGGCCACGGCGCCATCGTCATAGCCCAGGATGCGGTGGATCGCCCGATTGGCCCACAGGATGTGCCGCCCCTCGACGCGGACCATGCCGACCCGCTCGTTGTTGAGCACGAGCGCCTGTTCCTTGGCGATCCGCGTCGCCAGGGCGCTGGCCGCAACCTGCCGCCTGTGCTGGCAGGTGAGGTAGACGAAGCCGCCGCCGACGAGAAGCAGCACGGCGCCCGTCAGCAGTCACTGATGGCGCATCTCGGCATCGGGCGCATCGCCCTGCTGCGGGCTGGCCTCAGTGCCTGACCGCTATGCCGGCGACGCCCGCCAGCCACAGCGCGACGAAGCATACGCGCTTGTGCACCGCCAGGCCGCGCCGCCACGATTGAACTTTGACCATGCTGATTCTCCGGCTCGCCTGCGTGCTTATCGCGGCGATCCCGCTGGCTGCTTGGCCGGTCGCCAACCAGGCAAGCGGGCTGGGTGATAGCCTGTCGGCCTAAATGAGTGATTCGGGATAGGGGCTGCGGCAGGCCCGCTGCCGATCGGTTGCGGCCCTTGGTCGGCGCTACGCTGCAACGGCTGGTTTGCCGGTGGAAGCGCCATCCATCGCGCAGGTACCAGATTCAGCGCCGCATTGATTGCCGGAGTGTCGGCGCGCCAGGATTGGCATGCTGGGGGCTGGCGCGGCTCCGCCTCACTCGATCGGGATCGACGTGCCGACCTTGACCCGGTCGAGCGCGATCAGGGTGCGGTAGCTGGCGACAAGGTCATTCGTTGCAAAGAGGGATCGCGTCAGCCCTTCGTACACCCGCATGTCGGCCGCGACGATGATCAGGATGAAGCTGGTGCCGCCCGTGACGTAGTAGCACTGCTGCACTTCCGGCGCCGCCCGAAACAGCGCCTTCGCCGCATCGACCGTTGCTGCGCGCTCATCACGCAAATACACCTCGACAATGGCGGTGATCGTCAGCCCGATCGTGTCGGGATCGACGACGGCGGCATTCCCGGCAATCACGCCTGCCGCCTCCATGGTCGCTATCCGCCGCTGCACGGCGGCGGCGGACAGGTTCACCTCCTCGGCAATCTTCCGCTGCGGTGTTTTGTTGTCCGCCTGTACCACACGGAGGATGGCGAGGTCGAAACTATCCAGCTCGAGGCGTTGATTCGATTTTTGCTTCATTTTCGATTATTTGTTGCGGGCTACTTGTCAATTTAGAGCCAAATAACTTGGTTGGTGAATATATTATTCAAAACAGGCTAAATTTAGAACAAGATAGGTGGACATCGTGAGGCATCGGCACGACACAACTTCTACCGTGGGAGGCATTTTCTGCGGCATGGGCGCAGGTGCTGTGTGGGGGCTGGTTTTTCTGGCACCGGAGCTGGCCAGGGCTTTCTCGCCGCTGCAGCTCACGATCGGGCGCTATCTGTCCTACGGCGCCGTATCGGCGGTCCTGATTCTGCCTCGCTGGCGGGCGCTGGCTCACAGCGTCACCAGGCGCGAATGGATCGCCCTGGGATGGCTCGCGCTGGCGGGGAACACGCTTTACTACATACTTCTATCAAGCGCAGTCCAGCTCGGCGGCATCGCGATGACATCGCTCGTGATCGGTTTCCTCCCGGTCGCGGTGACGATCATCGGCAGCCGCGATCAGGGTGCGGTGCCGCTGCCCAGGCTCGCGCCATCGCTGCTGCTGTGTGCGGCGGGTGCGCTATGCATCGGCTGGCAAGCGTTGACGCCGAGCGCCGGTGGATTTCAGCGGCAGCAGATCGCTGGGCTGCTCTGTGCCATTGGTGCACTTGCATCGTGGACGAGCTATGCAGTCGGCAACAGCCGGTGGCTTGCCCGCCTCGATCACATCTCGGCTCACGACTGGAGCCTGCTCATTGGCATTGTGACTGGCGCGCAGGCGTTGCTCCTCATCCCCATCGCGGCGGTGATCGGGGTGGAGCAGCATGACAAACTCGCCTGGATGCAATTCGCAGAGGTGTCGCTTGGCGTGGCCCTGCTGGCATCGATCGCCGGCAACGCGCTGTGGAACCGCATGAGCCGCCTGCTGCCGCTTACATTGATCGGCCAGATGATCCTGTTCGAAACGCTCTTCGCGCTGCTCTACGGCTTCGCGTGGGAGCAGCGCCTGCCCAGGCCGCTGGAAACCACCTCCTTTGCCTGCGTGATCCTGAGCGTCGCGGCGTGCATCTCGGCACACCGCAAACCTGCGCTACTTGCCGCTGCATGAGGGACAGTTCTGCAGAAAGTGGTTTGGTTTCTCGACACCGGCGCGCTGGTTGCGGCGACGATTCCCGTATCGCGGAGGGCGCCACTCCACTGCTTCATCGCCGGCCCAATTTCCCCGTAGCCATGTTGCTGCACGGCAGCAGCTTGGCGTTATTACCCTGTGGGCGTGTCAAGCTGGCCACAATTCGCTAGACCCGATGATTGTGACGGTGCCCTCACACCGGAACGCGCATGGTCTGCGGCGTGTGGCCGATGAATTCAATGCGGTTTTGTGCACCGTGCATTGAGTGCTCATGCCGAGGCCGCCACGATGGCGGCAATCGACGCTACAGCCAACAGGTGCCGCAGTTCGTGTTTTGAGGCGCCACCCCGTGAATGCTAGGTGTTTACGATAGCCGGCGAATGCCGTTTTATCGGTCTCGTTTCCATTTATCCCATACTTGTTCTACGCTGCAGAAATAGCCTGGCCCGCGCAGATTAGGCCCCCGCCAGGCCTCATTACAAGGGCATATTGGCTTGCACTTGCGGGGTTCTTGGGTTTTAATTCCAAATGTATTAGCAAATCAATATACACAACTCCTCATCGACAGTTGCCATAAGCAGCCCATCTCTATCTATAAGGAACAAACAATTGAAACCCTTCGATATGTTTCGAGGTATCCGTCACGGCTTGCTCGCCGTGACCGCCCTCGCAGCGTTCGCCGTCGCCGGTTGTAGTGGCGGGGGCGGTGGCGGATCAAACTCGGGGACGGGAGGGACGCCGACACCAGCCACAGAAGCGCTTACCGTCGCAATCAGTACAAATTCGGTTGGGCCGGGTGTGCCTGCCACCGTTACTGCGACGTTGACGTTAGGGGGGGCTCCTGTTGCTAACGAAGTCTTGACTTTCTCGACGGATACCAATTATGGAACATTTACTCCGGCATCAGGGACTACGCTGACTGACTCCAGCGGTGTGGCACGGATGACGTTGAATGCTGGCACTACCTCCGGGGCATCTACTGTTACGGTACAGAGCAGAAACGGAACCAAGCAGACGGTAAATTATCTGGTCAGCGCAACGGCTGGGGGGACGACCGCCGGCCTGAGTTTGAGCAGTTTGGCAACTGGTGTGCAGAGTTTGTCCGCCTATGGCACAACGTCCGTATCCGTATCGGTACTCAGTGGCGGAGCGTTGTATCAGCCCCCTGTGGATGTAACGTTCTCTTCTACCTGCGCTTCTGCCTCAGCACCGCGTGCGACAGTTACTTCTAAGGTTACCACGGTAAACGGCGTGGCTACGGCACAGTATAAGGACAACGGTTGTAATGCTACCGATACGATAACCGCTTCAACTGTCGGTGCAACAAGCGTTACCGGCTCGTTGGTTGTGTTGAGCCCGTCCATTGGTTCTATCCAGTTTATCGATGCAACACCTACTGTATTGGCGCTGAAAGGTACTGGCGGCGCGGGGCTATCCGAAACATCGCTGGTACGCTTTAAAGTGGTTGACCAAGCGGGGCAACCTATCAAAGCAAGCGTCAAATTTGCACTAAGCACCAGTGTGGGCGGTGTTGCCCTAACATCCAATAGCGCCACTTCCGATGCGACAACGGGTCTTGTCTCGACAAACGTGAATTCGGGTACCGTGGCGACCCCAGTGCGAGTGACTGCGACAATTCTCGACGCTAATGGTGCGGCCACTGCCCTGTCTACACAGTCGGATAAATTGTCGATTTCTACTGGCTTACCCGATCAGGCCCACTTCTCTCTTGCTGCAGAGGTTCCCAATATCGAAGGCTGGGACTTCGATGGCTCAACCACGAGTATTACTGCAAGAGCGTCCGACCATTTCAGTAACCCGGTTCCTGATGGTACGGTGGTCAATTTCATTGCAGAAGGTTCGTCGGTTCAGCCTCAATGTACGACCACTGGTGGTGCCTGCTCCGTCACCTTTACCAGCCAGGCGCTTCGGCCAACAAATGGCCGTGTTTCGGTGCTTGCCTATGCCATTGGTGAAGAGGCATTTGTAGATCTCAACGGCGATGGCTATATCAATTCGTTGTCTGAGTTTATCGATGCCAATGGTACAAGTGCAGACATGCCTGAAGCATTTGTTGACTTCAACGAAAACGGTGTCCGAGATGCAAATGAGCCGTTCGTGGATTTCAACAACAATGGCGTCTACGATGCTCCTGATGGTGCATATAACGGCAAGCTGTGTAATTCTGCAGCAACGCCGACTTTGTGTAGTGCTCAGCAGTCTTTGAATGTGTTCCGGAATCGAGTGATTGTGTTGTCCGGTTCGACTGCCGTGATTACGCTGACACCACCCGCGACGCCTATTGACTTGGGGCATTGTGGTGGAACTCAGACTATCACTGCATTTATTCGCGACATTCATGGCAACCCCATGCCAGCAGGAACAACAGTCACATTTGCAGCTGATGATGGCACGGTTGTTGGTGTGTCCTCGTATACCGTCCTGGGAACGACTGTGCAGCCTACCGACCCGAACTACGCATTTTTCTTGAAGGGTGATGGCACCATTGATCCCAATACTGGGAGCTGCAAAGACCAGACCAATGCCGGCTCGGCGACGGTGACGGTCAAGACCCCGAAAGGGATCATCACGACTGCATCTGTTGCTGTAATGAACTGATTAAGTAAGAGTCCAGCAATAAAACCAATGCTAGTTAATTGCACCCTTGTCTGGGTGTGAAAATAGAGGGGACGCATGATTGCGTCCCCTTTTTTTTCTTTTACAGGTATCCCCGGGGAGATACTGCCTGAAGCTGTTGTGTTGCATCCGGGCTGGTGGTGTTCCTTTAACGGGCGGTAACGTCGTGCTTGGTTGTGCAGCGTTCCGTAGATTTTGGTTGCCAGCCACCATCGACCTACCTGCAACGGGCATCAGCACTCCAGGCGCGCTACTAGCTGAACACCGCGCCAGCCTTCAGTAGCACGCCGCAGATGCCTGCAAATCAGCAGGGCATGAGGTCCGAGTCCCACTTGAGGAATGCATGCGGACGGAAAGCGTCAGCATCGATCTCGGCCACCACCGAGCCTTTCTGCATGGCGTTGTCGCCCACGCTGTACATGGCGCCGAGGACCTTCACCACCTCTACTTCCGCCCACGGGTCATCTGGCGACATCGCGAGGTTTAACGAGGCCTTGCCAAGCACGAGGGTCGAGGGATTGAGGATGGTTTCCTGCCGGACCAGCCTGGGGCTGAACTCGAAACCCGAGCTGTCTGGTGTGATGAAGTGCTTGATGTTGTACGAAAGCCCGCGGACTTTGCCATCGGCTGTGGCGCTAGACAGCATGAACCGCTGCATGCCTTTCATGTCGTTGAACGGTGCATCCAGGTCTGCACTCAGCTCGACGAATCGACGGCCTTTACGTTCAACCCAGCCGTGGACTTGGCTTCCTTCCTTGGCGAAGTGAAATGCCCCCATCTTTTTGGGGAAGCCGAATACTTCACGTCCTCCCGCCATGGCGATATCGTTGTCGACTGGCATCGCAAGGCAATAGTTGCCCTCCTCTCCGTTGTAGGATGCACGGACGAAAAGAGCTGCCTCGTGGTAGGCAACACCAAAGTTGGTCGATGGGTACCAGCTGATGAAGGCAAAGGCAACGGGATCCGCCGCCGGCTTGAGCGGTGCGGGCAAAAGTCGTTGAATGATTTCAGGCTTGGTTTCCCAGGCAACTGTCAGCATCTCCGCGCCAAAAAAATCAACGGATTCCCTTTTCTTGTTTTCAATTTCGGCTGCAGTCTTCACGAAGCTCATCTCTGGTTCCTTTCCAGTCATATACGGAGCGGTTCATCGGTATTGCGGATCGCATGTCTGTGAGTGCTGAAACGCTAGGCTTCAACTCGGGTTTGATGTCTGCGGTGATTGGAGCATCATTGACGCTGGCTGGGCCCCAACGTCAGGGCCAGGGCAAAGTCGGCAAGGCGGCCGAAGGGCGCCCGCATCAAACGTGGCAAGCTCCAGCGAGATTGGACGTAGACACTCTTGGCGTGGCTCATGCTGCGGAAGCCCTCCATGCCGTGATAGGCCCCCATACCGCTGGCCCCCACGCCACCAAAGGGGGCATCATCAAGCGCCACATGGGTCAGGGTATGGTTAACGCCGAAGTGTCCGGATGTGGTTCGGCGCATCAGTTCGTTGCATTCGGCACCGGTCTCGCCGAAGTAATAGAGCGCCAGGGGGCGCGGCCTGGCGTTGATGTAGTTGATGACATCTGCCATGTCTCGGTAGGTCACCACGGGCAGGACTGGCCCGAATATCTCCTCCTGCATCACCAACATGTCATCGCTCGCGCCGACTACGAGCGTGGGGCGCATGACTCGAATCTTTCCTTGCGGGGGCTGCTGCTCCGTTCCCACCGTCACAACGCGCGCGCCTTTCACCTTGGCGTCATCCAGCAATGACGTCAGGCGACTCAAGTGCCTGTCGCTGACGATCGACGTGTAGTCCGTTCCGCTTGTTCCGTCCGGGTAGAAGCGATCAACCATTGCGGAGTAGGAAGAAACAAACGCATCCAGATCGTCGGCATGGACCATGGCGAAGTCTGGCGCCACACAGGTTTGGCCTGCGTTAGAGAGCTTCCCGTACACCAGGCTTTGCATGGTCAGTGGCGAGACATGTCCTCTGGCGATGACGGCGGGGCTCTTTCCCCCTAACTCCAACGTCAGCGGCACCAGGTTGTCGCTGGCCGCCTGCATGATCTTGCGTCCTACCGGCGTGCTACCGGTGAACAGCAGGTGATCGAAGGGTAAGCGGCTGAAGTCCGCGCCGACATCGGCACCACCAAGCACCACCGCTACTGTCTCCAGAGAGAAGATGCCACTGAGCATGCGTTGCAGCAGCTCGCTCGTGCGGGGCGTCAGTTCTGATGGCTTTAGCATCACCCGGTTGCCTGCCGCGATGGCCGTGGCGATCGGAATCAACGATAGCGAGACGGGATAGTTCCAGGGGGACATCACGCCAATGACCCCCTTGGGCTGGTACTCGATGAAAGCACGACCAAAACGGTGAAAGAGCGCGACATGGCGCCGCTCCCGCTTCATGAACTTGCGCAGATTCTTGCTCAGGTAGTCGATGGCCTGAACCACGCCAACCAATTCCATGATGCTGGTCTCGTGCCGTGAGCGATGCCCAAAATCGGTGCTGATGGAATCTTCCAGTTCATGGCGGTGCCAGATGACCGCCCGACGCAAGCGGGCAAGCTGCTGCTTTCGTTCGTGAAGCGAGGGGATCCCGGCAGCCAGATATGCGTCTCTCTGCCGGGCGATGAGTTGCTCTGAATTGATTGAAACTGCGGTTTCGTTGGCCATAGAGGTGCTTTCGCCTTCCTTGAGAGCTCACGTTGGTTGAGCGGCCTTGAAACTCTATTTTTAAAGTTAGCTTTATGGTCAAGCGGTTTTTTAGGGGCTGAAGACGCTGGCTACGCCCCCTATGCATAGGGCGCCCGTTCCTCCTCGCATCAAGCTGACAATTCCAACGCTAGGCTGGACTGAACATCGCTAATTTGTACTCTACAGCGTTAAATACTATTCGATTAGTCGAGCCTTTCAATACAAAACGGTCTATCTTCGTGACCAAGCACATTCCAGTCCCAAGCACTTATCTTGGCATTACACCCCCTGATAGGGCATTCCAGCGGTATAAGCGTGCATTTGAGGTCTACGCCGTCTGACTCCAGCCAGCCGGGGATTTGCTCCCAAGCCAGCCTCATAGGTTGGCCATGCAGCGGACACAAACCCCGATTCAGTCGCCACAAACGCTGTAGATCGACTGGTAGTCGCCGTTTGCGATGTGCATCAGTAGCAAGAAACTCTGTAAAATTTTTACGATCAGCCATTTCTAGTAGCCTTTATCGTTGGAAGTGACACAAGCGATGGTCATATGGCTGTGT
>NZ_JBFNXJ010000008.1 GCF_040812015.1 Chitinivorax sp. PXF-14 | reverse complement strand
GAGCCTCTGGAAGCCGCGCCCACATTGCTTGTCGGCGTGTCGATCAAGATCCGCCGCGGCGTCTGGCCTCAGCCACGGCGCTTGCGCCACGCCACGCCGAGCAGTCCCAGCCCCGCCAGCATCATCGCGTAGCTTTCCGGCTCGGGCACGGCGGCGATGCTGACGTTGTCGAGCCCGGTGGTTTCAACCACGCCGGCGATGTATTCGCCGCGCACATACAGCGCAACGACGTTGGGCAAGGCGCCGAGGAATTCGCTCTGGCTGACCAGCGCGCCGTTGAGGCTGCCCTTGTGCCAGCCCGTTTCGGAGAGGGGGACGGTGTATTGCGTCCAGTCGCTGCCCGGGTTGGCCGCGCTCTGGTAAACGTAGGCCTGATTGTTGACGACCATCACCACGTCCGGGTCATCGCGCCACTGGCTGAAGCCCGGCGCTACGGTGACTTTCTGTGCATAGGACAGCGTGCCGCCATAGTAGGGTGTCAGGTTGCCGAGAAAACTGCCCGGCGCGCTGAAAAAGAACGAGCCGTTCGACGGGTCGGCGAAGTCGATATAGCCGCCGGACTGGCCGCCAGCCGCCAGATGATTGGGGGTATAGCTTGCGTCTGGCGCGGCGTACTGGTTCGACGTGACAAAGTCGACGACGGACCAGCCGTCATTGCCGGTATCAAAACCGGCGGACCGTGCTGCATGGGCCGTGGCCGGCAAGGCCAGCGAGACGGCGATGGCAAGCGCGCGAAGGGGAATAGGCATGGGTGGGTTCCTCGTCCTGTGTAGTATCGGCTGGCGCTCGTCAGCGGCGCGTGGCGCCGGGTGCAAACGCTCGTGTTGAGCTGGACGGGGGACTGGTGCCGCGGTGATCGCCACCCGTCACGACAATGGCATGTCGTGGTGCAGTCTAATCAGCTTGGGCGAGATTTTCAAGTCATTGAAATTTCTGGTTTTTATATTCTTTTTCGCAAATATCCTGCGCTACCCCGCACGTGGCCCATCGTTGCCGACCGTGCGCCAGGCGGCGTCGCCAAAGCGCTCCCGATGCTCGCTGGGGGCTGTCTTCGCCCGCCCGGAAAGCCAGGCCCGGCAATACTCCTGGGCCGGGCCGATGATCAGCGCCGGGTAGATTTCCGGCGGCAATGGCCGTAGCGCGCCCGATCGCAGATGCGGCTCGAACCACTCGAACAGCCGTGCAAAGTGCGCGCGGCTGGCCTGGTCGTGCTCCACGCCGCGTGGGCCGGCCGCCACCGCGCCGCGGGCGTGGAAGACGAAGCGCGCCAGCTCGGGGTGCGCCACCACCCAATCCACATAGGCATACACCAGCGCCTTGATGCCGGCCTCGGCGCTATCGGCCCGCCCGAGCAAGGCCGTCTGGTTTTGCGCATGGTCGCGCATGCCACAGATGAACAGCTCGGCGACGATCCCCTCCTTATTGCCAAAGTGATGGTAGATGCTGCCGATACTGGCGCCACAGCGGGCACGGATGGTCTCGACCGTGGTGGCTTCGATACCGGCCTCGTTGAAGCAGGCGAGGGCGGCATCGAGTATGTCTTGCTTGCGGTTACGCTTTTCAGTCATGGCGGGGCTTGAAATAGAATTTAATTCTAGAATATTATTCTAGTCGGCATCTGCGAAATGCCAAGTGCAGTTTTCGTTATCGAGTCGAATAGGAATTCAAATCATGAGTCAAATGCTTGAAATGTACAAAATGGCAGGCAAAGAGCAGTTCAGCCAGATGGTGTGCCAGGTCGCACCGTATTTTTCCACCATTTTCCCAGAATTCGTCGAGCTGCGGCCGGGCCGCGCCGAAGTACTGCTGCGCCATCGCCGCGAGGTGACTAACCATCTCGGCACGATACACGCGATCGCAATGTGCAATGCCGCCGAGCTGGTGGCGGGCACGATGACTGATGCTTCTATCCCGACCGGCGCGCGCTGGATACCCAAGGGCATGACCGTCGAGTACCTGGCGAAGGCCAAAACCGATCTGACGGCCGTCGCCGATGGCAGCGCAGTGGATTGGTCGGCCATGGGCGACATCGCGGTGCCGGTCGATCTGTTCGATACGGCGGGCAACAAGGTGTGTGCTGCGCGCATCACGATGAACGTGAAAGCCGGCTGACGGCGGAGCGAGGCCGCATCGCGCGATTGATGGTGATGCGGCCGCCGGGGTTCTATACTGAAATTTGAAAAATAGACGAATCCGCCACGGGAGCGGTTGCGCAATGCGGGACCAGAGGGAGGCCCGCCCACGATCTGATCTCAGCGCCGCCGGGCGCCAAGGAGGGCATCATGGCTATCGCCAATTCTTTGCAGCGCTACCTGCAACAGCATCATACCCAGTATTACGTGTTGTACCACGAGCATAGCAATTGCAGCATGGATACCGCGCACAAGGCCAACATCCCGGCCGACAGCCTGGCCAAGTCGGTCGTGCTGCGCGATGGCGCCGACTACCTGATGGCGGTGCTGCCGGCCAACCGGCAGGTTGACCTGCACCTCGTCGACCAGGCCACGGGCGGGCGCTACTGCATCGCGCACGAATACGAGTTCTCACCGCGCATGGGCGATTGCGAGCTCGGCGCGATTCCGCCGGTCGGCGGTGCCTACAATATGAAGGTGCTGGTCGACGACGCGCTGACCTGGAACCAGGATATCTACTTCGAAGCCGGTGACCACGAGGAGCTGGTCCACATGAAAACCGGTGAATTCATGGACCTGATGGTCGATGCCTCGACCGCGTCGTTCAGCCGCCGCACGATGTGACGACGGCCTGCCGGTGGCTTGATGCCATGCCGCTGGCGAAACAAAAAGGCGAGGTCATGGACCTCGCCTTTTTGCTGGCATCGCCTGGCTTACTTGGCGTCGCCCGATACGGTTTCGAGCACCGTCCACTGGCCGTTGTCGACCTTGTAGACCGTGATGTCGCCGTTCTTCAGGTCGCCCTTGTCGTCATAGGCGATGTTGGCCGAGGTCACGCCACCCATCTGCGTCTTGGCCAGCTCTGGCAGGTACTTGGCCGGCTCGGCCGAGTTGGCCTTCTTCATCGCGTTGATCATGACCATGGTGGCATCGTAGGCATACGGCGAATAGATCTCCATCGCGCCGAACTTGGCCTTGAAGCGGGTCTCGAAGTCCTTGCCTCCGGGCATCTTGTCCATCGGCAGGCCGGCGAGCGAGGCGATGGTGCCGTTGCCGTCGGGGCCCGCGAGTTCGAGGAAGGTCGGGGTACGTGTCATCTCGCCCGAGATCAGCGTCGTCTTGATGCCAAGACGCTTGATCTGCTTCGCCATCGGCGCTGATTGCGCATCGGCTCCGCCGTAGAAGATCACGTCAGGCTGCTTGGACTTGATCGAGGTGAGGATGGCGGTGAAGTCGGTCGACTTGTCGTTGGTGAACTCACGCTTGACGACATCGCCGCCGGCGGCTTTCGCCGATTTCTCGAACTCGTCCGCCAGGCCCTGGCCGTAGGCGGTGCGGTCATCGATGATGGCGATCTTCTTCATGCCGAGCTTGCCGACGACGTACTTGCCCATCACACCGCCTTGCTGCGTGTCGCTGGTCATGGCGCGGAAGGTCGTCTTGTAGCCCTGCTGGGTGTAGGCCGGCGCGGTGGCCATGGCGATCTGCGGAATGCCCGCGTCGGAGTAGATCTTCGAAGCCGGGATCGACGTGCCCGAGTTGAAGTGACCGACGACACCGTTGACCTTGGCATCGACCAGGCGCTGGGCGATCTGCGTGCCGGTTTTTGGGTCGGCCTGATCATCCTCGGCCACCAGCTCGAACTTGACCTTCTTGCCGCCGATCTCGGGGTGCTGGGCATTGGCATCGTCGATCGCGAGCGCGATGCCGTTCTTCATGTCGGTGCCGTAGTGGGCTTGCGGGCCAGTCAGCGGTGCGGCGAAGCCGATCTTGACGACTTCCTCGCTGGCCGCGGCGGCTGCTGGTGCGTTGGCCGCAGGGGCAGCCTGCTCGGGCTTCTTGCCGCAGGCGCTGAAGGCGAGGGCGGCGGCGACCGCCAATCCGAGTGTGTGCAATGTGGTATTACGCATGGTCTTCCTCTCGTGTGTTGACGCCCGGTACATGGCCGGGCGGTGGTGCTGAAACTGGAGGGTGCCGCGAAAAACCTGCCGTGCGGGCGACATGCTGCGTGGCGCTTGCTCGTTTGCGGCGGTTTTCCGGCGCCCTGGCGTTTACTCGCTCAGGCTCATCAGGCTCGCATTGCCGCCCGCGGCCGTGGTGTTGACGCTGACCGCCCGCTCGGAGACCAGGCGGTACAGGTCGTGACGGCCATCGGGCTGGGCGCGCAGCAGCGGCACGATGGCGCCGTCGAGCGATGCCAGCGACTGGCGCAGCGCCTTTTCGCTGGCCGCGTCGCCATCGAACAGCACAGCGTTGGCTGCTGCCACGGCCTGTTCGTCGATGGCCGCGTGCTCACCCAGCACGGCGGCCAGGTCACGCCCGGCGGCGCTGGCCGGCAACAGCACCCGGTTGCCGCAGGCAAGCGCGGCGGCGGCTTGCAGGGCCAGCGTGTGCAGGTCTTCCGCAATGCAGGCGATGTCGCCGCGCGGTGCGAAATGCAGTGTGTCGCGTTCGCCGGTCGGGCCGTCGAGCTGCAGCTCGCGGCGTAGCGGGCTGGCCGCATCGTATTCGAAGATCAGCGCTTGCAGGGTCTCGCGCCGGTTGGCGGAGACGCCGCCGAGTGGCGAGTTTGCCAGCCGCTTGAGGCCATCGAGCGTGATGTCGCGCGTCGCCTTGCCCAGTGCCGGGCGCTGCTCGACGCGGGTCAGCCGGTGCAGGTAGAGCGGCCCGCCGGCCTTGGGGCCCGTGCCGGACTTGTTCTCACCGCCGAACGGCTGCACGCCGACCACGGCGCCGACGATGTTGCGGTTCACATAGACATTGCCCGCGTGCACACCGTCGATGATGCGGTTGATGGTCTCGTCGATGCGGCTGTGTACGCCGTGTGTCAGGCCATAACCGGTTGCGTTGATGTCGCCGATGACCAGGTCGATCTCGGAGGCCTCGAAGCGCACGATATGCAGCACCGGGCCGAAGACCTCGCGCTCGAGCTCGCGGATGCTGCCGATCTCGAACACCGTCGGCGCAACGAAGGTGCCATTGGTGCATTCCTTCAGCAGCGGCGCCTGGTAGCTCCATCTGGCGTGCGAGCGCGTCTTGTCGATATGGGCGAGCAGATTGTCCTGGGCTTCAGCGTCGATCACCGGGCCGACGTCCACCGCAAGCCGCGACGGGTTGCCGATGCGCAATTCCTTCATCGCGCCCTTGAGCATGTCGATCACCTTGTCGGCGATGTCGGACTGCAGGTACAGCACGCGCAGCGCGGAGCAGCGCTGGCCGGCGCTATCGAAGGCCGAGCTCAGCACGTCGCCGACCACCTGCTCGGGCAGCGCCGAGCTGTCGACGATCATCGCGTTCATGCCACCCGTCTCGGCGATCAGCAGCGGCGCGTCGTCGCGGGCCGCCAGTGTGCGGTTGATCAGCTGGGCGACCTCTGTCGAGCCGGTGAACATCACGCCGGCGATGCGCCGGTCGCGCGTCAGGGCCGCACCGATTACTTCGCCACGGCCAGGCAGGAACTGCAGCACATCCTTGGGGATGCCCGCTTCATGTAAGAGGCGTACCGCCTCGGCCGCGATCAGCGGCGTCTGCTCGGCGGGCTTCGCCAGCACCGGGTTGCCGGCTGCGAGCGCCGCGGCGGTCTGGCCGATGAAGATGGCGAGTGGGAAGTTCCACGGGCTGATGCAGACGATGGGGCCGCGCGCTTCGCTGTTGCCAAGCTCGGTTGCCGCCTGTGCCCCGTAGTAGCGGCAGAAGTCGATTGCTTCGCGCACCTCGGCGATGGCATTGGGCAGCGATTTGCCTGCCTCGCGCACCGCCAGCCCCATGAGGGCCGGCATGTGCTGTTGCAGCAGATCGCCGGCACGGGTGATGCATGCCGCGCGGTCGGCGGCCGGCGTGGCCGCCCAGTCTGGCGCGGCCTTGATGGCAAGGGCCAGCGCGGTCTCGACATCGGCGGCTGTGGCTTCTATCACGCTGCCGACGACGTCATCGAGATCGGCTGGGTTGCGCACCGGCAGGGCATCCCTGCCCACGACGACGCCCGTGCCGAGCACCGGCGCGGCCTGCCAGGGCTGATTCTCGCTCTGGCGCAGGCCCTGGCCCAGCTGTTCGAGTACCTGCTCGTTGGACAGGTCATAGCCGGCCGAGTTGGCGCGCGTGTCGCCATAGAGCCGGGCCGGCAGCGGGATGCGGGCATGCGGTTCGCCGGCGAGCCTGGCCGCGTCGGCGACCTGGTCGGTGACGAGCTCGTCGATCGCCACATTCTCGTCGACGATGCGGTTGACGAAGGAGCTGTTGGCGCCATTTTCGAGCAGGCGGCGCACCAGGTAGGCAAGCAGCGTTTCATGCGAGCCGACCGGCGCATAGACGCGGCATGCGCGGCCCAGCTTGTCCGGCCCGACCACCAGCTCGTACAGTGTTTCGCCCATGCCGTGCAGGCACTGGAACTCGTAATCCTTGCCCTCGCCCATGTGGTAGATCGCCGCCAGCGAGTAGGCGTTGTGGGTGGCGAACTGCGGATAGATCGCATCCTGCGCCGCCAGCAGCTTTTTGGCACAGGCGAGGTAGGACACATCGGTATACACCTTGCGTGTGTACACTGGGTAGCCGTCGAGGCCGTCGAGCTGGGCGCGCTTGATCTCGGCATCCCAATAGGCGCCCTTGACCAGGCGTACCATGAAGCGCTGGCCCGAGCGGCGCGCCAGGTCGATGATCCAGTCGATGACGAAGGGGCAGCGCTTCTGGTAGGCCTGCACCACGAAGCCGATACCGTTGAAACCCTTGAAGTCAGGATCGAGCGCCAGCGCTTCGAGCAGATCGAGCGAGAGTTCGAGACGGTCGGTTTCCTCGGCGTCGACATTAAAGCCGATGTTGTATTGCTTGGCGAGCAGCAACAGCGCCTTCACGCGTGGCAGCAGCTCGTTCAGCGTGCGCTCGTGCTGGGCGCGGCTGTAGCGCGGGTGCAGCGCCGACAGCTTGACCGAGATGCCGGGGCCCTCGTACACGCCGCGGCCGGCGCTGGCCTTGCCGATGGCGTGGATGGCCTGCTCGTAGTCGGCGTAGTAGCGCTTGGCGTCGTCGTCGGTCATCGCCGCTTCGCCGAGCATGTCATAAGAGAAGCGGAAACCGCGCGCCTCGCGCTCACGGCCGTTGTCGAGCGCTTCCTCGATGGTTTCGCCGGTGACGAACTGCTTGCCCAGCATGCGCATGGCGAGGTCGACGCCCTTGCGCACCAGCGGCTCGCCGCCACGGGCGACGATGCGCGTGATTGCGTTCGACAGCGATTTCTCGCTGCTCGTCGACACCAGCTTGCCGGTGATCAGCAGGCCCCAGGTGGCTGCGTTGACGAACAGCGACGAACTCTGGCCCAGGTGGGCGCGCCAGTCGCCCTTGCTGATCTTGTCGCGGATCAGCCGGTCGGCGGTCTCCTGGTCGGGGATGCGCAGCAGCGCTTCGGCCAGGCACATCAGCGCCACACCTTCGGTGCTGTCGAGCGAGAACTCGTGCATCAACGCATCGACACCGCTCGACTTGGTGCGCTTGCCGCGCACGTCGGCGACGAGCTTGCTGGCGAGACGCTGGATGGACTGGACGGTCTGTGCCGGCAAGGCTGCCTGGCTCAGCAGGGCTTGAACGCATTCGCGTTCGTCGCGACGGTAGGCTGAGGTGATCGCGTCGCGCAGCGGGGATTGCGGACGGGACAGGGCGCCGAATTGCATAGATTTCTCCTGCCGGTTTTGCTCCCGCGACGATTCTCGTGGAATGTCGGGGCCGGACGTTGTGGTTGGCACGGCGAGCGAGGCCGGCAACGTGGGCTCGTCACGCCTTGTGCCAGGCAGTTACCGCGCAGCACAAGACGCTGTTATCGGCGCAGATTTAGCGACAATTGAAACGCTGCGACCATTGGGGAAAGTCGCAATCCGCGCGGCGGACGGCGGGATGACCGGCCTGGCACGCTGTGGCAAACTGCGCGCATGACCGATACCCCGCGCCTGCCCCCTGGTTTTATCGCATCGCTGTGTTCGCTGCTCGGCGAGCGGGCCGTGTTGCGCGACAGCAACACGATGGCGCCTTACTGTATCGACCAGCGCCAGCGCTATAGCGGGCCGGCGCTGGCCGTGCTGCTGCCGGCCAGCGTCGAGCAGGTGCAGGGCATCGTGGCGCTCACCCGCGCGGCGGGCGTGGCGATCGTGCCGCAAGGTGGCAATACCGGCCTCGTCGGCGGCGCCACCCCACTGGCCGGCGGGCCTGCCTGCGTCGTGCTCTCGACTGCGCGCATGAAGGCCGTCCGCGCCTGGCAGGACGACACCATCACCGTCGAGGCAGGCCTGATCCTCGATGAGCTGAACCAGCTCGTCGCCGGGCGCGGGCAGTTTCTGCCGATCGACCTCGCCTCGAGCGGCTCGGCGCAGATCGGCGGCCTGATCGCCACCAACGCCGGCGGCATGCGCGTGATCCGCTACGGCATGATGCGGCGCCAGGTGCTGGGCCTCGAAGCGGTGCTGCCGTCGGGCGAGCTGTGGTCCGACCTGCGGCCGCTGCTCAAGAACAATAGCGGTTACGACCTCAAGCAACTGCTGATCGGCTCGGAAGGCACGCTGGGCCTGGTCACCGCAGCAACGCTACGGCTGGCGCCGTTGCCGGCACATACCGCAACGGCCTTCGTCGCCTTGCCCTCGGTGGCCGCCGGCCTGCGGCTGCTGGCCGCGCTGCGCGAACACGTGGCAGAGTGGCTGTCCGCCTTCGAATTGATCAGCGAGCCCTGCCTCAGGCTGGTTCGCGCTGCCGAGCCGCGCTTGCAGGCGCCCGTGGCCTTCGATCAACCCTGGTATGCGCTGGTCGAGGCCTCTGGCAGCGTGGACGAGACTGCCCTGCAGGCGGCGCTGCTGGCGGCTTTCGAGCAGGCCGGCCTGGCTCAGGCCGCCATCGCCCAATCGCAGGCGCAGACCGATACTCTGTGGCGCTGGCGCGAACAGATCCCCGCTGCGCAAAAACACGCGGGCGGTAATATCAAGCACGATATCGGCGTGCCGAGCGCGGCGTTGCCCGAATTTGTCGCGGCGGCGGACGCGGCGCTGCGTTCGCGTTTCCCTGGTGTCGAGATCATCGCCTTCGGCCATGCCGGCGACGGCAATCTGCACTATAACGTAGCGCGCACGCGTGATAAGCCGGCCGACACCTTCCTCGATGAAGCCGAGGTCAACGCCATCGTCTACCGCGAGGTGGCCCGCGTGGGCGGCACGCCGAGCGCCGAGCACGGCGTGGGCCAGCTCAAGCGCGGACTGCTGCCGGCCTGGGCCGGGGAGACCGGCATGCAGTGGATGCGATCGATCAAGGCCACGCTCGATCCCGATGGGCTGTTCAACCCCGGCAAGCTGTTGTGATAGGCCGCGATGGCAGGCCCAGCTTGCCGAAACGGGGATTGGGCAACACGATTGCGGGCTAGTGAAAACCCTTGTTTTTGTAGAGGATGTCCTGCGCTTTGACCTTGATCAATTTCTCTTCGCATGGGGGCCGCTAGAGTGTCCGGCGATAACATCTAGGTGGAGATACATCCCATGCGCGACTGGCTACCCAAACTCGGCCTGCCGGAACTGATCATCAAGGGCCGGCGTCTCGTGCCCATCGTCCAGGGCGGTATGGGCGTTGGCGTGTCGGCGCACCGCCTGGCCAGCGCCGTGGCGCGTTGCGATGCCGTCGGCACGGTGGCGAGTGTCGACCTGCGACAGCACCACGCCGACCTGATGGCGCGCAGCAAGGGCTGCCGCGACCCGGAATCGCTCAACAAGCTCAATATGGAAGCGCTCGATCGCGAGATCAAGATGGCGCTGTCGGAATCTAACGGGCACGGCCTGGTGGCGGTCAACGTGATGAAGGCCGTCGATAGCCATGCAGAGCTGGTGCGCCAGTCCTGCGAGAGCGGGGCACATGCGGTGGTGATGGGGGCCGGCCTGCCGCTCGATCTGCCGGAACTCACTGCCGATCACCCGGATGTCGCACGCATCCCCATCCTGTCGGACGTGCGCGGCATCTCGCTGGTATTGAAGAAATGGATGCGCAAGCATGTGCTGCCCGATGCCATCGTGATCGAGCACCCGCGCCATGCCGGCGGTCATCTCGGTGCCCCGAAGCGGGAGGACATCAACGATCGCCGCTTCGACTTTGACGTGGTGCTCGAAGGTGTGGCCAAGCTGTTCAGCGAGCTCGGCATCGAGCGCGAGCGCATCCCGCTGATCTGCGCCGGCGGCATTCATCGCCATGACCAAGTGCGTGAGCTGCTGGGACAGGGGGCGTCGGGCGTTCAGCTCGGCACGGCATTCGCGATCACCGAGGAGAGCGATGCCCACCCGAATTTCAAGAAGGTGCTGGCGGAGGCCAAGCGCGAGGACATCGTCGAGTTCATGAGCGTCGCCGGCCTGCCGGCACGTGGCGTGCTGACGCCCTGGTTGAAGAATTACCTGCGGCGCGAACAGCATCTGCAATCCAAGGCAAAATGCGACGAGTCGCGTTGCACTCAGGGCTTGCACTGCCTGACGGCTTGCGGATTGCGGGATGGGCTGCAAAAATTCGGACAGTTCTGCATCGACACCCAGCTTGCGGCAGCGATGCGCGGCGAAGTCGGCAAGGGCTTGTTCTTCCGGGGTGCAGGGCCCACGCCGTTTGGCGCGGCGATCAGGCCCGTGCGCGAATTGATCGAGTACCTGCTGACCGGCAACAAGCCGGCCCTCGCCTAGGGGCGAAGACGGCTTCAGCCGGTATTCAGCAAACTGTCGCTAAGCTCGGGGCTGGCCCACCGTTGAGGTGCGCCGGCCTTTCACACAGATAGAGAGTACCGCTCATGTATCACGGAGAAAGACTCAACAGCATCACCCATCTGGTCGGCGCCGCGTTCAGCGTCGCCGGCATGGCCATCCTGCTGACGATCGCAGCGCAGCAAGGGGATATCTGGAAGCTCGTCAGCTTCAGCATCTACGGCTCCATGCTGGTCCTGCTCTACTGCTTTTCCACGCTGTACCACAGCCTGCAGGGCCGGGCGAAGGCGGTATTCCAGCGGCTCGACCATACCGCGATCTACTTGCTGATCGCCGGGACGTATACCCCGTTCACGCTGGTCACGCTGCGCGGGCCATGGGGCTGGGCGCTGTTTGGCGCGAACTGGGGCCTGGCGCTGATCGGCATCGTGCAGGAGCTGTGGCTGGGCAAGCGCACGCGCGTGCTGTCGCTGATCATCTACTTCGTGATGGGCTGGATGATCGTGTTCGCCATGAAGCCGCTGATCGCGGCGTTGCCCACCGGCGGCCTGGTGCTGGTGGCGGCGGGCGGCTTGGCCTACACCGTCGGCATCATCTTCTACGTGATCGACGAGCGCATGCGCCACGCCCACGGCATCTGGCACCTGTTCGTGCTGGTCGGCAGCATCTGCCAGTATCTGAGCGTGTTGCTCTACGTCGCCTAAGTGCGGCATACCCGCGCCGCTTCAGGGTTGGTCGCCAGGCGTGCCCCACTTGGCCGGCGGGGCCGAGTCCAGCGTGATTGGCCGGTCGTTGGGTAGTATCGCCGCCGGCTCGTAGCTGGTGTAGCCGGGCTGCTGGCCCAGTTCCAGCGCCGAAAAGACGCTCGAATGGATGCGCTGGCCATCCGCCACGCGCCGGCGGATGCGCTCGATATCGAGCTTCTCGCAGACCTGGCCGACGAGGCCGAGCTTGCGCATGGCATCTTCGTAGGAATGGCGGATGGCTTCGCCGACATCTCGATTGGTATAACCCGGTATTTTCTCCGGCACGATGCCCGGTAGCCCGCCACGCCTGGCCTGGTTGAGCATCCACACCAGGGTGATGTTGGACAGGTCATCGCCGGCATAGCCGCCGCCGATATTGGTGTGAACCCCTCGGAACCAGGTTTCGTCAACCTCCTGCCCGTGGCTGGCAATCCAGTAGCTTGCATCGAACGGCTTGCGCTGCTCGTCGAGCGCCAGTGCGTGGGCCACATGATGGACGTTCGGCGGGTTGATGCGGTGATAGCGGTTGACCGAATCCTGCATCGCCAGCGAGCCCACGGTATCCCATAGCCCCAGGAAGTCGAAGCGTACATTGAACGCCCAGTTGCTGATCAACGAGGTGTCGAGCGGCTTCTGATCCCGGTAGATCTGGTACAGGCCGAGCAGCGTCTCTTCCTTCAGCAGCCGCGGCCCGATCGGCAAGCCGAGCAGATCGACGAAGCCCACCAGGCTGCGGATGGCGAAGGCGCCGCGGCTGAAGCCAAAGCCGTAGATGCGGTCGCCGGGCTCCCAGCGCACCGCGAGGAAACGGTAGGCATCGCGGATGCGTTCGGACGTGCCCGTGCCGGTTGCGCCCTCGAACAGCCGGTGCAGCCAGGCGCTTTTCTCGCCGCCCACGCCGTTGAGGTAGATCGCCGCGCCATCGCCGAACGACGCGTCGAGTGGCGCAATGTAGCCATAGGCGTTGTCGTCGAACGCGCGCGCGGCACGGGCCGGCAACGCCCGTTGGGTGAAATACTGCCAGGTCTTGACGATGTTGGAGGGCTCGACGACTTCTTCATTGGACACCGGGTCGCGGTCGGTTTGCCCGGGCTGGTTCCAGGTGCCGTCTATGCAGACGATCCAGGTGCTGTTGCTCATGCTGACCTCCTGACTGAAGGTACATGCTGCAAATGCGTCTTCCTGTCATCAAGCTAGACCAGTTTGCCGCGCTTCACCATGTCCGCGCGCTGCGGCCATGCTGCCCGCTGGTATACTGTGCGCCTTTCCGATCGATTGAGTAGCGCCGTGCCCCTGATTACCGCCGACAATGCCTGCCTGGCCTTTGGTCATGTCCCGCTGCTTGACCAGGCTGAGTTCCAGCTCGATGCCGGGGAGCGTGTCGGCCTGATCGGCCGCAATGGCACGGGCAAGTCCTCCCTGCTCAAAGCGCTGGCCGGCCTGGCCAGGCTCGACGATGGCATCGTGCGCGTGCATGGCAAGGTGGCCTATGTGCCGCAGGAGCCGGAGTTCGCGCCGGGCCAGAGCGTGTTCGACGCCGTGGCGGCGGGTCTGGCCGAGCTTGCCGGCCTGCTGGGCGACTACCACCATGTGACGGTCGAACTGGCCAACCCCAACGCCGATACCGATGCGGTGCTCGCGCGCATGCAGCATCTGCAGAACGAGCTGGAGGCGCGCGACGGCTGGCGCTTCAACAGCCTGGTGGAATCGACCCTGACCCAGCTCGGCCTGCCGGCCGATACCCCAGTTGCCTCGCTTTCCGGTGGCTGGAAGAAACGTGTGGCGCTGGCCCGCGCGCTGGTGGTCGAGCCCGATGTGCTGCTGCTCGACGAGCCGACCAACCATCTTGATGTCGAAGCCATCGAATGGCTCGAAACGGTGCTCCGGGGCTTTACCGGCGGCGTGCTGGTGATCACCCACGACCGGCGCTTTCTCGACAATGTCGCGACGCGCATCGTCGAGCTCGACCGTGGCCTGCTGCGCAGCTTTCCCGGCAATTTCGCGATCTATCAGCAACGCAAAGCCGACATGCTCGAGGTCGAGGCAATCCACAACCGCAAGTTCGACAAGTTCTGGGCGCAGGAAGAAGTGTGGATCCGCAAGGGCGTCGAGGCGCGCCGCACGCGTAACGAAGGCCGCGTGCGGCGGCTGGAGCAGCTACGGCGTGAGCGCACGGCGCGGCGCGAACGCATGGGGCAGGTCAAGTTCACGGTCGATGCCGGCGAGCGCTCGGGCAAGCTGGTGGCCGAGCTCGAGCACGTGAACAAGGCCTACGATGGCCGCGTACTGATCCGCGACTTCACCACGCGCATCCTGCGTGGCGACCGCATCGGCCTGCTCGGCCCCAACGGCATCGGCAAGACCACGCTGCTCAAGCTCATCCTGGGGCAGCTGCAGCCGGATTCCGGCAGCGTGCGCCAGGGCACGAACCTGCAGGTGGCTTACTTCGACCAGTTCCGCGAACAGCTCGACGAAGAAAAGCCGATCATCGACATCATCAGCCAGGGCAGCGATTTCATCGACATCGGCGGCGAGCGCAAGCACGTGATCAGCTATCTCGGCGATTTCCTGTTCCCGCCCGAGCGCGCCCGTTCGCCGGTCAAGTCGCTGTCGGGCGGTGAACGCAACCGCCTGCTGCTGGCGCGCCTGTTTACCAAGCCCGCCAACGTGCTGGTGCTCGATGAGCCGACCAACGACCTCGACATCGACACGCTGGAACTGCTCGAAACACTGCTGGCCGACTACCAGGGCACGGTCTTCCTGGTCAGCCACGATCGTGCCTTCCTCGACAATGTCGTGACGCAGGTGATCGCCTTCGAGGGCAATGGCCTGTTGCGCGAGTATCCCGGCGGGTATGAAGGCTACCAGGCGGCGCGTGTGCGCATGGCCGAGCTTGCGCCAGCAGCCGCGAAAGCCGTGCCGGAAGCACAAGCCAAGCCCGCGGTGAGCGCACCGCAGGCCAAGAACCGCCAGGTCAAGCTGTCCTTCAACGAGACCCGCGAGCTCGCTGCGCTGCCCGATGAAATCTCGGCGCTGGAACAGGAGCAGGCCGAACTGAACGAGCAACTGCTGTCGCCGGACGCCTACAAGGGTGACCCGACCCAGCTCAAGGCCTGGCAGGCGCGCATCGAGGAAATCGAGATGCTGCTGCTCGACAAGCTGGGCCGCTGGGAACTGCTTGAAGCCAAGCAGCGTGGCGAGGCAGGCTAACGCGGTTTGCGCCGCCATTGCCGACGTGAAAAAGGCGATCCCGCGGGATCGCCTTGGTTTTTCCCGCTAGCGCCGTCTATCCTGGCCTGCGTACAGCACGAACACCGTCGGATGCTTGTGCAGATCCGGTCGCGCCTTGGGCCATTCACCCACCCGCCGCGACACGATGATCTCGTTCGCCGTCGTCAGCTCCGACGCCGCACACAGCAGGGTCGCGGGTTTCAGCGTGTCGAGCAGGGTGCCCAGCATCTGGTTGTTGCGATAGGGGGTCTCGATGAAGGCCACGGCTTCGTCGAACTCGCTTGAGCGGCGTTCCAGTTCGCGCAGCTTGCGCACCCGGTCGGCCGCATCGACCGGCAGGTAGCCGTGAAAGCTGAAACGCTGCCCATTCGCGCCGGATGCCATCAGCGCCAGCAGGATCGAGGAGGGGCCGACCAGCGGCATGACACGGACCCCGCGTTCGTGAGCGAGCCTGACGAGCAGCGCACCCGGGTCGGCGATGGCCGGGCAGCCGGCTTCCGACAGCAGGCCGACATCGTGGCCGGCGAGCAGGGGCGCGAGCAGCGCGTCGATCTCACCGGGCTTGGTGTGCTCGTTGAGTTCGGCGATGGCCAGCTCCTGGATCGCGACCGTGACGCCAAGCTGCTTCAGGTAGGCGCGTGCGGTCTTGGCCTGTTCGACCACGAAATGGCGCAAGCCGGCTGCCTGCTGGCGTACGGCCTCGGGCAGGATGTGGGCCAGTTCGCCCTCGCCAAGCGGGGCGGGAATCAGATAGAGCGTACCGTGTGCCATGATCAGAAGAGGGGGAAACCTTCGTTGTTCAACATCGAAATCAGGCGGATCAGCGGTAGGCCGATCAGCGCATTGGGGTCGTCGCCGCGCATCGATTCGATCAGCACGATGCCGAGCCCCTCGGATTTGGCGCTGCCGGCACAGTTGTAGGGCTGCTCCTTGCGCAGATAGGCCTCGATGAAATCATCGTCGACATGGCGGAAGCGTACCTCGGTAATCTCGTCCGTCAGTTGCACCTTGCCGGTGCGGCTGTTGAACAGGGCAATCGCGGTGTGGAATGCCACCGTGCGCCCGCGCATGAAGCGCAACTGCTCGACCGCGCGTTCGTGCGTGCCGGGCTTGCCGATCTGCCGGCCATCGAGCGTCGCGACCTGGTCGGAGCCGATGATCAGCGCATCCGGAAAGCGCGCGGCCAGCGAGCGAGCCTTCGCTTCCGCCAGGCGAAGCGCCGTCTCGTGCGGCAGCTCGCCGGGTAGCGGGGTTTCATCGGTATCGGGTGAGGCGACTTCGAAAGGGATGTCCAGTCGGGAGAGCAGCTCCTTGCGATAAGGCGAGGTGGAGCCAAGTACGAGAGTGGGGCGGGTCATCGTCGGGGAGAAATCCTGCTGAAGTCGGTCGACCGGCACGGGCGTGTGGGTGACGCGGTTTGAAGTTTCAGTAAATGGTTGCGGTTTGTCGTCTAAGTCTGCGTGGCGCAATGCCTTTTGACAACCAAGGCGAACGATTATATCATGCACCGTTTATGTCCGAATCCATCTTGATCGATAGCCTGGAATTCGCCAGGGAAAAGCGCTCGCTGAGTGGTGAAGTGCCGGTCAGCGAACTGGCCCGCACCCACGAGTCCCTACTGAACGATTCCGGTACCATCCGGTATTCCCTGCTCGGCGGTCAAGACATTCGCGAGCGTGCGACGTTGACGCTGTATGTCAGTGGCAGCGTCGTACTGCTTTGTCAGCGCTGCCTGCAGCCGCTGAAGGAAACGATAGACAGCCAGTCGGTGCTGACGCAGTTCGCCGACGAACAAGCTATCGAAATCGCCAGCGAAGAGGATCCGGAGCTTGAAGGTATTGTGGCGGACAAGCGATTGGACGTATTGGCATTGATCGAGGATGAAATCCTGCTCAGCCTGCCGGTATCGCCCAAGCATGAATCCTGCGGTCCGGCGCTTGCCGATGAAAAACCGGCAGGCAAGCCGAACCCGTTTGCAGTTTTGAAGCAATTGAAGCAGTCGAACTGAGCTTCGACATTTATCATTAGGAGTCAGCAACATGGCAGTTCAACAGAACAAAAAATCCCCGTCCAAGCGTGGCATGCACCGCGCCCACGATTTCCTGACCGCTCCTGGCCTGGCTGTTGAGCCGGTTACTGGCGAGGTTCACCTGCGTCACCACGTTAGCCCGAACGGCTTCTACCGTGGCAAGAAGGTTGTTCCGTCCAAGGGCGAATAATCCCGGGCTCTGCCCCGCAGCACTGTCTTCGAGATCCACAACAAAGCCGCGCTCGTGGCTAATAACTAGATGGATATCACAGTCGCTATCGATGCGATGGGCGGTGATCATGGACCCCATGTCACCGTCCCCGCTGCGCTCAAATACCTGAGCGAAAATCCCGAAGTCAATCTTATCCTGGTCGGCCTGCGCGATGCGCTGGAGGCTGAGCTTCGCGCCCATCGCGCGAAGGAAGGCCCACGCCTGCGGATACACGCCGCAAGCGAAGTGGTGGCCATGGATGAGTCGCCTGCACTCGCCTTGAAGAACAAGAAAGATTCTTCGATGCGTGTCGCGGCCAATCTCGTCAAGAGCGGCGAAGCCCATGCCTGCGTCAGCGCCGGCAATACGGGTGCGCTCATGGCGATCTCCCGTTTCGTCCTCAAGACGCTTCCAGGTATCGAACGCCCGGCCATCGCCAAGCTGATGCCGACGATGAAGGGCACCACCTGCATGCTCGATCTCGGTGCGAACGTCGAATGCAGCCCGGAACAGTTGCTGCAGTTCGCCATCATGGGCTCGATGCTCGTCTCGGCCGTGCTGCACAAGCCGAATCCGACCGTCGGGTTGCTCAATATCGGTTCCGAAGACATCAAGGGCAACGATGTCGTGAAGCAGGCCGGTGAGCTGCTTAAGAAAAGTGGTCTGAATTACTACGGAAACGTCGAGGGCAACGATATCTATCAGGGTACAACCGATGTCGTCGTCTGCGATGGATTTACGGGTAATGTCTCATTGAAAACTTCCGAAGGGCTGGCCAAAATGGTAGCCGCCTTTCTGCGAGCGGAGTTCAAGCGCAATCTGCTGACACGCATCGCAGCGGTGGTTGCCTATCCGGTACTCAACGCATTCAAGAACAGGGTTGACTCGCGCCGCTATAACGGTGCCAGCCTGCTCGGCTTGCGTGGCGTCGTGGTCAAGAGCCACGGCGGGGCGGATGCGTTTGCATTCCGCTATGCACTGGATCAGGCGGTCGAGGAAGTCAAAAACAGGGTGCTGCAGCGAATTGCGGAGCGCGTCGCTGAACAGCTGCCCTTATCCACCAGTGAGACAGCAGATAGCCATGTATGCCCGCCTGATCGGAACCGGCAGTTATCTTCCCGAAAAGATCCTGACCAATGATGATCTGTCCAAGATCGTCGACACCAGTGACCAGTGGATAACCGACCGGACCGGAATCAAGGAGCGTCATGTCGTAGCGGAAGGTGAGATGACCAGCGACCAGGCTCTGGTCGCTGGCCGCCGTGCCATCGAGGCCGCCGGCATCGATGTCGGCGAGATCGACCTGATCATCGTCGCCACCACGACGCCCGACATGATCTTCCCCAGTACCGCCTGCATCCTGCAGAACAAGCTCGGCATCCCCGGATGCCCGGCCTTCGACGTGCAGGCCGTGTGCAGCGGTTTCATCTATGCCCTAGCCACTGCCAACAGCTTCATTCGTAGCGGCAGTGCCAAGTGCGCGCTGGTGGTGGGTGCAGAGACTTTCTCACGCATCCTCGACTGGAACGACCGCGGCACGTGCGTGCTGTTTGGCGACGGTGCTGGCGCCGTGGTCATGCGCGCGAGCGAAACGCCGGGCGTGCTGGCGACGGAGCTGCATGCCGATGGCCGTTATTCCGACATCCTCGCGGTGCCGGGCAGCCTCTCGCATGGCGGCATCAAGGGCAACCCCTATCTGGAAATGGATGGGCCCGCCGTGTTCAAGTTCGCCGTCAAGGCGCTGGGCGACGCGGCCGAATCGATACTGGCTGCCAATGGCATCGACAAGCACGAAGTGGACTGGATGATTCCTCATCAGGCCAATCTGCGCATCATCGAATCGACCGCCAAGCGCATGGGCTTATCCATGGACAAGGTGGTGGTCACGTTGCCACGGCACGGCAATACCTCCGCCGCATCGATTCCGCTGGCACTCGACGAAGCGGTACGCGATGGTCGTATTCAGCCCGGACAGCTATTGCTGCTCGAAGGCATCGGTGGCGGCTTTGCCTGGGGCTCGGCACTGATCCGCTGGTGAGTTTCCGCGAGCGGAATGGATAGCCTGGCGGGCATTGGCGCTGACCAGGCAGGCTGCAGACCGCGTCGGTACTGGCCCGTTCCACGCTGCACCTGGCTCCTGGCCTGAGATAATCTCCTGTCAATTGACTGCAGGCGTACCGCCGTTAACGGGGTCGACCTGCGCTTTAGACCTGTATCGCCTGGGCGTTGCTTCCCTCGGCCCGGCTGGCTCGGGCATCGCTGGGCCTGATTGAGCTGCCTCTGCGGCATTCCTGGCGCCGCCGCGATTTTTCCTCGCGGCACTACCCACAAAAATCTTCCACGCGACGGCTTCACGCTGGATGTCGCTGTCAACGCGCCTCCTGTCCAACCCAGCCGTCGTTTCGCCCTCGGCTGATTTCGATCCACCGCCAGCCAGGCTGACCACAATACGTTTTCCGAATATGAAATCTATTTGTTAGTCCGGCTCCGCTAGATTGCCGCGCTACCGTTCATGGCGACCCCAGAGCGCAAACCCGGAGAACACGAGTATGAAGTCTTATTCGTCCGAGTTCCTCGTCATCTCGCGAGGGCAGTAGGATGGGGACAAGTCGGCGGAGCAGATTCAGTCCGCCATCGAGGCGTTTTATGTCTGGCATGACCAGCTTGTCGAGGCTGGGCGGATGAGGCCTGGCCAGCGTCTGGCGAAACCCGCCAGGATCGTGTCACGGGATGGCGTGATGGATGGCCCGTTCAGCGAGGCCAAGGATGTGATCGGCGGCTACTGGCATTTTCTTGCCGACAGCCTAGACGAGGCAGCGCAACTTGCCGCGCAGAACCCCTGCCTGGCCTGTGGCCTGAGCTGCGAAATACGCCCCATCGAGCCGAGGAAGTGCAACGCCTACGAAACGGGCAGCGAAAAGCCGGGCGGCGATAATGAATGAATCCGCGATGGACGGGAACCCCGGGCGGTCGTCCGAGCTGAGGAAAGCCATTTCCCTGAGCATCCAAAGCCGGTAGACGGTTGGCCCAATCGGGCACACCGGCAGGCTCTAGTTGTCGTGACCGATGGAAGCGCCGCACGTTTGAATTTTTCTCCCAGTAATGACAGGAAAGACATGAAATTTGAAGACCAGCTGGCACCGGATGCCTGCTCAGGGATGGAAGACATCCGTCGCGAGATCGACAGGATCGACCGTGCCGTCATCTCGATGATCGGGCGGCGCTTCCAGTACGTGCTCGCCGCCTCGAAGTTCAAGACATCTGAAACCGCCGTCCGCGCGCCCGAGCGCTTCAAGGCCATGCTTGCGCAGCGCCGGGAGTGGGCACAGGCAGAAGGCCTGGCCCCAGCCGCGATCGAGAAAATGTACAGTGATCTGGTCAAGCACTTCATCGACGAGGAGATGAAACGCTGGCAACACGAACAAGCAAAGGCGTGAGTGGGTACTGCATACGTCCATGCTGCGGCAGTTTGCCGCCATGCTCGCCGCGTGGACGGCTGCCGTGGGGCTTGGGTGCTGCCTAAGGCATGAGGTGGCGTAGCAGGCCGGCAGAGGCCACGCCAACGAGGACAGTCGGCAACAGCGATGCGCGTGTCGCTGCCAATAGCGTAATGCACAGTGCCAGCAGATTGGCCGGCTGTGTCGAGACAAACGCCGGCGCGATCACTGAAATCAGCACACAGCCCGGCACATTGCTCATCACGGCGCGCATGCGTGGTCTCAGCGTGCGATTGCGCAACGCGATATAGCCCAGCACCCTCGTCAGATAGGTCGTCGCGGCCATCGATACGATGGCAAGGGCGGTCAGTGTATCGGTCACGATGCGTCATCCTTCGATGATGGCGGCTGCCAGCCCGGCAACGGCACCCGCCGCCACATACCATGCACCTGGCAGGGCCAGATAGGTCAGCGCGGCGACCACCAGGCTGACGAACCACGGTCGTGCCGCCCGTGCGCCGCGCCACATGCCCTTGAGCAGGACCAGGAAAACCGCGGTAAATGCCATGTCGAAGCCATAGGTCTCGACGTTGCCGATCGTGGGGCCAAGCGCGGCACCCAAGGTCGTGAACGTGACCCAGGCGAGGTACAGTCCGGCCGATACGCCCAGGTAGTAGGGCAGGCTCAGGCAGGGTGCCGCATGGCGGGTGCCGTGGCGCCGTGCATCTGCCAGCGCCATCGCCCAGCTTTCGTCGCACATGAAGAACAGGGCGGGCAGTACCTTGCGCCTGGGTAGCTGCTGAAGGTACGGCGCCAACGCGGCCCCCATCAGTATGTGGCGGCAGTTGACCAGCAGCGTGATGGCGACGATCAGCCAGATTTGGGGGGGCGTCGTCCATATCCTGATCACGGCGAACTCGGATCCGCCGCCAAAATTGAGCCCCGTCATCAGCGGCACCGCCATCACGCCCAGGCCTTTTTGCGCCGCTTGTGCGCCCAGCACCAGCGCAAACGGAATGAAACCGAGCATGACCGGGGCAGCATTCCGCAGGCCGCGCCAGAGTTCGGATCGGGTTGTCGATTCCAGCGGGGTTGGCATCGTTGCTTGCAGACTATTCATCGCACCTCCTTGATGCATTGAATTTTCTGCCAAATCGGGTGAAATTGGGTTGCGTAGTTGCTATTAATTAAAGAGAGTTTGGCATCTGATCTGCTAAATTTTCAAAAAATTAGCATGGGGTATCAATGAAGCTGGATGCTATCGATCGCCGTATCCTGAGGGCCTTGCAACGCGACGGGCGATTGCAGAACGTCGAGCTTGCCCAGCAAGTCGGCCTGTCGCCGTCGCCATGCCTGCGGCGCGTGCGGCTGCTCGAAGAGGCGGGCGTGATCGAGCGCTATGTGGCGCTGCTCAACGCACCGAAGATCGGGATGGGCCTGACCGTGTTTGCGCGGGTCTGGCTCACGGGCCAGGACGCCGAGACCGTGGATCGCTTCACCGATGAGATCAGGCTGTTGCCACAAGTCGTCGAGTGCCATTTGATGGCGGGTGATTGCGATTTTCTGCTGCGCATCGTGGCGGCTGATCTGGACGACTACAGGCAGTTCCAGATTCAGCACCTGACCCGTATCAAGGGTGTCCAGAACGTCAAGACCGAGATCCCGATGCAGAAAATCAAGCTGACCTCGGAACTGCCGCTCTAGCCGTTCTGCTCGTCGGCTGCCTGGGCCGGCAGCATCAGTTCATTCCATTCCAGGCTGTGTGGCGCCGGCTGCTCGATGGTGATGCTCAAGGCATGGCCGGTGTCGATCACATATTCCTCGAACCGCCAGTCGCGTAGCGGCACGCCCAGGTGACGCGGAGCCGTCGCCGCATCGAGGTCACCGAAGTCGATCGCATCGAGCGGCGTTCGCAGGCCCGTGCCCAGCGCTTTCAGAAACGCCTCCTTCAAGGTCCAGAGCCGGTAAAAGGCTTGCTGCCGCGTCTCGTCACTGTTGATCTGGGCCAGGTAGCGTTGTTCGGCCGGCGAAAAATGGCGTCTTGCAATGTCGGTGATCTGCTTGTCCGGCCGGATGTGCTCGATATCGATGCCGCATGGCGTGTTCTTGGTGACGATGCAGGCGGCCAAGCCCCCGCTATGGCTCAGGTTGAATTGAACCCCGGCATAGTCGCGCAGCAGGGGGCGCCCATTTTGATCGCGCACAAAGCGCAGATCCTGCATCTGGCAGCCGACTGCCGCAGCCAGGGCGAAGCGCAACATGGCGTGCGCGGCGACATGGCGATTCTGATCCCGTTCGAAATAGAAACCTCGCGCCTGCGCTTGCTCTCCCGGCTCGAGAGCCGCCCACAGCACAGGGGGTGGCGACCCTGTGCATTGGGCAATCCAGAGCTGCGTGTTGCCAGTGCCAGCCGATTCAGGCGTGCAACCGGCTGAGGGCCAGGTATGACGCTTGATGGGATGCGGATGATCCGGGTGCGCAACGGGAGCAATCAACATATTCGATTACGAAATTTGAGTAAAAATTCTAATTGTATGATTATTTTATGCAATTTAGATGACATTTGCTATTTCGTATGAATATAATGACATTAATTCGAATTAAATCGAACATAAAAATACGGTATTTGGAGATATATGGGTTCGTACTTGAATATTGTCGATCTGGCGCTGGATCGAGCCGAAATACAAGGTCAGGATACGGCCTACATCTTTCTCGCGGATGGCGAGACCGAGTCGCGCCAGCTCAGCTTTACTGAACTGGCCACCGAGGCGCGCGCCGTGGCCGTCGCCATCGCTGGGCAGGTACAGCCTGGGGCGCGGGTGCTGCTGGTATATGAGCCCGGCCTCGATTTCCTGATTGCTTTTCTTGCCTGCCAGTTTGCCGGCACGATTGCCGTGCCGGTCTACCCGCCGCGCAAGCCTGAGGACTGGCCGCGCTTCGTCGCCATCGCCCGCGACTGCGCCGCGGCAGCGGTGTGCACCCAGCAGGCCCATGCGCCTTTGCTGCAGATGGGCCTCGCGTCGACGCCGGAACTGGGCCCGATCGCCGTCGTCGCCAGTGATGTTGTCGATGCCGGGCTCGCCGGGGCTTGGCAGATGCCCGATATCGGCCCGGATAGTCTGGCCTTCCTGCAATACACCTCCGGCTCCACCGGGGTGCCCAAGGGCGTGATGGTATCGCACGCCAATCTGTTGAATAACGAATCGGTCATCCGCCAGGGCTTCGGCAACAGCGCCGACAGCGTGGTGGTGAGCTGGCTGCCGCAATACCATGACATGGGCCTGATTGGCGGCATCCTCCAGCCCCTGTATCTGGGCGGCCGTTGCGTGCTGATGTCGCCGTTTGCGTTTCTGCAGCAGCCGCTGCGCTGGCTCAAGGCGATCAGCAAATATCGTGGCACGACCAGTGGCGCGCCGAATTTCGCCTATGAGCTGTGCGTGCGCCGCATCGCCGATGCGGAGCTGGCGCAGCTCGACCTGTCGAGCTGGCAACTCGCCTTCAACGGCGCCGAGCCGGTGCGGCTGGCTACGCTGGAGCGCTTTGCCGACAAATTTTCCGCCTGTGGTTTCCGCCGCGAGGCCTTCTTTCCCTGCTACGGCCTGGCCGAGGCGACGCTGTACGTTACCGGCGCGAGCCATACCGATTATCCCTCGGTGCTGCACGTCGATGCCGCCGAGCTCGAACGGCACACGCTGCTGCCGGTAAGGCCGGATGCGCCGGGCAGCCGCGCGCTGGTCGGCGCTGGTACGGCGATCGGGCACAGCGTGCGCATCGTCGATCCGAACACGTTGCAAGCCTGTGCTGACGGCCGCGTCGGCGAAATCTGGGTGCAGGGCCCCAGCGTTGCCCGTGGCTACTGGAACCGGCCGGACACCACGCGCGAGACATTCGATGCACGCATCGCCGATACCGGTGATGGCCCCTTCATGCGTACCGGCGATCTCGGCGTGTTGCACATGGGCGAGCTGTTCGTCACCGGGCGTCTGAAAGAGCTGATCATCGTCGATGGCCGCAATCATTACCCGCAGGACATCGAAGAAACCGTGCAGACCGGCCGTGCGGCATTGCGGCGCGGTTGCGGCGCCGCCTTCTCGGTCGAGGTCGACGGCGCGGAAAAGCTGGTGTTGGTGCAGGAGGTGATCGACGCCCACCTCGACGCGGATTTCGACGGCCTCGCCGCGGACATCCGTGCCAGCGTCACCGCGAGACACAGCCTCGGCATGCACGCCATTGCCTTCATCCGCCAGGGCAAGCTACAGAAAACATCGAGCGGCAAGATCCGCCGCCGCGCGATGCGCGACCGTTATCTCGATGGCAGGCTCGATGCGCTGTTCATGAGTGTGGGCGCGGCGGCTAGTGCGGCGGCCAGGGCCGCGCCGGAGCTAGCGCCGGAGACGCGCGTGACGATCTCGGCCACCGTGACCGAGCGGCTCGTTGCCGGCTTGATCGCGGTGCAGATCGGGCTCGCGCCGGGCGAGATCGACATCAACCTGCCGTTTTCCGCCTACGGGCTCGACTCACGGGCGCTGGTGGGGCTCTCCGGCGAGCTGGAGAGCCAGCTCGGGCGCCGCCTGGCGCCACAGTTGTTCTACAACTACGCGACGATCGCCGAGCTGGCGCGTTTTCTCGCCGGCGAACCCGGTCAGGGCGAGCCGCGCGGTAACCCCACCGTCAGTGCCGAGCCCATCGCCATCGTCGGCATGGCCTGCCGTCTGCCCGGTGCGCCGGACCTCGACGCCTTCTGGGCGCTGCTGCAGAGCGGCCGGGATGCGATCAGCGAAGTTCCGGCCGAGCGTTGGGACATCGAGCAATGGTATGACGCCGATCCCTCCACGCCCGGCAAGATGGCGACCCGCTGGGGTGGCTTTATCGAGCAGGCCGATGGCTTCGATGCCGATTTCTTCAACATCTCGCCACGCGAGGCGGCGGCGATGGACCCGCAACAGCGCTTGCTGCTGCAACTGGCCTGGCACGCGCTGGAAGACGCCGGCATTCACCCCGATGCCATCCGCGGCAGCCGCACCGGCAGCTTCGTCGGCATCAGCAGCAGCGACTATGCGCGGCTGCAGGCGGGCGCCAGCGGCCTGCTGTCGGCCCATGCCGGCACCGGCAATGCCTTGTCGATCGCGGCCAACCGGCTGGCCTATTTCCTCGATCTGCGCGGGCCCAGCCTGGCGGTCGATACTGCCTGCTCGTCGTCGCTGGTGGCGGTCCACACCGCGGCGCTGCATCTCAAGTCCGGCGAATGCGATATGGCGCTGGCAGGTGGCATCAACCTGCTGTTGTCGCCGGACGTGACCGTCAGCTTCTCTCAGAACCGCATGATGGCCGCCGACGGCCGCTGCAAGAGCTTCAGCGATCAGGCCGACGGCTATGTGCGCGGGGAGGGCGGTGGCGTCGTGGTGCTGAAGCGGCTATCCGACGCGCGGGCGGCCGGCGACCGTATCTGGGCGGTGATCCCGGCCTCGGCCTGCAACCAGGATGGCCGCAGCAACGGTCTGACCGCGCCCAATGGCCTCGCGCAACAGGGCGTGCTGCGCGACGCCTTGCAGCAGGCCGGCTGGCAGCCGCCCGAGGTGCAGTTCGTGGAGACCCACGGCACCGGCACCCGCCTCGGCGACCCGATCGAAGCCGAGGCGCTGGGCATCGCCTATGGCGAGGGGCGTGATGCGCGGCAGCCGCTGCTGCTGGGCGCGCTCAAATCGCAGATCGGCCATCTCGAAGCCGCTGCCGGCATTGCCGGCCTGATCAAGGCCGCGCTGTGCCTGTCGCATCGAACCATCCCCGCCAACCTGCATTGTGACGCGCCGAACCCGCTGATCCGGCTCGACGAGTGGCGGCTGGCCTTGCCCTTGGCGAGCCAGCCATGGCCTGCCGCCGAGCAGCCGCGGGCGGGCGTCAGCGCCTTCGGCTTCGGTGGCACCAACGCGCACGTGCTGCTCGAAGCGGCGCCCGAGGCCGCTGTGCCGCTTGGCCCGGCAGCGGTGCCGCCGATGCATGTACTGGCGCTGTCGGCACGCAACGCGGCCTCGCTTGCGAGGCTCTGCGAGGCCTACGCGGCCGAGCTGGCCAAGCCGGGCTGCGACGTCGCCAGCCTGTGCCGCTCGGCCAACACCCGGCGCAAGCACTTCCGCGATGCGCGGCGTGCCGTCGCCGGCCGTTCCGCCGCCGAGCTCGCTGCCGCCTTGAGTCAGGCTACACCGGGCCAGAAAGAAGACCTGGCGCGGCCTGTACAGGCCAAGCGGGGCGTGGCTTTCCTGTTCACCGGACAGGGGGCGCAATATGTCGACATGGGGCGCCGCTTGTTCGAGTGCCACCCCGAGTTCCGCGCCGCACTGCTCGACTGCGAGCGCCTGCTCGGCGAGCGGCGTTCACCCGGCCTGCTGGCGCTGCTCTATCCGCCAGCCGGGCAGGCTGCACAGATGGATGCGCTGCTGGCCCAAACCGAATATACCCAGCCTGCGCTGTTCTGCCTCGAATATGCCCTGGCGCGGCTGTGGCTGTCGTGGGGCCTGCGCCCTGAGGTGGTGATGGGGCATAGCGTCGGTGAGTTTGCCGCAGCGGCGATTGCCGGCGTGTTCAGCCTGCAGGACGGCCTCAAGCTGATCGAGGCGCGCGGCCGGCTGATGCAGGCGCTGCCGGAGGCGGGCGGCATGCTGGCGGTGTTCGCCCATGAGCACGATCTGGCGGAAATCCTGCCGCAATTCAGCCAGCGCCTGTCGCTGGGCGCCTTGAACGGGCCGGGCCAGCTGGTGTTGTCCGGCGCGCTGCCGGAGCTGGAAAAAGTCCGGCTGTTGTTGAAACAGCGCGGTATCGAATCGAAACCGCTCAAGGTGTCGCACGCCTTCCACTCGCCGCTGATGCAGCCGATGCAGGATGCGTTCAGGCAGGTGGCCGAATCGGTCGTCTATCACGAGCCGCAGCTGCCGGTGCTGTCCAACCTCACCGGCCAGCTGGAGACCACGCGCCTGGCCTCGGCCGACTATTGGGTCGCGCATGTGCTGGCACCGGTGCGTTTCGCCCAGGGTATCGAACAGCTCAAGCGGCTCGATATCGGCGTATTGCTGGAGATCGGCCCGCGCCCGGTGCTGACGGGCATGGCCCGGCGCATGCTGGCGAGCCAGGATTACCTGTTTGCGTCATCCCTCGATGCCGGCAAGGACGACTGGCAAACGCTGGGCGCCAGCCTGGCAGCCCTGTACGAGCACGGGGTGGACATCGACTGGGCCGCCGTTGCGGCGCCGTTTGCCGGTGGCCTGGTGCGCGCGCCGCTGTATCCCTTCGATGCCAAACGGCACTGGTTCGTGGCAGACGTGGGTGTCTCGGCCGCCACCGTAGCCCATCCCGGTGGCCACCCCTTGCTCGGCCGCGCACTGGCCTCGCCGCGCCTGAAGCCGGGCGAACGCCACTTCGCCAGCGAGATTCGGCTGCCGGGGCCTGCCTTCTTCCGCCTGCCGGCCGAGCCGGGCGAGCGCCGGGTGTCGCTTCTGGCCTATGCCGAGATGGCGCTGGCGGCGCAGCACGAGCTGTATCCCGAAAACCCGCGCTGCGTGCGCGATCTGCGGCTCGAAGGCTTGCTGCAGGTCGAGCGCGACGGGGTGCGTGCACTGCAGACCCTGTGCGAGCCGGCCGGCGAGCAGGGCTACCGGATGGAAGTCTGGGCGCAGGAGGGCGAGCAGCAGTGGCGCCGTGTCGCCACCGCCATGCTGTGCGCGGCCGAGGGCTTCAGCGTTGGCGTCGAGACGCTAGCGTCACTGCGCGCACGCATCGGGCAAGCGCTCGATGTGCCGGCCTGGTACGACAGCATGCGCGACAGCGGGCTCAACTATTGCGTCAGCCCGAATCCGGCCATCCGCCGCCTGTGGTGGGCACCCTCCGAGGTGCTGGCCGAAGTGCTGCCGCAGGAGCAGGACAACACCCACAGCAACGGTATCTGGCTCAAGCACTCGATCTGGCATGCATGCAACCAGGTGCTCGGCGCGCTGTGCCCGCGCGACGGGCATGGCACCTATTTCCCGGTCGAGGCCTCGGCAGTGCGTTTCCTCACCGACCCGGGCCGCACATTGCTGCTCCATGCGCGCCTGCTGGAGCACGATATCGAATCGTCGAGCTGCACCGTCGACATTGCCGCCTATGCCGAGGATGGCACGCTGGTGGCCCTGGTCGAGAATGCGCGGCTGGTGCCGGACGAAACCCAGCGCGGGCCGCGTACCGAGTGGCGTAATGCCGCGCCCGATGCCCGCCCGGGCCTGCTGGCCGAGATGCTGCGCCGGCTCGCCGCGCGGGCATTCCGGCGCACGCCGGACGAGATTCCGCTGACCGAGCCGCTGACCCAGCTTGGCCTCGACTCGCTGACCACCATCGACATCGTCACCCGCGTCGAGCAGCTGTTCGAGGTTGGCGTCAATCTGGCGCTGTTGCAGCAGGGTGGCAGCCTGCTGGACATGGCCCTGATGCTCGACGAGCGCCTGGCGGAGGCCGAGGGCTGGCTCCACCGCCCGCGGGCCGACGATTCGCTGCTGATCGAGCTGAACCGTGGCGACACGGGCCTGCCGCCGCTGTTCCTGATGCACCCGGTCGGCGGCTCGGTGTTCTGCTACCAGGAACTCGCGCGCCATCTCGGGACACAGCCTGTGATCGCGGTGCAGGCGCCGGCGCTAGCGGGGTCGATGCTGGCATTCGGCAGCCTGGAGGCGCTGGCCGGCCATTACGTTGGGCACATCCGCCGACACCAGCCGCATGGCCCTTACCGGCTCGGAGGCTGGTCGATGGGCGGCGTGATCGCGTTCGAGATGGCCCGGCAGCTCGAAGCGGCGGGTGGCGCAGCCGATTGCCTGTTGCTGATCGATGCGCTGGCGCCGGGCGATGCCGGCATGTCGCCAAGCCAGGGCTGCATGCTGCGCCTGCTGGCGCTGGACCTGGGAATCGATCTGGGGAGCCTCGGCGAGGCCGATCTCGATGGCGAGCCGGATGCCGCGCTGAGCCTGATCCTCGACCTCGCCAAGGCGCAGGGCCACGCACTGCGCGCGCTGACGCTCGGTGATTTCCGGCGCCTGCTCGGCGTGTTCGAAAAGAACGTCGCACTGCTCGCGACCTACGCCGGCCAGCCTTACAACGGTACGGCAACCGTGTTGCGCGCCGAGCAGCCGCTGTGCGTCGCGCGGCCGGATGCCTCGGGGCGGGAGTGGATGCGCCGGCTGGCCGGCATCGACGCGCTGCATACGGTGCCGGGCGACCATTTCAGCCTGCTCTCCGGCTCGCACGTGATGCTGACCGCATCCTACCTGCGCAAGGTATTGAAGCCGTTGAACGCCCGGGCCGCTGGCCTGCCTGCCGGCAAGCTTGCGCTGATCCCGGCGGGGACACGCAGCGCGGGCAATGTCGTCATCGCCTCGCCCAGCATGGGTGAGGATGGTGTTGCGCGTGCCGGGTTGGTGGTGGACGAAAGCCATCCCTATTTCTTTGACCATCCGCTCGACCACATCAGCGGCATCCTAATGATCGAAGGGCTGTTGCAGCTCGCCGAATCCGCCATGCCGGCGAGGGACGCCTTTCTCCGCCACTTGCGGCTGACTTTCCCGCGTTTCTGCGAAAAAAACGCCGGCGCAACGCTCGAATTTGTGCCTGCCGGTGACGGCGACAGCTGGTCGGGCCGCGTGCTGCAGAACGGGCGGCCGGTGTGTGAGCTCAGGCTGCATGCCGGGCGCCACCTGGCGCGGCCGCCATTGGCAGCGGCCGCTGACGCGCCCACACCGGCTGCCGCCCGCTGGCTGCACAAGCGGCGTCCGGAGAACGTGCTGATCGGCGCCTGGCAGGCGGCCGGCGATGCGCAGCAATGCGCCTTGATCGAGCCGCCGACGGGCCACCTGCTGGCCGACGGCGACGCACGGTACTACTCGCCGCTCTATGTGCTCGAGACGGTACGGCAGTTCATCACCGGGCTGGCGCACACGGAATACGCCGTACCGCTGGATAGGCCGATGAACCTGATCGGCGTCGAGCTGTTCCTCGACGCGGCGGTGCCGCGCGGCGTGCCGCTGATGCTGCGGCACCGGCTAAGGCCGATGCCGCCGATCGGCGACAAGCTCTTCGCCCATTTCGAGGTGGAGCTGCTGACCCGCGACGAGGTGCTCGGCAACTGCCGGTTGACCGCCCAGCTGCTGGACCGGGAAAGCTATCGCCAGGTGCGCCACCGCGCGCCGCAGACAGCCTCCATCATTTGATTGATATACCCCAGGAACACAAACATGAATGACATCCGCAATCGGCTGCCGCTGATCTTCGCCATCGCCTTCGTCGCGGTGATCCTCTGGCTCACCTGGCACAAGCTTTCGGCCTGGCAGGGCGTGATGCAGATCGGCGGCATGGCCTTCGTCGGCAGCTACATCCTGTGGCTGTTTCTCGAATCGCGCGTGGCGCTGACCGAGTCCGCCAAGGGCGAGACGCGTGCCGACCGGGGAACCTGCGAGGCCTACGCGCTGGGGCGGGCGCTGACGGTAGTGTGCGCGCTCGCCTTTCCGGCCTGGTGGAGCGAGCCGGGGCCGTGGATGCTGGCGGGCTTCGGCGTCTTCATCAGCGGCGTGGCCTTCCGCCTGATCGCCATCCGCACCCTGGGCAAGTTCTATTCGCACCGGGTGCGCGTGATGGGCGACCACCAGGTCGTCAGCAGCGGCCCTTACCAGCTGGTGCGCCACCCGGCCTACACCGGCATGCTGACCGCGCACGTCGGCGTGGTGATCTTCTTCTTCAACGTCTATACGCTGGCCGCGCTCTTGCTGATCCTGCTGCCGTCGATGGTGATGCGCATCCGCGTCGAGGAGACGGCCCTGTTCGAGCTGCCGGGCTATCCGGAATATGCCGTGGCGCATCGCCGCCTGCTGCCGCTGGTCTGGTAAGCGATGACTGAGCGGCTTCATATCCTCCTGCTCGGGGCCAGTGGCTTCGTCGGCCGGGCGCTGCTGCGCGAATTCGCGTCGATGCCGGCGGGCTCGGTGCGCGTGAGGGCCTTGCTGCGGGCACCCGATGCGCTGCCGGACTATCCCTTTCTCGACAAGGTACGCGGCGATCTGGCCCGCCCGCCGCTGGGCCTGGAGCCCGAGCAGCCCTATGTGCTGGTGCATTTTGCCGTGAAGCAGATCGACCACGACGGGACCGGCTTCATCGCCACCAATGTCGATGCGACCCGCCGCCTGCTGCGCGGGCTCGGCCCAAGGCTGCGCGGCGTTATCTACGGCAGCTCGATGTCGGTATACGGGCAGGACGAGCAGGATGGCATCAGCGAGATCGCGGCGCCCAATCCCGGCACGGCCCTGGCCCATAGCCGCCACCTGGCGGAAAGGCTGGTCGGCAACGTGGCCCGCCAGCGCGAGATCCCGGCCTATCTGCTGCGCCCGCGTTTCGTGCTGGGCGAGGGCGACCGCTTCGTGCTGCCATCGCTGGCCAGGATGGTGCAGAAGCGGGTGCGCATCGGCTCGGGTAGGCAACGCTTTTCGGTCATCGACGTCGACGACTACGCCTGCGCTATCTCGCGACTCGCGCAACGGATCATCGCCGGTGCGCCCGGTGCCGTGCCGAAACAGGAGGTGCTGAATGTCGGCTATGGGCAACCGGTGGCCTGCGCCGACCTGCTCGACGAACTGGCGGCCGCGCTCGACGCCCCCAAGGCGATCTGGCGCCTGCCCGTATCGCGGCGCCTGACGCTCACCTTGCGCAGGCTGCCGTTTAGCGGCAGTACCGCGCTCGCCACCCGGCTCGAACTGGTCGGCCTGCCGCATTGGGGCGAGGTCGATGCACTGGGCGAGCTGGTCGGCCGCGATCTGACCAGCCGCGACCCGCTGGCCGCGGTGCGCAGCGCCGCCAGGGCGCTGCGGCAAGGCCGCGCCACGCCTGAAACCAAACACACGACTTAGTCACGACACATGAAAACCATCGTCAGTTGCAGGGAAGACTTCGCCGATCGCGATGTCGGCGGCAAATTCGCCAAGCAGAAGGTCATGCTCGATGCCGGCTTGCCGGTCCCGGCGTTCTTCTGCCTGACCGTTGCCTTTTACAACGAGGTGTTCGCGGCGATCCGCCCGGCGGTCGAGGCGCGCCTGAAGGCCATCGATTTTGCCGACATGGCCGCCATCCAGCAGGCGTCGCGCGATATCCGGGCGATCTTCGACGGCATCCGGCTGTCGGCGATCCAGCTCGGCGCCGTGCTGGCTGCCTTCGATGCGCAATTCACCGGCGACACGCTGGCCTCGGTGCGCGCCTCCACCGTCGGCCACCGGCTGGAAGAGAGCGAGGACTCGATCGACAACCCCTTCGCCGGCATGAGCGAAACCTTTCTTTATGTACGGCGCGAGCAGATCGTCGACAAGCTGAAGCACTGCTGGGCCTCGGGCTTTTCGCAGGAGTCGCTGATCTACCGCCACGCCCAGGGCATGGATCTGCTCGGTTTTGGCGTCGCCGTCGGTGTGCAGCAGATGGTGTTTGGCGAGCGCTCCTTCGTGATGTTCACGAGCAACCCGAATACCGCCGCGCGCGACTTCGTCATCGTTGCCGGCCACGGCATCGGCGAGGGTGTGGTGCAGGAGAAGGTCGAAGTCGACCACTATTTCGTCAACGGCAAGACGGCCGAGATCACGCGCGATCTGCAGCACAAGGCCACCATGCTGACGCTCGACCAGAACGCCGGCCACGGCCTGACCGAGCAGCCGGTGCCCGAGGCGCTGCGGCAGCCCGCCTGCCTCGCGGACGAGGCCATCGAGCAGCTGACCGCTTACGGTCGCCGCATCGAAGCGCTGTTTGGCTGCCCGCAGGACATCGAGGGTACCTTCACCGCCGATGGCAGCCTGTATTTCCTGCAGTCGCGCCCGATCGCCTTCGACTACAGCCGGCAGCGGGTGTGGACCAATACCAACGTCACCGAATCCTACCCCGGCGTCTCGACCTCGCTGACCTACACCTTCGCGCGCTATTTCTACCGCGTGATCTTCTACGATCTCTACCGCATGCTCGGTGTGTCGCCGCGCACGCTGCACGACAACTTCGAGCCGCTGGACCGCATGATCGGCTACCTCAGCGGGCGGGTGTACTACTGCCTGTCGCACTTCTACCTGCTGCACAAGCAGAGCCCGCTGTTCCCGCTGTTCGGCGCTTCGTGGGAGGCGATGATCGGCCTGACCAGCTCCTATCAGACTCAGCACACGCCGACGCTGAAAGAGCGGCTCGACAGGCTGCGCGTCTGGGTCAGGGTGCCGCCGGCGGTGCTTGCCACGGTCTACCAGTACGCCACTCATGAGAGACGCATGGCGGACTATCACGGCTGGTGGGAAAACCTGGTCGCGCCGCTGCGCGGCAAGGATTTCGCGCAGGAAGACGCCATGGTGTTGCGCAACCGCTTCTTCGATATCTGGACCCAGGTCGGCAATTACTGGGGTGTGACGCTGACCACCGATGCCTACCTGATCCCGCTCTACGGCCTGATCGAGAGCCTGTTCAGAAAGTGGCGGCTCAGCGACGACAACCCAGGGTTGTTGTCGGACCTGCTATGCGGCGACGAGAAGCTGATGAGTGTGGAAATCCTGCTGTCGGCGGTCGGCCTGGCCGAGCATGTGCGCGCCAACACACCATTGCGGGCGCTGTTCGAGCAGCATGACGACAGGACGCTATGGCAGATGGCCCGGCGTGGCGAGCTCGACGCCGGCTTCACGCAGAAGCTCGACCACCACCTGCACCTGTTCGGCGACCGTGGCCTGCAGGAGCTCAAGCTGGAGCAGCCGGCGCTGCGCGATACGCCGTGGGTGCTGCTGCGCATGGTCAAGACCTATGCGCAGCAGCAGGTGATGGTGGCCAGCGTGCGCGCCCATGAGCTCAAAGTGCGTGGCGAGGCCGACGCGCAGCTCAAACGCAAGCTGGCCGGCAGCCCGTTCAAGCTCAGGCTGCTGAACACGCTGCTGCCACGGCTGCGCCGGCTCATCCGCCATCGCGAAAATTCACGCTATTGCCGCGCCGAGCTGTTTGGCGTGTCGCGCAAGATCTTCCTCGGCATCGCGGCCAGCCTGGTGCGCCAGGGCGTGCTCGGGCGTATCGACGACATCTACCACCTGACGCAGGACGAGGTGTTCGGCTATATCGACGGCACGGGCGTCACCGAGAACCTGCAAGCGCTGGCCGGCCTGCGCCGAGGCGAGTTCGCCGGCCACCAGGCACGCGAGCTGGCCGAGCAGATCACCACGCTGGGCGCCGTGCGCAACAATGCCTTCGACAAGCCCAGGGAAACCATCGTCGGCAGCGGGCAGCTGAAAGGGCTGGGATCGAGCGCCGGCAAGGTGCGCGGCACCGCGCGCGTGGTGCTCGACCCGAACACGGTCGAGGCCATCGGCCCGGACATGATCCTGATTGCACGCGAGACCGACCCGGGCTGGCTGTTCCTGATGCTTGCATCGAAGGGCATGGTGGTGGAGCGCGGCAGCATGCTGTCGCATACCGCCATCACTGGCCGCAAATTTGGCATTCCCACCATCGTGGCCTTGCCGGGTGCGACCACGCGCATCCCCGACGGCGCCCGCATCGAAATCGACGGCTCGACCGGCGTGGTGACCTTGCTCGACGCGCCGCAAGCCATGGCTGACGCGCCGTCGGCGCTGGAAGAGGTGGCCGCATGAGCGTGTCTGCCGCAACGTATTTGACGGCAGGCCGTCCGTCCGGCTTCTTTGGCAAGCTCAAGGCCTTCGCCGACAACATCTTCGCGCCCGGGCTGCATGCCGCATTCGCCGCATTCTGGTCGCTCTCGCTGCTGGGCAACCTGCATGGGGTGTCCGGCCTGCCGGGCTGGCACTGGCGACCTGTCTTGCTGGTGTTGGTGCTGTCGGTGTTCCTGTGCCTGTTCTTCCTGCGCATGGTGGATGAGGTCAAGGACCATGACTACGACGTGATCCACAATCCCGGGCGGCCGCTGGTGTCCGGCCTGGTCAGCCGCGGCGACATCGCGCGCTACCTGGTGCTGTTCTCCATCGTCGTCCTGGCGCTCAACGGCTGGCTCGCGTGGCCGCTGGCGCTGTGGCTGGCGCTGGATATGGCATATGGCCTGTTCCAGCTGGTGCTGGAGAAATGGTCGGCAACCGTGCGCGACAACCTGTTCGCCAATCTGGCCGCGGTCTACCCGGTCAATGTCGGGCTGTCGGTCTACACCCTGCTGTTCTTCCTCGACCAGAGCGGGGCGGCTTTCGAGGCGCGCCAGGCGTGGCTGGTGCTGGCCTATGCCCTGGCGTTCCTGCACTTCGAGATCGCCCGCAAGTCCGGTTGGCCGGCCTTGGCGCAGGCGGGGGAGCGGCTGTATTCACAGCTGATCGGCCTGCCTGCGTCATTGATGTTGAGCACCGGCCTCGGATTGGCATCGATCGGCATCTGCCTGTGGCTGTTCCAGCCGTGGGAGCAGGTGGGGGCGGCTGCATTCACCGGCTGGCTGCCGCTGCTGGCGCTGCTGCCGATGGGGCTGGGGCTGACGCTGTTCGCCCGTCATCGGCAGCAGCGCCACGCTGCGCGACCGCCCGCGGTGGCTTTCCTGTTCACCTTCTATCTGGCGCTGTTCATCCACGCGGTGGCTGCCAGTGTAGTGGAGTGGGGCGCATGAGCGAAGCGCTGATCCGCCCGGTGGTGTCCATCATCGTGCAGCGGATCGCCGACGATGGCCAGGCGCGCATCCTGCTGCAGCGGCGCACCAAGCCCGGCGAGGTGGAATGCTGGGAGCTGCCGCAAGGCAAGATACGCGTTGGCGAAACGCTGCATACCGCCGCCCGCCGCGAGCTGGCCGAGGAGACCGGCATGCAGTTGGGTTGCATCGTGACGCCGGGCATCGCGCCCGAGGCAGAATCGGTCGCCGGCAACCTGCTGCAGTGCTTCGACCCAGCTAGTTGCGTGCTGGACATCAGCGGCCAGTATCTCGCCGTCTGTATCGTGGCCGAGGCGAGCGGCGAGCCCGTCGCCACGGCGGAGGCATGCGGCCACCGCTGGCTCACCGCTGCCGAGTTACGACTGCTGCTGGCGGCCGAGCGCGTGTTCCCGCTCAACCTGCCGATGCTGAAAAATTTCCTGCGCCAACACTCGCCTCGGCCGCGCTGATGCGCTTCACCGTTTCAAACTGATTGGATTGCCATGCCTACTATCGATAACACGAGCCGCTGGGTACAAGCCTTCCAGTGGCTGTTCTTCCCGGTTTCCCTGGCCAGCGGCATTGCCGCGATGGCTTATGCGCTTTCCCAGCATATCGCGCCGGAACAGGTCGCCATGGCGATCCCCGTATCCTGCCTGGTGCTGCTGGCGATAGGCGAGCGCATGCTGCCTTACAACCCCGACTGGAACCGCTCGCAGGGCGATGTGACGGCCGATCTGCTGTCGCTCGGGATGGTTGCCCTGGGGCTGGAAACGCTGTTCAAGGCAGCAGGCCCGGCCGCCGCAGTGTGGCTGCTGGCGCAACTCGGCCTGCCTGCCGATTGGCATGTCTTCCCGCGCCACTGGCCGTTCTGGGCGCAGTATGCGTTGGTTATCGGGGTGATCGAGATCGTCAAATACTGGTTCCACCGCATCGGCCACGAAGTCGATTTCTGGTGGCCGCTGCATTCGGTGCACCATGCGGTGAAGCGCGTCTACCTGCTTAACGGCTTCCGCATTCACCCGCTCTACCATCTGTTGACCTATGTGCTCGGCTATTTCCCCTGCATCCTGCTCGGCGCACCCAGCGAGACGCTGTTGATGCACACCGTGATTCTCGGCATCTGCGGCGGCTTTCAGCATTGCAATATCCGCCTGAAATTCGGCTGCCTGAACTACCTGTTCAGCACCAACGAGATTCATCGCTGGCACCACTCGATACGGCTGGAAGAGGGCAACAAGAACTACGGTGCCATCTTCTCGCTGTGGGACGTCGTCTTCGGCAGCTACTACAACCGGCCGGATGAGGCGCCGGCCACCATCGGCATGGTGAAGGAAACCGGCTACCCGATGAATAGCTACTGGAAGCAGCTGCTGGTACCGTTCATGTATCGGCGCTGGGTGAAGTCGAGCTAGCCGGGGATCATCGCCAGCCCAGCCCACACCTCGAGTACAGCTGGGATGGCAGGGCGATCACCGCGGTTTTCAATGTGCCGCAGATTCAGTGAGCTGGAAACTTCGGGGCATCGTCCCCATCTGGGGGGAGGGCCGGCAAATTGGGCACGGCTGGCGCTTTTTTGGGCAGCACAAGACAAGTCGTTGATATCGTGGCCGATACGCACAGCGATCCTCGCCTTGTCCCCAGGCTTTTCCCCAATTCTGTGGATAATCGGCCCCATGCGACACGGCTGCCGTGCGTTGTGCGCCGGCTTATCCGGCACGGCCTGCGACTACTGGAAAGTCATGGGCCAAGGCCATCAGGGACTACCCCAGCTTGTCGGTTGTAACATTGGCGCGCCATAATGCCACGCTTCACTAGGAGTGCCCTGGACGGAAGCCGCACAGGAACCGGCCAGGTAACTAGGGTCGAGGCATGACACCAGACGTTCTGGCGTGACTAAAAAATCAATAGCTTGCATCCGGTCTACGGTAGCAACATACAATCGCCATGGATTGTGCATGATGGGAGGCGCTCGATGAGCACCGCATTTGTATTTCCCGGCCAGGGTTCCCAATCGGTCGGCATGTTGAATGGTTTTGCGGATCTGGCGGTCGTCAAGGCGACGATCGAAGAAGCCAATACCGTTCTTGGGTTCGATCTGTGGTCCATGATCGAAAATGGCCCGCAAGAATTACTGAATCAGACTATCAATACCCAGCCCGCGATGCTGGCTGCCGGTGTTGCCACCTATCGCGCCTGGCTGCAGCTTGGCGGCGCGACACCTGCGCTGATGGCCGGGCATAGCCTCGGCGAATACACGGCGCTGGTCGCCGCCGGCGCGCTGTCGTTCGCCGATGCGCTGCAGCTGGTGCGCTTCCGTGCCGAAGCGATGCAGGATGCCGTCGCCGAAGGGCAGGGGGCCATGGCCGCCGTGCTGGGCCTCGACGACGAGCCGCTGATCGCCGCCTGTCGCGAGGCGGCCCAGGGCCAGGTGCTCGAGGCCGTCAATTTCAATTCTCCCGGCCAGGTCGTCATCGCTGGCGACAAGGCTGCCGTCGAACGTGGCATCGAGGCCTGCAAGGCCCGTGGCGCCAAGCGCGCGCTGCTGCTGCCGGTCAGCGTGCCGTCGCACTGCGCATTGATGAAGCCCGCGGCCGCGCGCCTGGCCGACCGGCTGGCGTCGGTGCAGATCGACACGCCGGTCGTGCCGGTGCTGCACAATGCCGACGTGGCCAGCCATACCGATCCCGCCACGATTCGCGATGCGCTGGTTCGCCAGCTGTACAGCCCGGTGCGTTGGGTCGAGACGATTCAGGCGCTGGCGGCGCGCGGTGTCACGCTGGTTGCCGAGTGCGGCCCCGGCAAGGTGCTGGCGGGCCTCAACAAGCGCATCGACGGCAATCTGCAATCGGCCGCGCTGACCGATGGCGCCGCGTTGAAAGCCTTGCTCGGCTGATCGTACGCGGCGGTCCTCTCCATTTCGACAGGAATGACTATGCTTGAAGGCAAAATTGCGCTGGTCACCGGCGCCAGTCGCGGTATCGGACACGCGATCGCACTCGAACTCGCTCGCCAGGGCGCAACCGTCATCGGCACGGCCACCACCGAACAGGGTGCCGCCGGCATCACGGAAAAGCTGCAGGCGGCAGGCAAGGGCCGGGGCATCGTGATGAACGTGGCGGACAGCGCCCAGACCGATGCGGCGCTGGCGGACATCCAGAAGGAATTCGGCGATATCGCCATCCTCGTCAACAATGCCGGCATCACGCGCGACCAGCTGCTGATGCGCATGAAGGACGAGGAGTGGGACGACATCATGAACACCAACCTGCGTTCGGTGTTCCGTCTGTCCAAGGCGGTATTGCGCGGGATGATGAAAGCGCGCTGGGGGCGTATCATCAGCATCGCCTCGGTGGTTGGCAGCATGGGTAATGCCGGGCAGACCAACTACGCGGCGGCCAAGGCCGGCATCATGGGCTTTACCAAGTCGCTGGCGCGCGAAGTCGGCAGCCGCAACATCACGGTCAATTGCGTGGCGCCGGGCTTCATCGACACGGACATGACAAAAGCCCTGCCCGATGAGGCAAGGGCGGAGCTGATCAAGCAGATCGCATTGGGAAGATTGGGCGATGCTCAGGATATCGCCGACGCCGTTGGCTTCCTGGCATCGGACAAAGCCGCCTACATTTCAGGTGTCACCCTGCATGTAAATGGCGGTATGTATATGAATTGAAAGGGAAAAACTTCGTTTTTCCCGGTAGATTCAGGCTCTGGCAATTTTTGGTACAATGCCCGGGCTTTATTTAATCCACTTGAAAGGTATGGGTTAGTTAAATGGAAAACATCGAACAGCGTGTGAAAAAGATCGTAGCTGAGCAACTCGGTGTCAACGAAGCAGAAGTCAAGAACGAATCCTCGTTCGTTGACGACCTCGGTGCCGATTCGCTGGACACGGTCGAGCTGGTCATGGCGCTGGAAGAGGAATTCAATCTTGAAATTCCTGATGAAGAAGCCGAGAAGATCAGCACTGTGCAGCACGCGATCGACTACATCGTTGGCCATCAGAACTAAGCATTGACGGTTGCCCGCCGGTCGTGTGTGTTCACAAGATGTACATGACCGGCGACACCCTCTTGTCGCACTCCCTCCTTATCTGCACGTGGAGCTACCTTGTCTAGACGCAGAGTAGTTGTCACTGGCCTTGGTCATCTGTCCCCCGTCGGCAATACCGTCGAACAAGGCTGGGCAAACATCGTTGCCGGCAAGTCCGGCATCACCCGAATCACCCGATTTGATGCGAGCACGTACGCGTCGCAGATCGCTGGCGAAGTCAAGGATTTTGACGTTTCAGCCTATCTGCCCGCCAAAGATGCGCGCCGCATGGATATCTTCATTCACTACGGCATGGCGGCTGGCATGCAGGCCGTGCGCGACGCTGGCCTGGAAGACCTGGCCGGCATCGACCCGGAACGCGTCGGTGTCATCATCGGTTCCGGCATCGGCGGCCTGCCGATGATCGAAAACACGTACCAGTCCTTGCTGGACGGTGGCCCGCGCAAGGTGTCGCCGTTCTTCATCCCGGCGTCGATCATCAATATGGTCGCGGGCAATCTGTCGATCCACTACGGATTCAAGGGCCCCAACTACGCGCTGGTCAGTGCCTGCACGACGGCGGCGCACAGCATCGGCGATGCTGGCCGGCTGATCGAGTACGGCGACGCCGACATCATGGTCTGCGGCGGCACGGAATCGACCGTCTGCCCGCTGACGATGGCTGGTTTCGGCTCGGCGCGCGCGCTGTCCACCCGCAACGACGACCCGGCTGCCGCATCCCGCCCGTGGGATACCGAACGCGACGGCTTCGTGCTGGGCGAGGGTGCCGGCGTGCTGGTGCTCGAGGAATATGAGCATGCCAAGAAGCGCGGCGCCAAGATCTACGCCGAGCTCGCCGGTTATGGCATGAGCGCCGATGCGCACCACATGACCGCACCCTGCGAGGACGGCGAAGGCGCGTCGCGCTGCATGGTCAATGCGCTGCGCAACGCCGGCCTGAATCTCGATCAGGTCGACTACATCAACGCGCACGGCACCTCGACGCCGCTCGGTGACCTTGCCGAAACCATCGCCATCAAGCGCTGTTTCGGTGATCATGCGAAGCAGCTCGTGGTCAGCTCGACCAAGTCGATGACCGGCCACCTGCTCGGTGCCGCCGGTGGGGTCGAGGCCGTGTATTCGGTGCTGGCCATCCACAACCAGATCGCGCCGCCGACCATCAACCTGCATGAGGTCGATCCGCAGTGTGACCTGGATTACGTACCCAATACCGCGCGCCAGATGAAGATCGACGTGGCGCTGTCCAATTCCTTCGGGTTTGGCGGCACCAACGGATCGCTGGTTTTCAAGCGCATCTAAGCCCAAGAGTGCCGCGTCCTGCGGCACTCGCTCTTTCTTCCCGCCATGCCCGTCATACGAATCGATCAGGTGCCCGACCTGGTAGCCCTGCACGCTGCTGCACCGCAGCGTTTTCCCTGTCTGCTCCAGTCTTCCGGCAACAAGGGCTGGGACATCCTGCTGGCCTATCCACGCGACACCGTGCTCAGCTGGGATGGCGACGGCCATGCCGTGTTTGCGGACCTGGAGCGGCGCTGGCAGGCCGAAGGCGATGCCGGGATCGAGCCTGGCACCGAACATTTGCCATTCCGTGGCGGCTGGTTCGTGTTCCTGTCCTACGAAGCGCTGCAGGAGGTCGAGCCCTCGGTCGCGACGCTCAAGGCGCCCAGCCCCTTTCCACGTGCCGCGCTGGCGCGTGTCCCGGCCGCCATCTGTGTCGATCGCGCAAGCAATACTGCCTGGCTGTTCGCTGAGGCGGCGCAGGCGCAACTGATCGACGAGCTGCAAGGCGCTTGCCACGCAGCCACGCCGTTCGAGCCGCACCCGCTGGCGTTGCGCGGCGTGGACGAAGAAGCGCCGCAGCAATTCCTCTCCGGCGTGGAGCGGATCAAGCAATACATCCACGAAGGCGATGTGTTCCAGGTCAACCTGTCGCGCGAATGGCGCGTCGAGCTGGAGCCGTCCCGCCGGCCGGTCGATGTGTTTGCGGCGTTGCGCACGGCCAACCCGGCGCCATTCTCGGCGCTGGCCCGGCTGAGCGAGACCCATGCAATCGTCAGCTCCTCGCCCGAACGCCTGCTGCGCGTGCGCGGCGGGGTGGCCGACACCCGCCCCATCGCCGGCACACACCCGCGCTCCAGTGATCCGGATGAAGACCTGGCGCTCAAGGCCCGCCTGATCGGCAGCATCAAGGAGCGCGCCGAGCACGTGATGCTGATCGACCTCGAACGCAACGACCTGGGCCGCGTCTGCGTGCCCGGCAGCGTCGAGGTGGACGAACTGATGGCGGTCGAGAGCTATGCCTTCGTCCACCACATCGAATCGAACATCAAGGGCAGGCTGCGCCCCGAGGTGAGCCCGGCGCAGGCCATCGCCGCGCTGTTCCCGGGCGGCACGATCACCGGCTGCCCCAAGGTGCGAACCATGCAGATCATCAGCGAGCTCGAATCCGGGCCACGCCAGGCCTACACCGGCAGCCTCGGCTACGTGAACCGGGATGGCGACATGGACCTGAACATCCTGATCCGCAGTTTCATTCAGACCGGCGACGAGCTGCGCTTCCGCGCAGGCGCCGGCATCGTTGCCGACTCCGACCCCGAGCGCGAGCTGCACGAAACCCGCGCCAAGGCCCGTGGCCTGCTGCGTGCGCTGGGCGTTGCCGGATGATCTTCGTTAACGGCGTGCCGGGCGACAGCATCAGCGTGCTCGACCGCGGGCTCTGCTATGGCGATGGCGTGTTTCGCACCTTGCCCATCCGCGCTGGCCGCGTGCCGCTGTGGGAGTGCCACCTGGCCACGCTGGCGCGGGATTGCGGCTTGCTGCGCATCGCGATACCCGAGCGGGCGCTGCTGGAGGCCGATCTGCGCCAGGCCGCGGTGGGCGTCATCGACGGTACGGCCAAGCTGATCGTCACACGCGGCGTCGGCCAGCGCGGCTACTGGCCGGACCCGGCGCTGGCGCCGACGCGCATCGTCCAGGCCGCGGCGGGCCAGCCCTATCCCGAATCGTGGCGACGCGACGGCGTGGTGCTGACTTCCTGCCAGACCCGGCTGTCGGAGCAGGCGCAGACGGCCGGCGCCAAGACGTTGAACCGGCTGGACAACATCCTGGCGCGCTCGGAGTGGGACGACCCCGGCATCTTCGATGGCCTGATGCAGGCGGCGGATGGCCGTTGGGTCGAGGGCACGATGAGCAATCTGTTCCTGGTCAGCGGCGGCCGCCTGATCACGCCGGACCTGCGTCGCGGCGGGGTGGCCGGCATGGTGCGCGGACTGGTGTTGCGCGACACGCTGGGGCTGGGCTGCCAGGTGCGCGACGTGGATGCCGGCGATATCGCCTCGGCCGACGCGCTGTTTGTCTGCAACAGCCTGGCCGGTGTGTTGCCGGTGAAACGCCTCGATGCGCGCGAGTACCGCGATTTTTCCGTCGCTTATCGCGTGCAGGATGAACTTGCTAGAATTGCGGACTCCGAACCCGCCTTGATCCTGACACCATGAAAATCGCCGCAATGACCCTGATGGCCCTGCTTGCCGCCGGCGCCCAGGCCGAAACACAGAACTACGTCTACGACCCGGCCAAGCATGCCCAGGTGCTAAAGGAACACTGCGAGCATGTGCAAAAGCAGCTCGACATTATCTCCAGACGCGAGAAGCTCGGCGTCAAGTCCTGGGAGCGCAGCAGCATCGACAAGCGCCGCGGCGAGCTGCAGGGCGATTACGACAAGAACTGTACCCAGTTCAAAGGGCAGTAAGCCTCACTGGCCTTGCGCCGAGCCCTCCCGGCGCGGGTCCACACCGCTTTCCCACACCGGGCCCCGGCGCATCATGCCGTGCAGCCCGCTATTCAGGTCGATCAGCTTGATCTCGTGGCCCATGCCTCGCAGCAGCGGGACCTGCGCTTCGAGGCCACGGTTTGTCTCCAGCTCCGTCGAGCCGTTGCGGCTGCCGAAATGGGGCAGGGCGACGGCAGCAGCGAGTGTCTGCCGCTGCCACAGTACCGCCACCAGCGTTTGCGCCACGTAGTTGATGATGGCCGAGCCGCCCGGCGAGCCGATGGCGAGCAGCGGTTCGCCCTTGGTGTCGAGCACGATGATGGGCGACATCGACGAGCGCGGACGCTTGCCGCCCTCGACGCGGTTGGCGACCGGCTGGCCGTCTTCAACGGGCTCGAAGGCAAAATCGGTCAGCTGATTGTTGAGCAGAAACCCGTCGACCATGCGCCGGTTGCCAAACGCATCCTCGATCGATGAGGTCATCGACACGATATCGCCGCGCGCATCGCGGATCACCATATGCGTCGTCGATGGCCGCTCCGACAGGCTGTCCTGCCCCTGTTGCGCGGCGCCGGCCGGCTGCCCCGGCGCGGCATGGCCCATGCTCCGCTCGGGCGAGATCAGGGCGGCGCGCTTTCTCAGATAGCCAGGGTCGAGCAGGCCCTCGCTCGGTACGGCGACGAAATCCGGGTCGGCAACATAGTGGTCGCGGTCGGCATAGGCAAGCCGGCCTGCTTCGGCGAAGCGATGGATGAATTGCGTGTCGGCCGGCGCGTAGCGGCCGACATTCTGAGGGGCCAGCATGCTGAGCATCTGGATCACGGCGATGCCGCCCGAGCTCGGCGGCGGCATGCCGCACACGGTGTAGGCGAGCACGGGCCGGCATAGCGCTGGCCGCTGTACGGCGCGATAACGGGCCAGGTCGGCCGTGTCGAGATCGCCCTCGGGCCCAAGCGTGGCGACGATGTCACGGCCAAGCTGGCCCTGGTAGAGCGCCGCCGGCCCCTGCCTGGCGAGCTGCCTCAGGGTGGCCGCCAGGGCGGGAATTGCGAGGCGGCTGCCCTCGGCCCTGGGGGTGCCATCGGGCTTGCAGAAGTAGGGGGCGGCAGTGGGGCTGCGGCATAGCAGCGGGTCGTCGTGCATCAGGCGATACAGCCGTGGCGAGATGGCGAAGCCCTTGCGTGCCTGGTCGATGGCGGGCTGGAACAGCACCCGCCACGGCTTCGTGCCGTGTGCCGCGTGGGCCATCCCCAGCATCGCCAGCAGGCCCGGCACGCCAACCGCCTTGCTCGATGCCACCGCCTTGGAAAACGGCAGCGGCTCGCCTGCCGCATCGAGGAAGCGCTCACTGCGCGCCTTGGCCGGGGCGGTTTCACGGCCATCGTAGGCCTGCACCTGGCGCCGTTTTGCGTCGTAATAGAGCAGGAAGCCGCCGCCACCGATGCCTGACGATTGCGGCTCGACCAGCGTCAGCATCATCTGCGCCGCGATCGCCGCATCGATGGCGCTGCCGCCTTGCTGCAGGATGCCGGCCGCAGCCTGCGTCGCCAGCGGGTGCGCGGTTACTGCAAGGTAGTGACGGGCCGTGACAACAGGGGCCGTACGATAGCCGGTGGCACCCTCTGGCAGCGGCTGCTCGGCCCACGCCGGGCTGCCCAGCCCGCACAGCAGCGCCAGCAATGCCGCGCGCAGCGCCAGGGCGGTGGTTCGGTGGCTTGGTGCCATGTCTGTTCCTGTAAATCCGATATACTTCACGCCGATGAACGAATTCAGCCTGATCCAGCGCTATTTCACGCGCCCCGGGCGGCACACCCTATTGAGCATAGGCGACGATGCCGCGTTGATACAGCCAGGGTCCGACCAGTGCCTGGCCGTCTCGGCCGACATGCTGGTGGCCGGCCGCCATTTCCTTACCGACACCGACCCCTATCGCCTCGGCTGGAAGACGCTGGCCGTCAATCTGTCCGACATGGCCGCGATGGGCGCCGTGCCGCGCTGGGCCATGCTGTCGCTGGCGCTGCCGGCTGCCGACGCGGGCTGGCTGCAGGCCTTTGCCGATGGTTTCTTCGCGCTGGCCGAGCGCTTCGACGTCGACCTGATCGGTGGCGACACCACCAGCGGCCCGCTCAACCTGTCGGTGCAGATCATGGGCGAGGTGCCTGCGGGCCAGGCCTTGCGTCGCGACGGTGCCAGGCTGGGCGACGATATCTGGGTATCGGGCGACATCGGCGAGGCCGCGCTTGGGCTGGCGCACCTGCAGGGGGGCGTCGTGCTCGCGGAGGCGGCACGCATGGCCGCCATTGCCCGGCTCGAACAGCCGAGCCCGCGTATCGAGCTCGGGCTGGCGCTGCGAGGTATCGCGCACAGCGCCATCGACCTGTCGGACGGCCTGCTCGGCGACCTTGGCCACATCCTCGAACGTTCCGGCTGTGGCGCGCGGATCGACGTGGCCGCGCTGCCGGCTTCCGACTGCCTGGCACCGTTGCTGCGTAGCGAGCCCGGCTGGGATTACCAGCTGGCTGGTGGCGACGACTATGAGCTGTGCTTCACCGCGCCGCCTGCCCGGCGCGAACAGGTGGTGGCCCTGCAGCAGGCGCTGTCGCTCAAGCTCACGCGTATCGGCGAGATCACGGCCACAGGCCTCGAGGTGAGGGCACCGGACGGGCAACTCCATCAACCCAAGCGTCACAGCTTCGATCATTTCAGGGCCTGAACCATGAGCGCCATCATCAAGCCGGACTGGTCCTTCATCTGCCGCAAGCCGGCCTATTTTCTCGCTTTCGGTTTTGGCACCGGGCTCAGCCCGAAGGCGCCGGGCACGGTCGGCACGCTGGCGGGCTTCCCGGTGTACTGGCTGCTGGCCAGCATGCTCACGGGCCTGTCTCTGTATATCGCGATTGCCGTACTGTGCGTGGTCGGCATCTGGATGTGCGACGTGGCCGGCAAGGCGGTTGGTGTAGCCGACCACGGCGGCATCGTCTGGGACGAGATCTCCGCCTTCTGCATCGTGCTCGCCTTCAACCCGGCCACGCCGCTGTGGTGGCTGATCGGCTTCGGGCTGTTCCGCCTGTTCGACATCTGGAAGCCATTTCCCATCCATCAGCTCGACGAACGCACGCACAGCGGTTTCGGCGTCATGCTTGACGACGTGTTGGCAGCTGGTTACGCCATCGCGGCATCGTGGCTATTGCAGCGCCTGCTGCATCTCTAGATTGCGCGGGTGCTAGGCACCCGCATTCGCCAGCAGCAGGCCGCCGAACAGTGCGGTTTCCGCCAGGCGCTGCAACAGCCCGCGGATGGGCAGGCAGGCTCGCAGGTTGAACGCCAAGGGCAGGGCCAGCACGAAGGCGGCCAGCGCCTGGAAGCCCACGCCATGATCGGCGCCGAGCCGCCACAGGAAGATGCCGCCCCCCCAGTATTCGACCAGCCCGCCCAGATTGTGCAGGGTTTGCCGCCAGGAGCCGCGCGCCGGTGAGCCCGGGTCACACGGGAACGCCGCTGCAGCCAGATAGCCCACAGCAATGCATAGTGCCAGGCCAGCCGCACTGCTGCCGTGGCGCAGCCAGGCCAGGGTGAGCGCCATCAGGCCGACCGGCAGAAAGACGCCATAGCTGGCCAGCAGCCCACGCCTGGCGCCGGTTTCACCGAGCTCGCTGATGGTGTCGCGGATGGCGCGATAGCCGGGCCGATCTGCGCCCAGCAGCAGCACGCTCGACACGAGGTAGAGGGCGGTGACGGTAGTCAGCATGAAGGTGGTCATGGTGCTTAGTTATCGCCGAGATGCCGGCGCTTGCCAAGCCTGGCTTGACGCCGCGCCGTGCGTGGCCGTCAAATAGCGCACACGCCGCGTACTTCTCTACCGCCCAACCCGGTGCCTGCCCATGCGTTATCTCCGTTATGCCCTGCTTGGCGTTGGTGGCCTGCTCGCCGCGCTGATCGCGATCGTCGCCATCGTCGCACTGACGTTCGACCCGAATCGGCTCAAGCCCGAGATCGTGGCGCTGGTGAAAGAGCAGAAGCAGCGCACGCTGACCATCGACGGCGACATCAAGCTCAGCCTGTTCCCCAACATCGGGGCCAGTATCGGCAAGCTCACCCTGTCCGAGCACCAGTCCGACCAGGTCTTTCTGTCGCTCGACCAGGCGCGGGTATCGATGCAGCTGTGGCCGCTGTTGAAGCAGCGCTACATCATCGACGGCATCGAGGCGGAAGGTGTCACCGCGACGATACGCCGCAATACCGACGGCAGCCTCAACATCGACGACCTGCTCAAGAAGGAAGAGAAGAAAAGCCCGCTCGAACTCGAGATCGACCACATCCGTCTGGCCCGTTCGAACCTGAGCTTCGACGACCGCCAGCAGCAGCGCGTCACCTCGCTCAAGTCGATCGAACTGAAGACCGGTGCCGTCAATCAAAAGCGCATCGACAAGCTCGATCTGGCCGCCGAACTCGACAACTCGAAACCCGCGGTCAAGGCCAAATTGACGTTGCAGGGCAGCGTCGAGATGGATGCCGATCAGCAGCAGTACGGGCTGGCGGGGCTGAAGGTCGGCCTGCAGGGGGATGTCGACAAGCTCAAGGCCTTGCTGCTGACGCTCGAAGGCAATGCCAGGCTCGACCTCAAGGTGGCGCGCTACGATGTCGACGGCCTCGCGTTGTCGCTCGAAAGCCAGCTCGAACGCGACAAGCTCGTGGTCAAGCTCGGCGCGCCGAAGCTGGCGTTGAGCAAGCAATCGATGCAGGGCGACGCGGTCGATCTGAACGTCTCGTTCAAGGGCGACAAGCGCGATGTCGCGGCCGAGCTCAAGTTGAGCGGTCTGGCAGGTAGCAGCGAGCGCGTGACGGCCCAGGCCATGGCGCTTGCCGTCGACGCCAAAGAGGGTGCGGACAGCGTGAAGCTCAAGCTGGCGAGCCCCGTCGATCTGACCATTCAGGGGTTGCACGTGCTGCTGCCCCAACTAAAGCTGAGCGCCGATGTGGCGAGCAGCAAGCTCAAGTCGCAGCAACTCGGGGTGACGCTGGCGGGCTCGGCCGAAGCCAGCGCCAACAGCGCGAAGCTCGTGCTCGCCGGCCGGCTCGACACATCGAACATCAAGGCCAGCGCGGCGATCGACAGCTTTGCCAAGCCGTTCTACCGCTTCAACGTCAGCCTTGACCAGCTCGACCTGAACCGTTACCTGGCCGACGCCCCGGCGGCGCCGGAAGCCGCACCAGGCAGCGCGTCTGCGGCGGGCTGGGACCTGTCCGGGCTCAAGAGCCTGAACGCGGAGGGCCATGCGAGTATCGGCAGCATCCGCTTCAAGGATTTCACGCTGACTGACTTCGCGCTTGAGCTCAAGGCCGGCAACGGCCAGATCCAGCTGTCGCCGTTGACGCTGAAGCTGTTCGATGGCCAGTTGCAGGGCTCGGCCACGGCCTCCACCACCACGCAGCCGCGTTTCACGCTGAGCCCGCGGCTCACCGGCGTCAATATCGGCAGCCTGATTAAGACGCTGGCCAGGAACGACCGGCTCGAAGGGCGCGGCAATGTGCAGGGTGAGCTTTCCACCCAGGGCGGCAATCCCGACCAGGCCCTGCGCAATCTCAATGGCCGTCTTGCCGCCCAGCTGCAGGACGGTGCGCTCAAGGGCATCAATATCGGTGCCACGCTGCGCCAGGCCAAGGCGACGATGGCGCAATTGCAGGGGCAGCAGGTGAAGCAGGCCAGCGCGAGCGAGAAGACCGATTTCACCGAGCTCAGCGCCTCGTTCAATATTCGCAACGGGGTCGCGCACAACGAGGATCTCAACGCCAAGTCGCCATTGCTGCGCCTCGCGGGTAACGGCGACATCAATCTGCCGGACAAGACGCTCGACTACCTGCTCAAGGCCAGCCTGGTTGGCACGGCGGTTGGCCAGAGCGGGCGCGAGCTGGAGCAACTGAAGGGGGTGACGGTGCCGGTGCGGGTCAAGGGCTCGCTACTGGCGCCCAGCTACGCGCTCGACTTCAACAACCTGGTGGCGGACACCGCCCGCGCCAAGCTCAACGAGCAGCTGGATCGGCAGAAGCAGGACTTGCAGAAAAAGGCCGGCGATGCGCTGACCGACCAGTTGCAGAAGCTGTTCAAGAAGTAGCCACGTCAGCGTGCGAGATTGGCCAGCCAGGCGCTGTACAGGTTGTCCGCCAGGCGGTGGCTGACGGGCAGGCTGGCATCGAGCGAGGTGCGGATCGCATCGGCTGGCTGCACCCCCGGCGAGCGGCGGCCCGCCTCGATGTCATCGCCGCCGGCCGCGAGCCAGGCCTCGATCTTGGCGCGATCGACCTCGCAATGGAACTGCATGCCCAGGTGAATGCCATCGGCTACATAGGCCTGGTGTGCGCAATATCGGCCCGTGGCGATCAGCGTGGCGCCAGCCGGGATGCTGAAGGTCTCGCCGTGCCACTGGAACAGGCGGGCCAGCTCGGCACCGCCAAACCAGCGCTGCGCACCAGCCTGATCGACCGGCACCACGTCGCTCCAGCCTATTTCGGGATGTGCCGCTGCGCTTACCGTCCCGCCGAGCGCTTTCGACAACAGCTGCCCGCCCAGGCAGTGCCCGATCACCGGGACGCGCCGGCTGACGGCTTCCCGTATCAGCGACAACTCGGGCCCTCGCCACGGCAGCGCGTCGTTGACGCTCATCGGCCCGCCGAGCAAGGCCAGCCCTGCATATCCGGCGATCGAGCCGGGTACTGCCTCGCCCTGATCGACGCGCAGCAACTGCCAGGACAATGCCGCATGATCAAGATAGTGGCCAAGGTAGGCCGGGCCGTCGCCTGCATGATGCTGAATGACCAGTATCGGCTTCATCGCGGTGTCGGGTGTTGAATATTTTGATCAAAATGTGCAAGATAGTGTGCATATATTCAACACGCTTGGCAATTCGCGAGCGCTGACCTTTCGGAGTGCGTCACATGGCATCCCCGTCGCCTGGTATCGATTGGATCAAGGCTCGCGCCCTGATGGCGCGTGAGCGCGAGGTGTTTGCCGGACGGCATCCACGCTCGCATGCCTTGTCGCAACGAGCCGAGCGCCACCTGCTGTATGGCGTGCCATTGCACTGGATGATCGACTGGCCGACGCCGTTTTCCCTGTTCGTCGAATCGGCCCGCGGCGCGCGCTTCCGCGATGTGGATGGCCACGAGTGCGTGGATTTCTGCTTGGGCGATACCGGCGCGATGTTCGGCCACGCGCCGGAGCCCGTCGCCCGCGCGGTGGCGGCGCAGTGTGCCAAGGGTTTCACCACCATGCTGCCATCCGAAGATGCGGCGGTAGTGGGCGAGTTGCTTGCCGCGCGTTTCGGCTTGCCGTGCTGGCAGTTCGCGATGACGGCGAGTGACGCTAACCGTTTCGTGATCCGCTGGGCACGCGCCATTACTGGGCGCGACAAGGTTCTCGTGTTCAATGGCTGTTATCACGGCACGGTCGACGATGTGTTCGTCGATCTCGTCGACGGCCAGCCGGTCGCGCGCGCGAGCCTGCTCGGGCAGGTGTACGACCCGCGCGAACACACGGTGGTGGTCGAATTCAATGATCTCGGCGCGCTCGAACGTGCGCTGGCGGCCGGTGACATCGCCTGTGTGCTGGCCGAGCCGGCGTTGACCAATATCGGCATGGTATTGCCCGATCCGGGCTACTGGCAGGCGGCGCGCCAGATCATCGAGCGCCATGGCGCCTTGCTGGTCATCGACGAGACGCACACCATCAGCACCGGCCCCGGCGGCTATAGCCAGGCCCATGGGCTGGCGCCGGACATGTTCGTGCTCGGCAAGCCGGTGGGCGGCGGTGTGCCCTGCGCGGTATATGGCTTCACCGACACGGTGGCGGCGCGGATGAAACAGGCCAAATCGAGCGCCGTGCCCGGCCATTCCGGTATTGGCACCACGCTCACGGCGAACATGCTGGCGATGGCGGCGATGCGCGCCAACCTCGAAGCGGTGATGACGGATGGCGCCTATCGGCACATGTTTATCCTGGCCGAACGCCTGGCCACCGGCCTGCGCGAGGCCATTGCGCAACACCAGCTGCCGTGGTGTGTGACCCAGCTCGGCGCGCGCACCGAGTTCCAGTTCACGCCCACGCCACCCAGAAATGGCAGCGAGGCCGACGCCATCCTGAATACGGAGCTGGAACAGCTCATCCATCTCTACCTGTTGAACCGCGGCGTGCTGATCACGCCCTTCCACAACATGATGCTGGTGTGCCCGGAGACGACGGCTGCAGATGTCGATCACCTGATCGCCAGCTTCGGCGGCTGCCTGGCCGAATTGGCCCAGCCCGTGGAGAACCAGCCATGAGTAGCTGCATCTTTTGCGACATCGTTGCGGGCAGGACGCCGTCCCATGTGATCTGGGAGAGCGAGTCGCACCTGGCCTTTCTCTCGATCTTCCCGAACACGCCGGGGTTCAGCGTGGTGATTCCGAAACAGCACTACCCGAGCTATGCCTTTGGCCTGCCGGATCAGGTGCTGGCGGACCTGACGCTGGCGGCAAAGCAGGTCGGCAGGCTGCTCGACCGGGCACTCGATGGCGTGGCGCGCACCGGCATGATGTTCGAGGGCTACGGGGTGGACCATGTCCACGCCAAGCTGTTTCCGATGCATGGCACCGGTAACGACAGCGCGTTCCGGCCGATGAGCGCGCGCGTCGACAAGTTCTTCGAGCGCTATGAAGGCTATCTCTCCTCGCACGACTGGCGTCGCGCCGATGATGGCGAGCTGGCGGCGCTGGCCGCCCATATCCGCTCGTACCGCTAGGAAACAGGCGGGCCGGCGCAAGACATAGGCACGACATCTATCCGATCAACCCACCGGGTGAACCTCACCCGCACACTAGGACAGGCGAACATGAAGCTCAAGGACCCGACGCTCCTGCGTCAGCAGTGCTACCTCAACGGCGAATGGGTGGACGCCGGGAACGGCCAGACCATCGCCGTGACCAACCCGGCCACCGGCGAGCAGCTTGGCACCATCCCGAGCATGACGGCAGGCGACATCCAGCGGGCGATCGAGTCGGCACGCCTGGGGCAGATCGACTGGCGCAGGAAGACCGCGAAGGAGCGCGCCACGGTGCTCAAGCGCTGGTTTGAGCAGATGATGGCGAACCAGGAGGATCTGGCGCTGATACTGACCTCCGAACAGGGCAAGTCGCTGACCGAGGCGCGTGGCGAGATCGCCTATGGCGCGAGCTTCATCGAGTGGTTTGCCGAAGAAGGCAAGCGTCTCTACGGCGACATCATTCCGCAGAATGCCGCCGGCCGGCGCCTGCTGGTGCAGAAGGAGCCGATCGGCGTGTGCGCGGCGATCACGCCGTGGAATTTCCCCAACGCGATGATCACGCGCAAGGCCGGCCCGGCGCTGGCCGCCGGCTGCAGCATGGTGATCAAGCCGGCCACGCAGACGCCGTTCTCGGCGCTCGCGATGGCCGAGCTGGCCCACCGCGCGGGCATCCCCAAAGGCGTGCTGAACGTGGTGACAGGCTCGTCGAGTGTGATCGGCGCCGAGCTGACCGCGAGCCCGGTCGTGCGCAAGCTGACGTTCACCGGCTCGACCGAGGTCGGCAAGAAGCTGATGGCGCAATGCGCGGGGACGATCAAGAAGGTCTCGCTCGAACTCGGTGGCAATGCGCCGTTCATCGTGTTCGATGACGCCGACCTCGACGCCGCCGTCACCGGTGCGCTGGCGTCGAAATATCGCAACAGCGGCCAGACCTGCGTCTGTGCCAACCGCATCCTGGTACAGGACAGCGTCTACGTTGCCTTCCTCGACAAGTTCGCCAAGGCCGTCGCCGGGCTCAAGGTAGGCAACGGCGTGGAGGAGGGCGTCACCCAGGGGCCGCTGATCGATATGAACGCGGTCGCCAAGGTCGAGGAACACGTCGCCGACGCGCTCGCCAAGGGCGGCCGGCTGGTGGCCGGCGGCAAGCGGCACACGCTCGGTGGCAGCTTTTTCGAGCCGACGCTGATTGCCGACGTCACGCCGGCGATGCGCGTGGCGAAGGAAGAGACCTTCGGCCCGCTGGCGCCGGTGTTCCGCTTCAATACCGAGCAGGAAGCGATCCAGATGGCGAACGATACCGAATTCGGCCTCGCCAGCTATTTCTACTCGCGCGACATCGGCCGCATCTTCCGCGTGGCCGAGGCGCTCGAATACGGCATGGTCGGCGTCAACAGCGGCCTGATCTCGACCGAGGTGGCGCCGTTCGGCGGCGTGAAGGAGTCGGGCCTGGGGCGCGAGGGCTCGAAATACGGTATCGAGGACTATGTCGAGGTCAAGTACGTGTGCATCGACGGCATCGGCGCTTGATTCACGGGTGTTAACCGCAATTGACGGCGTCGGCTATCAAGCCGGGCCAGCATGAGGAAGGGACGATATGGCAAACAATCAGGAACTGCATCAGCGGCGCGCCGCGGTATTCCCACGGGGCATGGGCGCGGCCCATGCGATCTACATCGAGCGTGCGCAGAACGCCGAGCTATGGGATGTGGAAGGCAAGCGTTACATCGACTTCGGCGGCGGCATCGCCGTGGTCAATACCGGCCATACCCACCCCAAGGTGACGGCGGCGGTGATCGATCAGGTGCAGCACTTCAGCCACACCTGCCTGATGGTCAACCCCTATGAATCGGCCGTCGAGCTGGCGGAGAAGCTGTGCCGGATCGCACCTATCGCGGGCGAGAAGAAGGTGATTTTCGTCTCGACCGGCGCCGAAGCCGTCGAGAACGCGATCAAGATTGCCCGCGCCCATACCCGGCGCAGCGGCGTGATCGCGTTTACCGGCGGCTTTCATGGCCGCACCCATTACACCATGGGGCTGACCGGCAAGGTGCTGCCCTACAAGGCCGGCTTCGGGCCGTTTCCGGGTGAGATCTACCATGTGCCGTTCCCCGTGCCGTACCACGGCATCAGCGTCGAGGACTCGCTGAGGGCGATCGCCAATGTCTTCAAGTGTGATATCGAGCCGTCGCGCGTCGCGGCCATCATCATCGAGCCAGTGCAGGGCGAGGGCGGTTTCTACGCGGCGCCACCCGAGCTGATGCAGGCCCTGCGCAAGCTGTGCGACGAGCATGGCATCGTGCTGATCGCCGACGAGATCCAGACCGGCTTTGCGCGCACCGGCACGATGTTCATGAGCGAACAGCTGGGAGTCGAGCCCGACCTGATGACCATGGCCAAATCGCTCGCCGGCGGTTACCCGCTGGCGGCTGTCGTCGGCCGTGCCGCGCTCATGGATGCCCCGGCGCCCGGTGGGCTTGGCGGCACCTATGCCGGCTCGCCGGTCGCGATTGCCGCAGCGCTCGCGGTGCTCGAGGTGATGGAAGAGGAAAACCTGTGCCAGCGCTCGCGTGACATCGGCGAGGCCATGGTCGCCAAGCTGAAAGCGATGCAGACCAGGCATCCCAGGCGCATCGGCGAGATCCGCAACCAGGGCGCAATGGTGGCGATGGAGCTGGTCAAGGACGGCGGCGCCCACCAGCCCGATGCCGAGTTGACGCGTGGGCTGGTCACGGCTGCGGCGCAGGAGGGGCTGATCCTGCTGTCCTGCGGCACCTATGGCAACGTGATCCGCTTCCTGGTGCCGCTGACGGCTGGCAACGAGATCGTGGACGAGGGGCTGGCGATCCTCACGCGGGTGTTTGACCGGCTTGCGGTCTGATTCCATATCTTGCGGCCGGCCCAACGGGCCGGCCTACCTGTCCCGATTTATATGTCTGACAGACGGCTCCTTGAGTCCGGCCGTGTATGACTGTTGCGGGATACGTTAGCCGTTGCGCGCAACATCAATGAGGCATGGCCAGATACCGATCCACCTGGGGTAAAGGGCCGCACTACATGGCTGGCTTTGACGGGTAGGGGGCCGAGGCATACAGTGATGCGTCTTTGACGCTGAGGGGACCGGAACATGGAACAAGCTGACCAGGAACAGACGCCGCTGGCCGATATGAGGTGCAGCTATTGCGGTGCCACGCCGGCATACGAGGAGATAGGGAAAGGCGAAACGCTGTCGATCGTCCTCTACCGGTGCAGCAGTTGCCTGCTGAAGGAAATGAGTGATCTGGAAGAGACACCGGTAATCCCCTAGATATCTCCATTGGCAGTATTTCTCAGCTTATTCATATACGAATAATTTCTGCGCGGTAGCGCGGGTTAGCCGAAGGCTTGCCCGCAAAATCACCGGGACAAAATCAGGCGCCGATCCACGCGGGTGCGAACGACGTGCACTACCTGCCTACTCCATCTCCTGCGCGAGCGCCTTGCGCATGCGCCTCAAACCCAGCGCCACCGCCAGTGCGACGACCGGGATCGCCAGGCCCATGGCCAGTTCCGGCTCGATATGCAGCCCGGCGGTCTTGAGCCCCTTGGCGGCGTAGCCGACCAGACCGACCGTGTAATAGGTGATGGCTGCGACAGACAGCCCCTCGACCGTCTCCTGCAGCCGCAGTTGCAGCTTGGCGCGGCGATCCATCGAGCCGAGCAGCTCCTGGTTCTGCCGTTCGAGCGAGATATCGACGCGCGCGCGCAGCATGGCCGAGGCGCGGCTGACCCGGTCGGCCAGCATGCGTTGGCGCCGCTCGACCGAGTCGCAGGTATTCATGGCTGGGGCGAGGCGGCGTTCCATAAACTCGCGGAACGGCTGCATGCCCTGGATGCGGACCTCGCGCAGCTCGCCGATGCGGCGCTCGACGATGCCGTAATAGGCGCGGGCGGCCGAGAAGCGGTAATCGCTCTCCGACAGCAGGCGCTCGATGTGGGCGGCCAGCCGGGTCAGCCGGTCGAGTAGTTGCGGCTCGTCTTCCTGCCGCGCATCGGCCATGGCGGCGGTGAGCACGGCGAGCTCGCGGTCGGCGTCGTTCAGCGTCGGCGACAGGCTCTTTGCCAGCGGCAGCGCGAGCGAGGCCATCATGCGGTAGGTGTCGATCTCGAACAGCCGCTGCAGCATGCGCCCGGCCTGCTTGGGGCCCATCTGGATGTCGGCCAGCAGATAGCGCGAGAAGCCGTCGGCATGGATGCGGAAATCGGTGTACACCGCGCCGCTGCCGTCGCCGATGCGCGCGCCGATCAGATCGTTGCCCTTGAAATACTCGGTCGACACCGCTTCGAGCTTCTCCGGCAGCAGGCGCTGCACCTCGAGCCCTGCATGGGCGGCCACCAGCACATCGCCGGGCAACTGCTTGAGCCAGCTTTCGGGCACATGCAGCAGCGCCGGCTCGCCGAACGGGTCGCGGAACTCGCCGTGGCGGATGAAGGTGACGGATGAGAACTCCGAGTGGCGCGCCCATTTGAAGCGGAAAGCGCCAAGGTTGGCGGAAAAGTGGTTGCGCCCGGCGGCCGGCGGTGCGACGTCGTAGCTGGCGCACAGCTCGGCCATCAGCGCCAGCTCCTGCTCGTAGCAGATGCTGTGGTTGAGGTAGGCGATGTAGCTGGCGCGCGTCGGCGGCCTTACCGCCTCGAACGGGCGGGCATGTGCCTCGTCATTGAGCGCCAGGCGCTCGGGGTGATCGGACAGCAGCGACGGCGGACGCGCGCGCCGCGTGGTGGGCTGGGTACTGGTATTCATGGCAGGGCGGGCTCAAACGGTAGACATTGACATCGATCTTAGCGGAAATCGGTCGCTTGTTTGCGACTGCAATGGCTGAATTTTTACCGAATCCAGGTATTTCCCCGCCCCTGTCACATTCGCGCAAACTGGCCGCTGTAGGCTGACGCGGTTGTACTTCTCCCTGCCATGACGCCATGCCGAGCCGATTTGCCGTTTTCATTCGATCCCCCGCAAAAGCCGATGCGTCCCGGCCGCGTTCCGCCCGGTCTGGCGCAGTCCATCGTCTGCACGCCGACTGCCGGGGGCGCCGGTGAACCATCCACAGCACCTGCCTGCCGCTGCGACACCCGCGCCGTTCCTGTCCTTGCATGCGTTCACAGCCCCGTCCCGTAAAGGCTCGCCGGGCCGGCCGATCGACCTCGACGTGGTCAAGGGCGAACTGGTCTGCCTGCTCGGGCCCGCCGCTTGCGGCAACAGCCAGCTGCTGCGGGTCATCGCTGGTGAAGCGAGGCCAGGCAGCGGCCAGCTCGATCTGGATGGCCGCGATGTCGGCCGCCTGCCGCCCGCTGCGCGGGGCATGGCGCTGTGGGCGACTCCCGACTCACTGGTGCCGGTGCTCAATGTCCGCCGCAACGTCAGGCTGGGCCTGGTCGGTAGCGACGGTGAGGCAGCGGCTCGGGTCGAGGCCCTGCTGGCCCAGGTTGGTCTCAATGGCCTGGGTGGGCGTTTCCCCGCCTCGCTGACGCCAGCACTGCGCCGCCGCGTGACGCTGGCGCGCGCACTGGTGCGCTCGCCGCGGCTGTTGCTGGCAGACGAACCGCTGGCCGGGCTCGATGGCGAAGACAAGATCGCCCTACGCGTGCTGCTGCGTGAACGCCAGCAACAGCAAGGGCTGACGACGATCGTGGCGCTGCGCGACCCGCTCGATGCAATGGCTATGGCCGACCGCATCGCCGTGATGGAGGAGGGCATGGTTGCCCAGATCGGCACGCCGCAGCAGGTGTATTGCAACCCCGCCAGCGAATACGTCGCCCGCCTGATCGGGCAGGGCAACTGGCTCCCCGCGGTGACGCTGGGTGCGGGCATGGCGCTGGTCGGCGACATGGCGCTGATGCTGCGGCAGCAGCGCTATCTGCCGCCGGGCACCCGCATCAAGCTGTTCATCCGCCCGGAGAATGTGCGGCTGCTGCATGAATGGCGGCCGCAGCAGAACAACCTGCTGTGCCATATCGAAGCCATGGATTTCCTCGGCCCCACCGTGCGGGTGCGCCTGAAGCCAAGCTCGATGCGCGGGACGCGAGTCGTTGCCGAGCTGAACCCGCTCGATGTGCAGCGGCTCGGCATCCGGGTCGGCATGCTGGCGCCACTGGCGCTGCCATCAGATTGTATCCAGGTGTTCGGTGACGGCGGCGCCTGGCCGCAGGGCTGACTACTTACCGCCGACATGGCTGCGCCATAGCCGTTGCAGCTTGCCCGAGCGCTCCATCTCGTCGATCCCGGCATTGAGCACGTTGACCAGCGCCTCGCCATTCGCGTAAGCGCGCGACACGAGGAAATGGAAGGGCACCGGGCCGATACCCGGCACGGCGCTGTGGGCCAGGGCCGAGTCGTCGATGAATGGCTCGCCGACGGAGCGGTAGCCCTGCATGACTTCGATTTTCTCGATGAAGAGATCGCAGCTGCCGAGGTGGATGCGTTTCAGCAAGGTGCGGAAGCTGACCGACGACTGGTCGATCGCATCGCCCTGCAAGCCGTAGGGCTCGTAGTTGAAGCCGTGAATGCCGCACACATGATAGCGTTTGAAATCCGCCAGACCCTTGATGTCGAGCCCGGCGGGGAAGCGCTTGCGCGAATAGAAGTAGTAACTGTTGAGACGGTAATACGGCCGCGACATCCAGAAATCGCGAGACCGTTCCTGGCTCGCGCTGGCGTTCTGCAGCATGTTGAAGGTGCCGCCCCGGCGCGCCTCGGCCAGGCAGCGTGACCACGGCACCAGCTTGACGTCGAAGTCGATCTGCTCGCGCACGAGAATGGTCCGCAACACGTCGATCGAATAACCGACGACCTCCTCGCCGGGCCTGCCAGCCGCATCGCGCTTGCGATAGGTGAAGGGTGGCCACTCCAGCGTGTCGTCGCAGACCCGGACGACCAGATTGTCCGGCAAATCGGCCCATGCGCTCGATCCCGCAGCCAGCAACAGCGCCGCGAGGCCAGCTTGCAGCCCGTGCGAGCGGCGGGGGCGTAAATTGAGTGTTTGCATCTATACGTCTACGCGAGTTGCCATGCGATCAGTCTAGTCAACAATCGCTCGTTTCGTCATCCGCGCCGAGTGGTGGCTCAGCTCAGCATCGCCGCCAGCTGAGCCACCACTCGGCGCCGTCGAATACCGGAATCGATGCCGCCACGGGGCGCCGTTCCGTCAGCTCGAACGCTGCGCCAAGCAGTGCCTGCAACTCGGCCTCGCTCGTCCCGAAGGGCGGACCGTTCGGGGTCTCCTTGAGGAAGAAGAACCCGCTCAGGCTGCCGCCCGGCTTCAGCAGCGCCGCGCACTGTCGCGCATAGTCGGCCCACATGCGGCGTGGCAGCGCGCACAGGAAGGCGCGCTCGTAGATCAGGTCATACGGTGGCTGCGCCGATAGGGCGAAAAAATCGCCGTACTGCACACGGTCGCCCAACGTGCCGAGCTTGGCCTTGGCCTGCACCACAGCGAGCTCGCTGAAATCGACCGCCAGCGCATCCCAGCCCGCCTCGTGAAACGCGGCAACCTCGTAGGCGCTGCCGCAGCCTGGGATCAGCACATGACCGGGCGCCTGCCCTGGCAGCCATTGCAGCAGCGCGGCGGGCACCGAGCCGGCATCCCATGGCATCGTGCGATCGCGGTAGCGGCTCTCCCAGAAGCCGGCTTGGGAACTGTCCTGCGCCATGGTCGTCTCCCTTGTGTTGGTGGCGGCCATGTTAACATTCGCCCTTTGTATTGCCAGCTTTCACATGCCAGACCTCGATCATGTATTCGGCCTCGATGGGGCGCTCGCCCAGGGGATTGCGGGCTTCCGGCCACGCCAGCAGCAGCTGGAGATGGCTCAGGCTGTCGAGCACGCCATCGAATCGCAGGGCATCCTGGTGGCCGAGGCCGGCACCGGCACTGGCAAGACCTATGCCTATCTCGTCCCGGCGCTCTTGTCCGGCGGCAAGGTGATCATCTCCACCGGTACTAAGACGCTGCAGGATCAGCTGTTCCAGCGCGACATCCCGACCGTGCGCGCCGCGCTCAAGGTGCCGGTGACGGTCGCGCTGCTCAAGGGGCGCGCCAACTACGTGTGCCACTACCATCTGGAAAAGGCCGCGCTGGAGGGGCGATTCAGCAGCCGCGAGGAGGTGAAGCATCTGCAGCTGATCCGCTCCTATGCCCATACCAGCAGCAATGGCGACAAGAGCGGCTGCGCCGGTGTGCCGGAGAATGCGCCGATCTGGCCGCACGTTACGTCGACCAAGGAGAACTGCCTGGGCACCGACTGCCCGCACCACAAGGAATGCTATGTCATGCAGGCGCGCAAGGAGGCGATGGCGGCCGACGTGGTGGTGGTCAACCACCACCTGTTCTTCGCCGACGTGTGGCTGCGCGATGAAGGCGCCGGCGAGCTGTTGCCGGCCTGCAATACCGTGGTGTTCGACGAGGCGCACCAGCTGCCCGAGGTCGCCAGCCTGTTCTTTGGCGACAATGTGTCGAGCGGCCAGCTGCTCGAACTCGCGCGCGACAGCCGGGCCGAGGCGCTGACCGAAGCCAAGGACATGCCGGCGCTGAACGAGGCCTGCGGCAAGCTCGAAAAGGCCGTCAAGGATCTGCGCCTTGCCTTCGAGCAGGACAACCTGCGCCTGCCCAAGCACCAGCTCGCTGGCAACGAGAAGTTCCAGCTCGCGCTCGATGGCCTGGCAGCCAGGCTCATCGACCTGCTCAATCTGCTCGAAGCCACGGCCGAACGCGGCGAAGGGCTGAAGAACTGCCATGAGCGCGCGCTGGCGCTCAATGACAAGCTGCATGCATGGCAGCTTGACGACGAGCCGCCGGCCGCCGGGAACGACGACGAGACCGGCAAGGAAAAGCGCCGCGAAAAGGAATCGGTCCGCTGGGTGGAGGTCTTCAGCCATGCCTTCCAGCTCAACAGCACACCGCTCGACATCGCCGACGTCTTCCGCAAGCAGATCAACATCCAGAAACGCGCCTGGGTGTTCACCTCCGCCACGCTCGCCGTCAATCGCGAGTTCAAGCACTATTGCTATGAAATGGGCCTGTACGACGCCGAAACGGCTTGTTGGGACAGCCCGTTCGACTACAAGTCGCAGGCGCTGCTGTATGTGCCGAAGAATATGCCCGAGCCGAACAGCCGCGAGTTCACCGCAGCCGTCGTCGATGAGGCCTGGCCCGCGCTGAAGGCCAGCCAGGGGCGGGCGTTCCTGCTGTTCACGAGCCTGCGCGCGATGCGCGAGGCCTACGAGCTGGTCAAGGCCAGGCTGGAGAGCGAGGTGCTCGACTACCCCCTGCTGCTGCAGGGCGAGGGCTCGCGCACCGAGCTGCTCGAACGCTTCCGCAGCCTGCCGCATGCGGTGCTGGTGGCGAGCCAGACCTTCTGGGAAGGCATCGACGTCAAGGGCGAGGCACTGCAACTGGTCGTCATCGACAAGCTGCCGTTCGCGCCGCCGGACGACCCGGTGCTGTCGGCCCGCGTCGACCAGATCAACCGCGCCGGCCGCAATGCCTTCATCGAATACCAGCTGCCGCGCGCGGCGATCACGCTCAAGCAGGGGGCCGGTCGCTTGATCCGCGACGAGCGTGACGCTGGCGTGCTGATGATCTGCGACACCCGCATCGTCGACAAGCCTTATGGCAAGCGCATCTGGCAGAGCCTGCCGCCGATGCTCAAGACGCGCGACGCCCAAGTGATCCCGCGGTTCTTTGCCCAGCTCGCCACGCGCCGGGCCGCACAGGCGGAGGCCGAGACGCCTGCTGCAGGCTAGCCCGCGGCTTGAATTGGCGGGTACCACCACCATTTTCGTGGAATGTCAGCGGGGCGTACAAAGAATGTGCGAACTCGATGATATACTTCGGGGTTTGTTATTTTTGTATCGATTCTGGTCTGGAGTTGAACCATGCCTATCTATGAATACCGCTGCAGCAACTGCGGCCTGCAGAAAGAATTCCTGCAAAAGGTCAGCGATGCGCCGCTGACCGAGTGCCCGGCGTGCAAGCAGCAAACCCTAGGCAAGCTCTTGTCGGCTGCGGGCTTTCAGCTCAAGGGTAGCGGCTGGTATGCCACCGACTTCAAGGGCGGCGGCTCGACCAGCACGCCGCCGGCCAACACCGAGGCCAGCAGCGCGGCACCGGCTGCCACGCCATGCGGCGGCAGCTGCGCCTGCCATTGAGCGCTGAATGAAACGATACTTCATTACCGGCCTGCTGATCTGGGTGCCGCTGGGCATCACGCTGTGGGTGCTCAACGCCTTGATCAGCACCATGGACCAGAGCCTGCTGCTGCTGCCATCGGCCTATCGCCCGAAATCGATGTTCGGTTTCGATATTCCGGGCCTCGGCGCGATTCTGACCGTGCTGATCGTGTTCACGACGGGCCTGTTAACCGCCAACATCATCGGCCAACGCCTGATTGCCTTCTGGGAGGCGCTGCTTGGACGCATTCCGGTGGTCAAGTCGATCTACTACAGCGTCAAGCAGGTATCGGACACCCTGTTCTCATCGAGCGGCGAGGCGTTCCGCAAGGCCTTGCTGGTGCAATACCCGCGCCAGGGCTCGTGGACCATCGCCTTCATGACCGGCACGCCGAGCGGCGAGGTGGCCAGCGTGCTGAAGGAAGAGTTCGTCAGCGTCTATATTCCGACCACGCCGAACCCGACCTCGGGCTTCTTCCTGATGATGCCGAAGAAAGACGTCGTCGAGCTCGACATGAGTGTCGACGAGGCGCTCAAGTACATCATCTCCATGGGTGTCGTCGCACCCGGTGCGAATCATCATAATAACCACAACCCCAACTGATCCGGGTGTTGTTCCATTTTCCATTCTGACTGCGATTCAAGACTATGCGTACCAACTACTGTGGCCTGATCGATACCCAATACCTCGATCAAACCGTTACCCTGCAAGGCTGGGTGCACCGTCGCCGTGACCATGGCGGCGTGATCTTCATCGACCTGCGCGACCGCGAAGGCCTGGTTCAGGTTGTCGTGGATCCCGATACCAAGGCCGCATTCGAAACTGCGGACAAGCTGCGTAACGAATTCGTGGTGCAGATCGTCGGCCGCGTACGCAATCGCCCGGAAGGCACGACCAACGCCAACCTGATTTCCGGCCAGATCGAAGTGCTGGCCAAGGAAATCGAGATTCTGAACCCGTCGGTGACGCCGCCGTTCATGATCGACGACGAAAACCTGACCGAGAACACCCGCCTGTTGCACCGCGTGCTCGACCTGCGCCGCCCGGACATGCAGAAGAACCTGCGCCTGCGCTACAAGGTCGCGCTGCTGGTGCGCAACTACCTCGACTCGGCCGGCTTCATCGACATCGAAACGCCGATGCTGACCCGCTCGACGCCGGAAGGCGCGCGTGACTACCTGGTGCCGTCGCGCGTGCATCCGGGCCAGTTCTTCGCACTGCCGCAATCGCCGCAGCTGTTCAAGCAGCTGTTGATGGTGGCCGGTTTCGACCGCTACTACCAGATCACCAAGTGCTTCCGCGACGAAGACCTGCGTGCCGACCGCCAGCCGGAATTCACCCAGATCGACTTGGAGACCTCGTTCCTGAACGAAGAACAGATCATGGACATCACCGAATCGATGGCCGTGCATGTGTTCAAGGAAGCGATCGGCGTGGATCTGGGCAAGTTCCCGCGCATGACCTACGACGACGCGATGTTCTACTACGGCTCGGACAAGCCCGATATGCGCGTCTCGCTCAAGTTCGCCGAACTGACCGATGTGATGAAGGACGTGCCGTTCAAGGTATTCAGCGGTGCCGCCAATATGGAAGGTGGCCGCGTGGTCGGCCTGCGCATTCCGGGCGGTGCGGCGCTGTCGCGTTCCGAGATCGATGCCTACACCCAGTTCGTCGCTATCTACGGCGCCAAGGGCCTGGCTTATATCAAGGTCAACGACAAGACGCAGCCGAACGAAACCGGCCTGCAATCGCCGATCGTCAAGAACCTGACCGAAGCCGCACTGAAGGCCGTACTGGAGCGTACTGGCGCAGAAAACGGCGACCTGATTTTCTTCGGTGCCGACAAGCTGAAAGTGGTCAACGAAGCGATCGGCGCGCTGCGTCTGAAGGTTGGCCACGAGAAGGGCGAAGCCGGCGGCTATTTCGTCAAGGAATGGCGTCCGCTGTGGGTCATCGACTTCCCGATGTTCGAGCACGACGAAGAAGACAATCGCTGGACCGCTTGCCACCACCCGTTCACCAGCCCGAAACCGGGTCACGAAGACATGCTGGTCAGCAACCCAGGCGCCTGCCGCGCCCGTGCTTACGACATGGTGCTGAACGGCTGGGAAATCGGCGGTGGTTCGGTACGTATCCACCGTGCCGAGATCCAGAGCAAGGTGTTCGATGCATTGAACATTGGCCCGGATGAAGCGCAGAACAAGTTCGGCTTCCTGCTCGACAACCTCAAGTACGGCGCGCCCCCGCACGGTGGTCTGGCCTTCGGTCTCGATCGCTTGGTCACGCTGATGACCGGCGCCGAGTCGATCCGTGACGTGATCGCCTTCCCGAAGACCCAGCGTGCGCAGTGTCTGCTGACCAACGCACCGAACGAAGTCGACGAGAAGCAGTTGCGCGAAGTCGGCATCCGCCTGCGCCAGAAGGCACAGACGACCGACGAGGCACCGAAAGCCTGAGCGTCGTAGCTCAAAAAAAAAGCCGCTGCAGTGTAGCGGCTTTTTTGTTGCCCACCCGCCGGGTACAATCGCCGACGCTGCGGATGCCAGCGATAGTCCGCCGCACGGCTGATAATGCGGGGATCAGCTGCGCAGTAGGCTCAGCGCCAGGTTGGGCTGGCTATTCGCCTGAGCCAGCATGGCGGTGGCAGCCTGCGTCAGGATCTGCTCGCGCGTCAGCGTTGCCGTTTCTTGTGCATAGTCGGTATCGACGATGCGCGAGCGGGCTGCAGAGGTGTTTTCCTCGCTGATTTTCAGGTTATCCGACGTCGCCTGCAGGCGATTGAGCATCGCCCCGATATCGGCGCGTTGCCGGTTGACGAAGTCCATGGCCTCGTCGAGATGGGCTAGCGCAAAGGTGGGGAGCTGCACCAGGTCGATGTCGTCGATACCGAGGCTGATCGCGGAGAAGGACTGCATGCGGGCGGTGATGGTCTGATCCGCGTTGGCGCCGACCTGGAACTGGAATTCCTTGATCGTGCTGCCGCCGCCCTGGGTCGGGAAGTTCAGCTTGAAGCCGTCGAGCACATTGTTGCCGGCGCGTTCGCCGCGATCGAGCAGGATATCCTGGGCGCTCAGCACGGTGCCGCCGTCGACGTCCGCACCGCCGACTGCGCCCGTATCGGCATTGCTCAGGTTCATCGCGCCGACAAACGCCGCCGCATTGGTGTTGAACGAGGTACTGAAGCCTGCCAGGTTGGCAAAGGCGCCATGGCTCGCGTTGGTAAGCGCCTGGTCGAGCGTGGCGGCCGGGTTCGCGCCCAGGTAGGTCATGATGTCCTTGATGCCGTCGCCGCCTGCCGCCTTGATCTTCTCGTGCATGTAGCGCACGGCAGCATAGCCGCCCGAGTAGCCGGCAGAGGCCGAGACATCGTCGGCGTTGAATGCCGCCAGTATCGCCGTGACATCGGTGCCGCCGGCCGTGTCGCCGGCCAAGCGCTCATCGGCGCCATGGATGAACTCGGCGCTGCCTTCCTTGAACCAGCTGGGCAGTGCGTTGAAATTCATCGAGCGCGACATCTCCGCATGCACCATCTCGTGCGCGATGATGCGGTCGTTGTAGATCGGCGCCGAGCCGCCGTTGGGCAGGTTCGGTGGCGTGAAGTCCGCCATGTCGATATTGAGCGTGATGTTCTGCCACTGCCCGTTGCCCCCTACTGCCGTGGTGCTGACGCTGGCCAGCTTGTTGCCCACGCCGTCGCTGGTATTCAGGTTCACATCCATGGTCAGCGCGCCGTCGGCGATGATGCCGTAGTACTTTTGTACGCGCTGCTCGGCCTCTTCGAGCCAGCCGAGCTTGAGGCCATCGAGCACCGCACGCCGATTCTTGTCGCCGCCGATGCTGGCATCGACCTGCGAAAACACGCTCTGGCCGTTGAACTCGCTGCTTGAGGCGATACGGCTGATTTCCTGCGTCAGCTGGTTGGCCTCACCCTGCAACGCCTGCCTGTCGCTGGCTTGCAAGGTTGCGTTATTGGCCTGTACCGACAGCTCGCGCAGGCGTTGCATGATGTCGTTGACCTTGGTCAGCGCACCGTCCGCCGTCTGCAGCAACGAGACGCTGTCGTTGGTGTTGCGCCACGCCTGGTTTGAACCATTGATCTGTGCCCGCAAACGCTCGCTGATGGCAAGCCCGGCCGCGTCATCGCGGGCCGTGTTGACGCGCAGGCCGGACGAAAGCCGCTGCAGCGCCCGGCTGTTGCCGGAGCTGGCGGTCTCGAGCTGGCGCTGTGCGAACAGGCTCTGCAGGTTGGTGGCGATTTGCATGGTCGTGACAAGGGTTGTGGCGAGACGCCACGTCTACGCTATCGGCACGGGCATGCGAAATCTTTAGCACTGTGCCGCCAGATTTTTGTTCCCGCTCTGTCTGCAGCGTAGCAAGCACGCGGACTTGCCACCTTTCATGCTACATTCGGCCCGATTCGAATCGACGGAGTAGGTTATGCAGATGGACAAACAACGATCGTCCGCGCTCTGGAAGGGGCTGATCGGCGCATTGCTGGCGGTGCTGGCGCTGGCGGCGCTATACCTGTGGACGGTGCTCAACTGGAGCTATTCCGAGGGCGAGCGCGCCGGCTGGGTGCAGAAGCTGTCCAGGAAAGGGTGGCTATGCAAGACCTGGGAAGGCGAGCTGTCGATGGTGGCGATGCCGGGCAGCATGCCCGAGAAGTTCTATTTCACCATCCGTGACGACGCGGTGGCAGATCAGATCAATGCGGTGGTCGGCAAGCGCGTGGCGCTGACCTACCAGCAGCATGTCGGCGTCCCCAGCCAGTGTTTTGGCGAGACCAGCTATTTCGTGACCGCGGTGAAAGTCGTCGAGTGATGCCTATCAACGGCCACGGCGCAGCCGCCACGCACTGTCGATGCCGGCCAGCAGCACGGCAATCCAGATCGGCACATAGGTCAGCAGCCGGTCGGTAGTGAGCGGCTCGCCGAGCATGAGCACGGCCAGCAGGAACAGTAGCACCGGCTCGACATAGCCCAACACACCCAGCAGGCCAAGCGGCAGCAGCTTGCTGGCACTCAGGTAACACACCAGGGCGACGGTGCTGATGATGCCTAAGCCCGGTAGCAGCAGCCAGAACACCGGCTGCAAGATCACGCCCCAACCGGCATGGCCCAGGCTCAGCAGGATGAGGAGGGCGGCCGGGCACATCAGCGCCATCTCCAGCGCAAAGCCGGTGATCGCATCGAGACGGGACCAGCGGCGCAGCACGAAATAGGGCGGATAACCCGCCACCACCACCAGGCTGCTCCAGGCAAAGGCGCGCGTCAGCCACAGCTCGTGCGCCACCCCGAGCAGCGCGCAGCCGACCGCGAGCCATTGCAGCCACTGCAACCGTTCGTGATACAGCAGGCGGCCGACCAGCACCATCGCGAGCGGCAGCAGGAAATAACCCATGGCGACGGGCATGGCCTGCCCGTGCAGCGGCGCCCACATGAACAGCCACAACTGTAGCCCGAGCATTGCGGCCAGCGCCGGCAGCACCAGCCACAGCAGCGGCTCGCTGCACAGGCGTGCCAGGTCGGCCCTGAGCCGGGACCACCGCCCGCTCAGCGCGATCAGCAGCAATATGCCTGGGAAGGTCCACAGCACGCGCCAGGCGTAGATCGCCAGGCCGTCGAGCGGCTTCAACAGCGTGGTATAGCCCGACAGCAGCGCGAATAGCACCGACGCCAGCACCGACAGCGCCACGCCCTTGCCGGATAGCGGTGCGTTATGCGGCATGCAGGCTCATATCTGGCCCAGGAACCAGTTCACGATGTAGAAGTGGTCGTCGAACAGCTGCTCTTCCATGCGGCTGAACTCGAACAGCGGCACCCACTTGGCCTTGTCGGCATCGTCCGAGCCCTTGACCTTGGGCAGGCCCTCCTGCGTCGGCGGCAGCTCGATCAGGAAGGCGTGGGTGATGGTGCGGCCACGCAGCGAGCGCTTGGGGTGGTCGAACACGCGTGAGGCGCGCACCGAGCCGGCCAGCACGGGGGCCGGCACCTTGAGCTTGGTTTCCTCGCGCAGCTCGCGGATCGCCGCATCCCGCACCCGCTCGTTCTGGTTGACGAAGCCGCCGGGCAGCGCCCACAGGCCCTTGCCGGGCTGGGTGCGGCGGCGCACCAGCAGGATATGGCCGGAATACACCACCATCGCATCGACGGTGACGAAGGTAGGCGGGTAGGGCGCCCGCGCCCAGGCACGCTTGTAGTCCTGCACGAAGGCGTATTCGGTAGCGAGGTTCTGGTAGATTTCGCCGTGCCTGAAATCACCGAGGTACTGATCGACCGGCTCGGGCAGCTTCTCCGCGTCGTAGGCGTATTCGCAGGCCTGGTGCGCGTCGAAATAGTGGTGGCGGATGTCGGCCGAAACCACGCCCGAGATTTCCGGCGCCTCGAGCTGGCGCCACTGCGGAAAGAACTCCAGGTAATAGCTGTCCTGGCTGCGGTTGCCGCTGATCATGCCGATACGGTACTCGGCGGGCCGTGACGACAGGTTGGCGGTATCGACCGCGATCACCTTGTCCACCGCGCTCTGCACCTCACCGACCCATTGCTGGTCGTTGTACATGCGATCGGAGATGCCTACCACGTAGACGCGGTTCTGGTCTTCCGGCGCCAGGCAGGCGCGGATCATCTGCTCGCGTTCCTGCAGCGTCCAGGGGTTCTCGAAGGTGCGCGCCGCGCGGGCCGAGCCGACGATCACGATCAGCTTGTCGGTCTGCGTCAGCGCGTGGCGTATGGTCTGCAAATGGCCCTTGTGAAAGGGCTGGAATCTGCCGATGTAGATCAGGTAGTCGTAGCTGGCCATCGTGGTGGCTTTTCTTTCTTGTAACCGGTGCGCGATCTCGTGGTACACGGCTGATCGGGGTTCACGTGCGGCTCGAGGCCTTCCTGTACGTCAGTAGATGAAGGCCTGACCCGCCGCCTGGCGGCTTGCCGCTAGCCCTGCTCGCAACAGATCGGGAACAGGTTTTTAAATATGCATGAAAACAAAGGCGGCCATCGGGCCGCCTTGGTCTGATCAGGCGTAGTAGCGCTGTGAGAATTCCAGCATGCGCTCGATCGGCAATCTTGCCGCATCCATCTGCGCCTCGCTGAGGTAATCGATCCTTATACCCTCGCCTTGTTGCGCGCGTTTGACCGCCTCGATGGTGTTGAGCTTCATGTAGGGGCAGGAATTGCACTGGCAACCCGCGTAGATCGGTGCCTGGCGGATGTCGAGATCCGGCCGCGCCTGCTTCATGTTGTACAGGATGCCGTCTTCGGTCGCGACGAAGATCACGCCGTCGGCTTCGCGGTCGTATTGCTTCACCCAGTTCAACATGCCGCTGGTTGAGCCGACATAGTCGGCGCGCTTGAGCACCGGCAACGGGCTCTCGGGGTGGGCGATCAGGTAATGCATCTTGTCGCCGGCCTCGGCGAAGCCCGCGTTGAGCGCGTCCTCGTTGAACTTGTCGTGCACCTCGCAGACTGCCGACCACAACGGCATGTCGTAGCCGTACTGGAAGTTCAGATAGGCGCCCATATTGCGGTCAGGGCTGAAGATCACCTTCTTGCCGTCGGCGTAGAGGCTGGCGATGATGTCGTCGACGTTGCGGCTGGTGACGATCCAGTCCGACAGCGCCTTGTGCTCGGCGCTCGAGTTGATGTACGACACGTGTACGTGATCGGGGTGGGACTCACGCCAGGCCTTGAGCTGGGCGACGTCGGTCTGCTCCACCAGGGAACAGGTCGAGCCACGGTCAGGCAGGATGACCGTCGCTTGCGGATTCAGGATTTTCGCAGTCTCCGCCATGAAGCGCACACCGGCGAAGACGATGATGTCGGCCTCGGCGTCGCGGGCGAAGAGGGAGAGTTCGAGACTGTCGCCCACCTTGTCCGCCATCTGCTGGATCTCGGGCGTGGTGTAGTAATGGGCGAGCGTGACCACTTTCTTGGCCATAGGAAATCCTCCTATATCAATGTCTTGCAGTCCATCCTGCAAGTAAGGCTTTAAGTTTTGACCGCCTTTGCCGCCACGGAATCCCCGTGCTGTACCGCAGCAAAGTCGCGCAACGATAGCAGAATTGCCATGCCATCGCTATCGATTGAGACCCGCATCCAGCCCGTTGGTTGCGGGCCGGAAAGCAGAAGACCGCCTCGCGGCGGTCTTCTTCATCGCTGAGAGCGCATCAGATGCCGCGCAGCAGCTCGTTGATGCCGACCTTGCCGCGGGTCTTGGCATCGACCTTCTTCACGATCACGGCGCAATAGAGGCTGTACTTGCCGTCGGCCGAGGGCAGATTGCCCGACACGACTACCGAGCCCGCCGGGATGCGGCCGTAAGTCACTTCACCGGTCTCGCGGTCGTAGATCTTGGTCGACTGGCCGATGTAGACGCCCATCGAGATCACCGAGCCTTCTTCGACGATGACGCCTTCGACGACCTCGGAGCGCGCACCGATGAAGCAGTTGTCCTCGATGATGGTGGGGTTGGCCTGCAGCGGCTCGAGCACGCCGCCGATGCCGACACCGCCGGACAGATGGACGTTCTTGCCGATCTGTGCGCAGGAACCGACGGTAGCCCAGGTGTCGACCATGGTGCCTTCATCGACGAAGGCGCCAATGTTGACATAGGACGGCATCAGCACCACGTTCTTGCCGATGAAGCTGCCGCGGCGCGCCACGGCATTGGGCACGACGCGGAAGCCACCTTCCTTGAAGTTGGCCTCGCTGTAGTCGGCGAACTTGCTCGGCACCTTGTCGTAGTATTGGGTGCAGCCGCCGTCGAGCGGCACGTTGTCGTTGATGCGGAAGGACAGCAGCACGGCCTTCTTCACCCACTGGTTGACCACCCATTGGCCTTCGATCTTCTCGGCCACGCGCAGGCGGCCCTGGTCGAGCTCGTTGATGACCTGGTTGATGGCCGACTTCAGCTCGGCGGAAACGGTCGCGGGGGTAATGTTGGCGCGGTCTTCGAACGCGGCTTCGATGAGGGGCTGAATCGGGTGCATGGCATTTCCTGGATTGGGTTGAATGTGGATCGATGTCATGGGGAAACCTGTTTGGTGGCGTTCGTGATGCTTATTGTTATGAATTGACGTAGCCGACAATGCGCTGTGCGGCTTCCACGCATTCGGCCAGCGGCGCGACCAGGGCGATGCGCACGTACTGGCTGCCTGGGTTGACGCCGTGGGCGCCGCGCGCCAGATAGCTGCCCGGCAATACCGTTACATTACACCGTTCGTACAGGCCACGCGCAAACTCGGCATCGTCTGCAGTGGTTGGCACCCACAGGTAGAACGCCGCGTCGGGACGGCTGGCCGGCAGCGCCTGCTGGATGATGGGCAGCACCGCGTCGAACTTCTCGGCGTACTGGCGGCGGTTATCCTCGACATGGGATTCGTCGGCCCAGGCCACGGCACTCGCTGCCTGCACCGTCGGGCTCATGGCGCAGCCATGATAGGTGCGGTAGAGCAGGAAGCCTTCGAGCAGTGCGGTGTCGCCGGCGACGAAGCCCGAGCGCATGCCGGGCACGTTCGAGCGCTTCGACAGGCTGCTGAATACCACCAGCCGGCGCCAGTCGCTGCGGCCCAGTTGCTGGGCGGCTTCGAGCGCGCCGAGCGGCGGCGTGTCGAAATAGATTTCGGAATAGCATTCGTCGGAGGCAATGACAAAGCCGAAGCGATCCGACAACGCGAACAGCTCGCGCCAGCCATCGAGACCCATCACCGCGCCGGTCGGGTTGCCTGGCGAGCACACATAGACCAGCTGCGTGCGCTGCCATACCGATTCGGGCACGGCCTGCCAGTCGGGCAGGTAGCCTGTTTCGGCGGTGGTGTTCACATAGTAAGGCGTGGCACCGGCCAGCAAGGCCGCACCTTCATAGATCTGATAGAACGGATTGGGCGACAGCACGACTGGATCGGGCTGGCTGCGATCGACCACGGCCTGGGCAAACGAGAACAGCGCCTCGCGCGAACCGTTGACGGGCAGAATCTCGCGCGCCGCATCGAGCGTGACGCCGTAGCGGCGCTTGATCCAGGCGGCGATCGACTGGCGCAGCGCATCGGAGCCCTGTGTCGTCGGGTAGGCCGACAGGCCGGAGAAGTTGGCGGTCAGCGCGTCGAGCACCAGCGGCGGCGTGGCGTGCTTGGGCTCGCCGATCGACAGGTTGATGGACTTGAGGGCTGGATTGGGTGTCACGCCCTTGAACAACTCGCGCAGTTTCTGGAACGGGTAGGGCTGAAGCGCTTGCAGGCTGGGATTCACGTTGTCAGGCCAGAATACGGACAAAAGCCTGCCATTATATTGGGCAAACCGGGCTTGTCCCAAATAACCGACAGCACTATCGGCATGGCAAACGACGATAAGGCGGTCAGCGCTGCCCGCTGTGGCGTGCCTGGATGGCACGCCGGTGGCGGCGGAACACCGAGCGCCCGAGGCCATTGGCGACGGCTTCGCTCAAATGCTGGAACAGCACGGTGATGAGCCAGCCGCCAGCAGCCGAGGCCTCGATGTGGACCACCTCGGCGGGCAGGATCAGCGGCTGTGGCACCTGTTCCGACAAGCCTATCGACAGCAGCAGTTGCGTGCCCCTGGCGTATTGCTCGTGCGCCAGCCATTCTGCGCCGTGCGCGGAAAACCGCACCGTGCGCGGCGTTGCCATCGGCTGCTGCTGGGCGAGCAGGCTGCCGATCAGGTGCAGGGTCAGGTTCAGCTTGGCCTCGACGCGCTCGATCTGGCTGGCTGAAGCCGAGTCCAGCTCGTGCTCGCTGGCGCCGGTCTCGATGGCATCAAGGCCTGACAGCAGGATCTGGTTGCCACGCATCCAGCCGTCCAGCAAGGCGGGCCAATGGTCCGGCAGGGCTTGGCTGGTGAGCGGCGCCCACAGGTCGAGGGTAACGCTTTCCGGCAGGTGGGAGGTGGACATGGCGGCAGGCTGAAAAATGAAGGGTATTGCGCTTGTAGTCTAGCCCAGAAGCGGCATGGCGGCTATCTCCGGGGCGCCGCATATGCCAACGTCGCGGTGCCGTGGGCGGTGCTGCGCGGGCGCGACCCGGCGGCGGCCGGCGGTTGTATTCCGGGCGAGCGAGAAACTACAATGCGGCTTGCCCATTTGCCTGTCACCGCCCCGCCGTGCGCCTCACCCAAGTCAAGCTTGCCGGTTTCAAATCCTTTGTCGACCCGACCCACATCCCGGTGCCAGGGCAACTCGTCGCCGTGGTCGGCCCCAACGGTTGCGGCAAGTCGAATGTGATCGACGCGGTGCGCTGGGTGCTGGGCGAATCGTCGGCCAAGCAGTTGCGTGGCGAATCGATGCAGGATGTCATCTTCAATGGCTCCGATCACCGCAAGCCGGTTGGTCGCGCCTCGGTCGAGCTGGTGTTCGACAACAGCCTGGGGCGAGCGTCGGGGCAGTGGTCGCAATATGCCGAAATCTCGATCAAGCGCGTGCTGACGCGCCAGGGCGAATCGAGCTACTACATCAACAACATCACCTGCCGCCGCCGCGACATCCAGGACCTGTTCCTCGGCACCGGCGTCGGCACGCGCGGCTACGCGGTGATCGAGCAGGGCATGATCTCGCGCATCATCGAGGCGCGGCCGGAAGAGCTGCGCGTGTTCCTCGAAGAGGCGGCCGGGGTCTCAAAATACAAGGAGCGCCGCAAGGAAACCGAGAGCCGCCTGAACGACACGCGCGACAATCTCACCCGTGTCGACGACATCCGCCAGGAGCTCGAAACCCAGCTCGAAAAACTCGCGGTGCAGGCCGAAGTCGCCGAAAAGTACCAGCAGCTGCGCATGACGCTCGACAATACGCAGAACTTGCTGGCCTTGCTGCGCAAGCAGGACGCACAGAAAGAGCAGGAAAGGCTGGCGCGCGATATCGGCGTCGCCGTCAACGAGCTGGAAGCAGCCACGGCCGGCTTGCGCGATACCGAGGCGCAGCTCGAGCAACTGCGCGAGACTCATTTCAGCGCGTCGGATGAGCTGCACAATGCACAGGGACGCCTGTACGAAGCCAACGCCGAGGTGGCGCGGCTCGAACAGCAGATCGTCCACCTCAAGGACAGCCGCAGCCGCATCGGTAACCAGATCACGCAGTTCCGCAACCAGCTGGCCCAGCTCGATCAGCATACCCACACCACGCAGGAGCTGCTGACCCACTGGCGCGGCGAGATCGAGATCGCCCAGGAGCGGGTGGAGATCGGCCAGGAGCGGCTGTTCACGGCCAACGATGCGCTGCCCGAGGCCGAAACGCAGTTCCGCTCGGTGCAGCAGTCGTTCAGCGAGATCCAGGCCAAGCTCGCGCAGGCGCAGCAGGCGCGCGAGCTTGAGGCCGCCAATCGCAACCACGCGCTCAAGGCCATCCAGCAGCTGGAGCAACGGCGGGATAGGCTGAAGCAGGAGCTGGGCACCTTGCCCGCGGTCGATACCGCCGCGCTGGAGGGCGCCGAGGCCGAGGTGGCCGAGTACGAGGAGCGCCGGCTGATGCTCGAAGAGGGCCTGCTGACGCTGCAGGAGGCGCTGCCCGCGCTCGACCATGCGCGGCGCGAGGCACAGCTTGCCACGCAGCAGACGCAGCAGGCGCTGACGCGGGCCGAAGCGCAGTGCGCGGCACTCGGCAAGTTGCAGAAGCAGGTCGATCAGGATCAGCAGCTCGGCATCTGGCTCAAACGCCATGGGCTCGAAGGCTTGAGCCGCCTGTGGCAATCCGTCGAGGTCGATGCCGGCTGGGAGACCGCGCTCGAAGCGGTGCTCCAGGATCGGCTCCAGGCCTTGCCTGCAGGGCAGGCGCAGTGGGCGGCGCTGATCGACGAGCCGGCGCCGGGCCGGTTAACGCTTTACGCGCCGGGCGCCCCGGTGGCGGCAGGTACGATGCCCGAGCCGGCCGATCTGGCATCGTTACAGCACCGTTTACGTTGCCGTGACGGCGCGGTTGGCGGTGTACTGGCCGACTGGCTGGCCATGGTTTACTGCTGCGACGACGACGCCCAGCTGGCGGCCCAGCAGGCAGCGCTGCCCGTCGGCAGCTGCCTGGTGACGCGCAACGGGCTGATTGCCACCCGCCATAGCGTGCGTTTTTTTGCGCCCGACAATGCGATGTCCGGCATGATCGCCCGGCAGCGCGAGATCGAGCAGCTGGAAAGCGACATCGTCGGCCTGCAGGCGCAGCTGCATGGCGCCCGGGCGGCGCAAACGCAGGCCGAGCAGGCCCACGGTGCCAATCAGGCCGATTACCAACGCCTGCGCCAGGACAGCGACCAGACTGCGCACCGCCTGCATCAGCTGCAACTCGACCTGGTCAGGCAGCAGCAGGCCACGGAGCGCGTGACCCAGCGTGGCGAGCAGATTCGCAGCGAACTCGACGAGGTGGGGGCGTCGATCGCCATCGAAACCGAGTCGCGCGGCGAGGCGGACTATCGCCGCGAGGAGCTGGACGAGCAGGTCAACGCGCTCGCCGAGGCACTGGACAGTGCCAGGACCGCGCGAGCGAGCCAGGAAGCGGCGCTGGAGCGTGCTCGCGGCCAGTTGCGCGAGGCCGAACGCGAGGCGCGCGAAGCCGAGTTCCAGCTGAAGACGGCGCAAAACAAGCTGATCGAGCTCGACAACGTGGCGCGCGGGCATGGCGATCAACGCGAAGAGCTGACCGCCCGTGTCGAGGAATTGCAGATCGAGCTCGAAGGCTTCGACCCGACCGTGCTTGACGAATCGATCCAGAGTGCGCTGAACCGCCGCGCCGAGCGCGAAGTCGAGCTGGCGCGCGCGCGCGACACGGTGGGCCACGCCACCAACCGGCTGCGCGAGCTCGAGGCGGACAAGATGCGCATCGAACACAGCCTCGATCCGCTGCGCGAGCGCATCAACGAGCTCAGGCTCAAGGAGCAGGAGGCGAGGCTGGCAGTCGAGCGCTTCTCGCAAGAGCTCGCCGATGCCAACGCCGACGAGGCAGCGCTGCAGCACCTGCTGGCACCGGGCAGCAAGGTCGGCTCGCTGGTGGGGCAGATCGGCAGCCTGACACAGCAGATCAACTCGCTTGGCGCGGTCAACCTGGCGGCGATGCAGGAGCTGGACGAGTCGCGCACGCGCAAGCAGTTCCTCGATACCCAGGCGGTCGACCTGCTCGAAGCCATGGAGATGCTCGAAGCAGCGATTCGCAAGATCGACAAGGAGTCGAGCGAACTATTGCAATCGACCTTCGATAAGGTCAATGCCTCGATGACCGAGCTGTTCCCGCTGCTGTTCGGCGGCGGCCAGGCGCGGCTCGTGATGACCGGCGAGACCATACTCGATGCGGGCGTGCAGGTGATTGCCCAGCCGCCGGGCAAGAAGAACAGCACGATCCACCTGCTGTCAGGCGGCGAGAAGGCGCTGACGGCGCTGAGCCTGGTGTTTTCGCTGTTCCAGCTCAACCCGGCACCGTTCTGCCTGCTCGACGAGGTCGATGCGCCGCTCGACGACGCCAATACCGGTCGTTTCTGCGAAATGGTCAAGCGCATGTCGATGGCCACGCAGTTTTTGTACATCAGCCACAACAAGATCACCATGGAGATGGCCGATCAGCTGGTCGGCATCACCATGCAGGAGAAAGGCGTGTCGCGGGTCGTGGCAGTTGATATCGAAGAGGCCCTGTCGATGCGCGAAGCCGCCCCGGCGTGAGCGAAACTCGCGGCAGCCGTCAATTCAGCAAACTCTAAAGTAGTTGTCGGGGCCGCGCGCAATAACGGAAAATACAGATAAACGTTGCACTTACCTTAGTAGCCATACATGAGCGATTTGAATATTGCCCTGATCATTGCCGCCGTCGGAATCGTCGGTGGCGTGTGGGCCCTGAACTGGTGGCAGGAGCGCAGCTTCCGCCGCAAGGCCGAGCAAGCCTTTGAAAAGCCGAGCCAGGATGTCCTGCTCGAGCGGAAACCCAAGACCGCCGCGCGGGCCTCGCAAGACACCCCACGGCTGGAGCCCAGCCTCGCCACGCAGGCGCCGTCGCCGGAGCCCGTCCTGGCGGCCCCCGCTGTCGAGACCGTCACCTCGGCTAGGCCCGATACCGTGCTCGACAGCGCGATCGACTATATCGCCGAGCTGCACCCGAGCGAGGCGCTGAATGCGCGCAGCCTGCAGCTGGCCATCGAAGACGCCGGCAAGATCGGCAAGCCGGTACGCTGGATGGGCCTGGTGGAAGAAAATGGCTGGATGCCGGTCAACCCCGGCAGCGGCGCCAACCTGACCCAGCTGCGCGTGGGGCTGCAGCTGGCGGACCGCAAAGGCCCGGTCGACGACAGCCAGATGCTCGAGTTCGTGCGCATCATGCGCCAGCTCGGTGAAGATGCCGGCGCCGTCGTCGATCTGCCGCAGCGCACACCGGCGCTGACCACGGCCGCCGATCTCGACGCCTTCTGTGCCGATGTCGACGTGTTGATCGGCCTCAACATCGTCAGCCGCGACGGCACGCCGTTCCCCGCCACCAAGATACGCTCGCTATGCGAGGCCGCGGGCATGTCGCTCGGCGAGGATGGCCTGTTCCACTTCCAGAACGATGCCGGCCAGACCCTGTTCTCGCTGTGCAACCTCGGACAGGAATCGTTCTCGTCGGCCACCATCCGCCAGATGAAGGTCAACGCCGTGACGCTGCTGTTCGATGTACCGCGCGTGGTGGGTGGGGCACCAGTGTTCGATCGCGTCGTGGTGTTGGCCCGCCACCTGGCCGATTCGCTCGACGGCGAGCTGGTCGACGACAATCGCCGCCCGCTCAACGAGCAGGGTATCGGCGCGATCCGCCGCCAGCTGGCCGATATCTATCGCCGCATGGAACTGCGCGGCATTGCTCCCGGTAGTGCCACCGCGCTGCGGTTGTTCGCGTGATGCCGGCGCTGGACGCCCAGGCCCGTGCGGCAGAGCTGCACGCGGCACTCGAACACCACAACTATCGCTATTACGTGCTCGATGCGCCGGAGATTTCAGACAACGAGTACGACGGCCTGTTCCGCGAGTTGCAGGCGCTCGAAGCACAATATCCCGCGCTGCTGACCCCGGATTCGCCGACGCAGCGCGTCGGCGGCAAACCGCTTGCGGCATTCGGTTCGATCACCCATCGCACTCCGATGCTGTCGCTCAACAATGCCTTCAGCGATGAGGACATCGCCGCCTTCGACAAACGCGTGCGCGATGCCGTGGGGCACGACGAGATCGCCTATGAAGTCGGCCCCAAGTTCGACGGGCTGGCGATCAGCCTGACCTATGTCGACGGCGTGCTCAAGCAGGCTGCGACGCGCGGCGATGGCTACACAGGTGAGGATGTCACGGCCAATATCCGCACCATCCGCTCGATACCCTTGATGCTGGCTACCGATGCGCCACCGGCCATGGTCGAGATCCGTGGCGAAGTGCTGATGCAGAAGGCCGATTTCGAGCGCCTCAATCGCGACCAGGAAGCCCGCGGCGACAAGCTCTTTGCCAACCCGCGCAACGCGGCCGCCGGCAGCCTGCGCCAGCTCGATTCCCGCATCACCGCCAGCCGCCGCCTGACCTTCTTCGCCTACAACCTGGGCGAGATGGACGGTGGCCCCACCTTCGCGACGCAGACGGCCATGATGGACTGGCTCCAGGCGCTGCACCTGCCCGTTTGCGAGTTGCGGCGCACGGTCACGGGGCCTGATGGCCTGCTTGGCTATTACCGGGAGATCGGCACCAGGCGGGCAGGCTTGCCGTTCGACATCGACGGCGTGGTGTACAAGGTCGATCGCAGCGATTACCAGACTACCCTTGGCTTCGTCTCGCGCGCGCCGCGCTTCGCGATCGCGCACAAATACCCGGCGGAAGAGGCCACCACCACGGTCGAGGCGATCGACATCCAGGTTGGCCGCACCGGTGCCCTGACCCCGGTTGCCCGCCTCAAGCCCGTCTTCGTCGGCGGAGTGACGGTGACCAACGCGACGCTGCACAACGAAGACGAGGTGCTGCGCAAGGACGTGCGCGTGGGTGATACCGTCGTCGTGCGCCGCGCCGGCGACGTGATCCCCGAGGTCGTGAGGGTGTTGCTGGAGCACCGCCCGAGCAAGGACCTGTTTGGTGGCGAGCCCTTGCATGACCCGTTCGTCATGCTCACGGCGTGCCCGGTGTGCGGCTCGCATGTGGTGAAGGAAGAGGGTGGCGCCGTAACGCGCTGCAGCGGCGGGCTGTTCTGCTCGGCCCAGCGCAAGCAGGCGCTGCTGCACTTCGCCCAGCGCCGCGCGATGGATATCGAGGGCCTCGGCGACAAGCTCGTCGATCAGCTCGTCGATATCGGCCTGGTCAGAACACCGGCCGATCTCTACAAGATCGGCCTGCTCAAGCTGGCCGAACTGGAGCGCATGGCCGAGAAGTCGGCAGCCAACCTGCTGGCCGCCATCGACAAGAGCCGTCAGACCAGCCTGCCGCGCTTCATCTACGCACTGGGCATCCGCAATGTTGGCGAGGCGACGGCCAAGGACCTGGCGCGCCATTTCGGCGACATCGACGCGCTGATCAAGGCCAACGTCGACCAGCTGCTGCAGGTGCCCGATGTCGGCCCTGTGGTGGCGCAGAGCATACGCGACTTCTTCGATGAGCCGCACAACGTCGAGGTGGTCGAACAGTTGCGTGCAGCTGGTGTCAGCTGGCCGGTGATGGCGGCCCAGGCTGCCGCCACGAGCCCATTGGCTGGCAAGGTGTTCGTGCTGACCGGCACTCTGCCGAACATGAGTCGTGACGAGGCAAAAGAGAAGATAGAGGCCGTTGGCGGCAAGGTGTCCGGTAGTGTTTCGAAGAAGACGGATTACGTGGTCGCCGGGGCGGATGCGGGGAGCAAACTGAGTAAAGCTCAAGAACTGGGCGTCAATGTGGTTGACGAAGAGGGCTTGCTTGAGTTACTTAATATGACAAATAATTAACGTTTGCTTGATCAAATTTAGGGGAATACAAGAATGCAGAAAGTCAGAAAAGCGGTGTTTCCAGTCGCCGGTATGGGGACTCGTTTCCTGCCCGCCACCAAGGCGAGCCCGAAGGAGATGATGTCGATCGTCGACAAGCCGCTGATCCAGTACGCCGTCGAAGAAGCGGTGCGCGCGGGCATCACCGAGATGATCTTCATCACGGGTCGCAACAAGCGTTCGATCGAAGATCATTTCGACAAGGCTTACGAGCTCGAGACCGAGCTCGAAATGCGCAACAAGCAGAAGATGCTCGATATCGTCCGCTCGATCATCCCCAAGAACATTACCTGCGTCTACATTCGCCAGCCGGAGGCACTGGGCCTCGGCCACGCCGTGCTGTGCGCGCAGCCGGTGGTCGGCAATGAGCCGTTCGCCGTCATCCTCGCGGACGACCTGTGTGACGCCAACAAGCCGGTCATGCAGCAGATGGTCGAGGAGTTCGACCGCTGCCATTGCTCGATCCTTGGCGTGCAGAACGTCAAGCGCGAAGAAACCAGCTCCTACGGCATCGTTGCCGTCGATGAAGAAAAGCCCGATGTTCACCGCGTGCGCTCGATCGTCGAGAAGCCCAAGCCCGAAGAGTCGCCGTCCACCCTCGGCGTGGTCGGCCGCTACATTCTCACGCCGCGCATCTTCGACATGCTGCTCAATGTGCAGCCAGGCGCGGGTGGCGAAATCCAGCTGACCGACGGCATCGCCGCACTGCTCAAATACGAGGCGGTGTTCGCCCAGGAGTTTGAGGGCGTCCGTTATGACTGCGGCTCCAAACTCGGCTACCTGAAGGCGACGATCGAGTATGGCCTGAAGCACCCGGAGGTCGGCCCCGAGTTCTCGGCCTTCCTCAAGGAACATCACTGCGACTGGTCCAACTAAGCCGCCGAAAACGCGGCAACCCGCGCCGCTACTGGCGCTCCGGTGAGAAACCGCCGATAATCCTGCAAACGATCAGAATATTGAGGAGATCGAATGCTTGCGATTATCGGCGGCACGGGCATGACCCAGCTCGCCAATCTCGAGATCACTCATCGGCAGGTGATCCGCACGCCTTATGGCGAGCCTTCCGGCGCGCTGACCTTCGGGCACATCAAGAAGCACAATGTCGTGTTCCTGGCACGGCACGGTTACGGCCACACCATCCCCCCGCACGAAATCAACTACCGCGCCAATATCTGGGCGCTTGCGTCGCAAAAGGTCAAGCGCATCGTCGCCATCGCCTCGGTCGGCGGTATCCGCGAGGACCTGGTGCCCGGTGCGCTGGTGGTACCTGACCAGATCATCGACTACACCTACAGCCGCAAATTCACCTATTTTGAAGGTGGAGAGAAGCCGGTGACCCATATCGATTTCACCGAGCCCTATTCGGATAAGCTGCGCCGCCGCCTGCTCAAGGCCGCCAAGGTGGCGGGCAGTCCGGCAATCGACGGCGGCGTGTATGCCGCGACGCAAGGGCCCAGGCTGGAAACGGCCGCCGAGATCAACCGGCTCCAGCGCGATGGTGCCGATATGGTCGGCATGACGGGCATGCCCGAGGCCGCCCTGGCGCGTGAGTTGGGGCTCGAATACGCAGCTCTCGGCGTAGTCGCCAACTTTGCTGCCGGGCGCGATCCGGGCGGGCGAGGAATAGACTGGAACGCCATCGACGGTGTGGTCACGCAGGCGCTCGTCAATGTTCGCAACGTCCTGGAATATGTAGTCGATCACGATGCCGATTAAACCCGTGCTCAAGATGGGCGAGCCTCTGCTGTGGCAGCGGGCGCAGCCCATCGAACAGTTCGATACGCCCGAATTGCATGCCCTGGTGCGCGACCTGGAAGACACCATGAAGGCTCTCAATGGCGCAGGTATCGCCGCGCCGCAGATCGGTGTGAGCCAGCAGGTAGTGATCTTCGGCAGCCGCGAACCGCGGACCAACCCGCGTTATCCGGATGCCGAGCCGGTGCCGTATACGGTGCTGTGCAACCCGGTGTTGACGCCGCTTGGCGACGAGCAGGAAGAAGACTGGGAAGGCTGCCTTTCCGTGCCGGGCCTGCGCGGGCAGGTGCCGCGCTACAGTCATCTGCGCTATGCGGGCGTGGATCAGTGGGGACGTGCGATCGAGCGTACCGTAGACGGGTTTCACGCCAGGGTGGTGCAGCACGAATGCGACCACCTGTGGGGCATCCTGTACCCGATGCGCATCCGCGACCTGCGCCAGTTCGGCTTTGCCGATGTGTTGTTTGCTGACAATCTGCCGTTAGAGGAATGAGTATGAATCCCGCATTCGATGCCGCGACAGCTGCCTACAACGAGCGGCGCTGGCAGGACGCGATCGAGCAGGCAACCGCCGCGCTCGATCACGATCCCCATGATCTGAATGCGCTGGAAGTATTCGGCCTCGCCTGGTTTCAGCTTGGCGAAACCAGCAACGCCATCCAGGCGATGGAGTTCTGCCATCAGAAAGCCCCCGACAATGCCCGCTACGCCAGCAATCTGGGTGAGCTCTACCGCGCGGCGGGCCGTTACGACGAGGCCGTGGCGATGCTTGGGCTGGCGGCCCAGTTGCAGCCGGACGCACTCGAACTGCTGGAGCGGGCAGGGCTGACCTGTCTCGATCTCGGTGAGATCAACGGTGCCATCGTGGCGCTTTCCAAGGTCGCGGAATTGAAGCCGGACCAGGCCTTGTCCCATTTCAACCTGGCCGAGGCCTATCGCCAGCTCGGCCAGTTCCAGCTGGCTGCCGACGGCTACCGCCGTGCCTTGTCGCTCGACCCGAGTCTGATCCAGGCGCACCAGCAACTGGCTCTGAGCTTGTTGGCAGCAGGGGACTACACGGCTGGCTGGCAGGCGTTCGAATGGCGGCTCGACCCACGTCTGAGCGTGCAGCCGACGCTGACTCAGCCGCGCTGGACGGGGCAGATCGAGCAGGGGAAGCGTGTCTTTGTCTACAACGACCAAGGGCAGGGCGATGCCATCCTGTTCAGCCGCTATCTGCCGCTGATTGCGGGCCAGGGCGTGAGCTTGGTCGTCGAGGCGCCGGCATCCCTGCTCAGCCTGTTCCGCAACAGCTTTCCCGACATCGAATTCGTGCCCGTCGGCGCGACCCCGCCACCGTGCGACTGGCAGATCGCACTCGGTAGCCTGCCCGCCCTGTTCGGCACCACCGCCGACAGCGTGCCCAACCTGACCCCATATCTGCAAGCCGGCGAACCGAAGCTGACGGCATGGAAGGCCTTGCTCGATCCCTATCGCGACTCGGTGCGCGTTGCCGTGCGTTGGGCTGGCAACCCCGACGCCGCCGGCGTCAGGCAGCGCGACTGCCCGATCGAACAGTTCGCCGCCATGTTTGCCGACGTCCCGATGTTGACGTTCGTCAATCTGCAGATCGACCGCCGCGATGAGTTTGCCACGCTGGCCCGCTATGGCCGGACGCTCGACCTGAGCGATCACATCCACGATTTTGAAGACAGCGCGGCGCTGCTGGCCAATGTCGAACTGCTGATCTCGGTCGACACGGCCGTGCTGAACCTGGCCGGTGCGCTCGACATCGCCGCCTGGGCCATGCTGCCGCACGCGGCGGAATGGCGCTGGCAAGGGCCGGGCAACCGCTCGCGCTGGTATCCCGGCGTGGTCAGCCACATGCAGGCCAAACCCGGCGACTGGGCTGGGATGCTGGCCAATTGCCGGCGCATCCTGCTGGGGCACATCAACGCCATGCTGACGCCGAGCGCCAACACGCAGCAATAGCGCAGGGCAACACCACCAAAGACAAAACAGAAGAAGGCTCGGAGACAGATGTTCGATAACAAAGCCATTCTCATCACCGGCGGCACCGGTTCCTTCGGGCGCAAATTCATTCGCATGCTGCTCGAACGCTATCAACCGCGCCGCGTCGTCGTGTTCTCGCGCGATGAACTCAAGCAGTACGAGATGCAGCAGGAGTTCAACGCCCCGTGCATGCGCTACTTCCTTGGCGATGTGCGTGATGGCGAGCGCCTCAAGCAGGCCATGCGTGGCATCGACTACGTGGTGCATGCCGCAGCGCTCAAGCAGGTGCCGGCGGCGGAATACAATCCAACCGAGTGCATCCGTACCAACGTCTCGGGCGCCGAGCATGTCATCAACGCCGCCATCGAAAACGGCGTGGAAAAGGTGATTGCGCTGTCGACCGACAAGGCGGCCAGCCCGATCAATCTGTATGGCGCGACCAAGCTGCTCAGCGACAAGCTGTTCGTGGCGGCCAACAACATCGCAGGCGGCCACAAGACACGTTTCTCCGTGGTGCGCTATGGCAACGTGGTGGGGTCGCGTGGTTCAGTGGTGCCCTTGTTCCGCAAGCTGATCGCCGATGGCGCAACTGAATTGCCGATCACCGATGCGCGCATGACTCGCTTCTGGATCACGCTGGAACAAGGCGTGGAGTTCGTGTTGCGTAACTTTGCGCGGATGCACGGCGGCGAAACCTTTGTCCCCAAGATTCCTTCCATCCGGATCGTGGACCTAGCCCGGGTGATGGCACCGCAGTTGCCGCACAAGCTGGTCGGCATCCGCCCTGGCGAAAAGCTGCACGAGCTGATGGTGCCGCGTGATGCGGCTTTCCAGACCCTGGAATTCCATGATCACTACGTGATTCGCCCAACCATCTCGTTCACGGCCGAAGTCAACTACCTGCTGAACCAGATCGGTGAACAGGGGCAGGGCGTGGCAGACGATTTCGAATACAGCTCCGAGACCAATCCGCATTTTCTCGACGAGGCGGACATCGCCGCGCTGGATAAGGCAACGGCATGATCCCGTATGGCCGCCAGGACATCAGCGAGGCCGATCTTGCCGCTGTCGCCGAGGTGTTGCGTTCCGACTGGCTGACGCAGGGGCCGGCGGTGCCGGCCTTCGAAGCCGCGGTGGCGCAGTACTGTGGTGCGGGCCACGCTGTGGCCGTCAACAGCGCCACATCCGCCCTGCACCTGGCCTATCTCGCCTTGGGCCTGGCGCCCGGCAAGCGGCTGTGGACGACACCGAACACCTTCGTGGCCACGGCCAACGCGGCCCGGATGTGCGGGGCCGATGTCGATTTCGTGGATATCGACCCGCACAGCTATAACCTCTGTGCCCGCGCGCTCGAATCGAAATTGGCCGAGGCCGAGCAGACGGGGCGTCTGCCGCAGGTCGTCGCACCCGTCCATTTCGCCGGCCAGTCCTGCGACATGGCTGAGATCCGCCGCCTGGCAGACCGCTACGGTTTCGCCATCGTGGAAGACGCCTCGCATGCCATTGGCGGCGATGATGAAGCCGGCAAGATCGGCAATGGCAGTCATGCGGATTGCACGGTATTCAGTTTTCATCCGGTCAAGCTCATCACCACCGGGGAAGGCGGCATGATCTTGTGCAATCGTCCCGAGCTGGCCGAACGCATGCGCTTGCTGCGCAGCCATGGCATCAGCCGTGATCCGGCTGCCATGACGCAGGCCGCGGACGGTGAGTGGCATTACCAGCAGCTCGAACTCGGCTACAACTACCGCATGACCGACATGCAGGCTGCGCTGGGCTTGTCGCAGCTTGCCCGCCTCGACGACTTTGTCGCCCGTCGCCGTGCGCTCGTCGCGCGCTACAACCAGCGTCTGGCCGGCGCGCGGCTGACGCTGCCCGTCGTGGCTCATGGCCGCCCCGCCTGGCATCTCTACGTGGTGTTGCTGGCCGACGCCGGCCAGCGCAGGGTGGTGTTCGATGCGCTGCGTGCGGCCGACATTGGTGTCAACGTCCACTACATTCCCGTTCATCTGCAGCCGTATTACCAGGCGCTCGGTTTTGCTCAAGGTAACTTCCCTGCAGCCGAAAACTACTATGAGCGGGCACTTACGCTGCCCTTGCACCCGCGATTGACGGAGAGCGAACAGGATTACGTCGTCGAGCAGCTGCTCGGCGCCATCGAGAGGAGTTCAGCAGCATGAGTGTGTCATTTGGCAATCGTCACGTCGGAGATAGCGAGCCGTGCTTCATCACCTATGAAGCCGGCCCTACCCATAACAGCCTGGAATCCGCCAAACGCCTGGTGAAGCTCGCCGCCGAAGCGGGGGCCGATGCGGTCAAATTCCAGATATTCGACCCGGACAGGCTGTGCGCGGACAAGCAGCTGACCTTTTCCTACGAGGTTCTCGTCGACCGCGCCAGCGGCCAGACGGAAACCGTCGAAGAGTCCTTGTACGAGATCCTTTGCCGGCGCTGTCTGCAGGAGCACGAATGGCGCGAGCTCAAGCACTATTGCGACAGCCTCAACCTGGCGTTCTTCTCCACGGTGTCGTTCGACGAAGATATTGCCTTGCTGGAAGACCTCGGCTGCGCCTCGATCAAGATCGCATCGGCCGACGTCAACCATTTTCCGCTGATCCGCAAGGCAGCCCGCACCGGCATGTGCATTCAGCTCGACACCGGCAGCGCGACGCTCGGCGAGGTCGAAGCGGCGGTGGATGTGATCCGTTCCGAGGGTAACGAAAATATCATCATCCATCAGTGCCCCTCCGGCTATCCGGCCCGCTTGTCGAGCATCAATCTCAACATCATCACCACCCTGAAGCGGCTGTTTCCGTATCCGGTGGCGTTTTCCGACCACACGCCGGGCTGGGAGATGGATGTCGCGGCGCTCGCGCTCGGTGCCAATCTGCTCGAGAAAACCATCACCGAAGACCGCGCCACGCGCAGCGTCGAGCACATCTTTTCGCTTGAGCCGCACGAGATGCGCGGCTTCATCCGCACCATCCGCGATGTGGAAGTCGCCCTTGGGGGGCACCGCCGGATCATGCATGCGGAGGAGCTCACCAAGCGCCAGCGCGTACGCCGCAGTGTGTACCTGAAGGCGCCGGCGCAGGCTGGCCAGCGTCTGGGGGAGGCCGAGGTCGAGTTCCGCCGCCCGGGTTTCGGCATCGGCCCGGACATGTATGAACGGCTGGTCGACATGAAACTGGTCCATGCATTGCCGGCCGGACACGCGCTCAAGCTCACCGACCTCGCCGACTGATCCGCCATGAAACGCATTGCCGTGATTCCGGCGCGTGGCGGCTCGAAACGTCTGCCACGCAAGAACATCCTCGATTTTCGCGGCACCCCCATCCTTGCGTACACGGTCAGGGCGGCCCTGGCGACGGCCCTGTTCGACCGCGTCGTGGTATCGACCGAAGACCATGAGATCGCAGCCGTTGCCCATGCCGCCGGGGCGCAGGTCGACATGCGCCACGCCGATCTGGCGACCGACCAGTCGACGGTTGCCGAAGTATGCATCGACTTGCTGGCGCGTGAAGCGCAGGCCGGCCGCCAATACGAGCTGCTGTGCTGCTGCTACGCCACGGCACCGCTGCGCACGGCTGACGATATCGCGGCAACGGTTGGGCTGATCGAGCCTGGGCGCTGCGACTATGCCGTCGCAGTAACCACGTTCAGCCACTACCCGCATCAGGCGCTGAAACAGGACGAGCAGGGGGTACTGATCCCGATGTGGCCGGCGCTCGCCAATCTGCGCTCAGAGCGCATCGGCACGCTGCTGGCCGGAAATGGTAGCACCTACGCGGTGACGGTCGACACTTTTCTGCGCGACAGGGAATTCTACGGGCCGGGCATGCGTGGCCATCTGATGCCGTTTCATCGCTCGATCGACATCGATACGCGCGACGACTACGAACTGGCCCTGGCCGTTGCCAACCACGCGGGGTTTGGCGCTTGAACGTTGCATTTCGCGCCGACGGCGGGCTCGACATCGGCACCGGCCATATCATGCGCTGCCTGACCCTGGCCGCGGAGTTCGCCGCACGCGGGCATGCCGTCCGGTTTTTCAGCCGGGCCTTGCCCGGGGCGCCGCTGGCGCTGATCGAGCAGCAGGGGTTCGCGCTCTGCCGGCTGCCATCGACGCTCGATTGGCAGCAGGATGCCGCGCTGTGCGCCGCCGAGCTCGGCCACCAGCCGGCAGGGCTGCTGATCGTCGACGCGTATGCGCTCGACGCCGGCTGGGAGCGCTCGGTTCGGGGCCAGGTGCGGAGCCTCGCCGTCATCGACGACATCGCCAACCGTAGTCACGACTGCGATGTGCTGATCGACCAGAACCTCCACCAGGACCCGCTTGCCCGCTATGACGGGTTGTTGCCGCCCGACACCCTGGCCTTGCTCGGCCCGCGCTTTGCGCTGCTGCGGCCCGAATTCGCGCGCGCGCGGCAGACAACCGCACCCAGGGCAGGGCGGCTCGATCGCATCGTGGTGTTCTATACTGGGGGCGACGACAAGGGCGAGACCATGAAAGCCTTGGTGGCGCTCGCGCAATGGCGTACCGACATCGAGGTGGACGTGGTGGTGGGGGCTGCCCATCCGGGGCGCGCCGAGATTGCCGCATTCTGCGCCCAGCACCATTGGCGCTACCATTGCCAGATCGATTACATGGCGCGGCTACTCGCGGCAGCCGATCTGGTGCTGGGGGCCGGTGGCTCGGCAAGCTGGGAGCGCTGCGCGGTCGGTGCACCAGCATTGGTCAGCATCATGGCGGACAACCAGCGCGAAGCCACGGCGGCGCTGGAAGCCTACGGCGCAATTTGTACCCTCGGCTGGGCCGAAATACTGACCAGCGACGACTACCTCAGCGCCTTGCGTGCACTCGACTCGGCAAGCCTGAGCAGGATGTCCAGCAAGGCCTGGGAGCTGGTCGACGGTGCAGGCGCGCAGCGGGTCTGCGAAGCCTTGTTGGCCGCGATGCCGGCCTGAGCCCGGCGCGCCGTCAGGCAATACGGAAGAACATTGATAAGACACCAGCCGGACGAGCTGGGCGAAGGGGAAGCATGTTGAAACAGCGAGGCCGCCATGTCTAGCGCCTTCCATATCGGTGATCGGCAGATCAGCCGCGATTCTGAGCCCTACTGCATTGCGGAAGTCGGCATCAATCACAACGGCAGCATCGAGCTGGCCAAGCAGATGGTGGCGGCGGCCAAGGCTGCGGGCGCCGATGCCGTCAAATTCCAGACCTTCAAGGCCGAGGAATTCTGCGGCGACCCCGGGCAGACCTTTACCTATCGTTCGCAGGGCCAATCCGTCACCGAGCCCATGCTCGACATGTTCCGCCGTTACGAGTTCGCTCCGGCGCAGTGGGCGGAGATCAAGGCGCATTGCCAAGCGCTGGGCATCACCTTCTTTTCGACGCCGCAAAACCGGACCGACCTGGATCTGTTGCTGACGATAGGCGTGCCGGCAGTCAAGATCGGCTCGGACGACTTCAGCAACCTGCCCTTGCTGCGCAGTTATGCGGAGGCCGGCTTGCCAATGATCCTGTCGTGCGGGATGAGCGATCTCGCCGACGTGCATCTGGCGCTCGAAGCCAGCGGCTGGTTCCGTGGCCAGCCGGTGGCACTGCTGCTGTGTACCTCGCAATATCCAACCCCGCCGGCGGACGTGAATGCCGCCAAGATCACCACTTTGCAGCAGGCTTTTCCCGGCTTGCTCGTCGGGTTTTCCGATCATACCCAGGGCGCGGCGGCCGCGATGGTGGCGGCAGCCCTGGGGGCCCGGATTTTTGAAAAGCACTTCACGCTCGACCACAACCTGCCGGGCCCCGATCACTGGTTCTCGGAGGAGCCGGATGGCCTGCGCGACTGGATTCAAGCCATTCATCAGGCCCACACGCTGCTCGGCTCGCCCTACATCAGGCCCACCCAGGATGAGCTCGACATGCGCGTGCTGGCGCGGCGCAGCGTGGTCGCACTGAAGGATATCGAGGCTGGGCAACGGCTGGATAGCACCAATGTCGGCCTGCGCCGGCCCGGTGGCGGGCTGCCGCCGGCCATGATCGATCAGGTGCTCGGCCTGATCGCGGCGCGGTCGATACGGCGTGGCGAGAAACTGGCGCTGGGAGACATGCGCGCATGATGCCAAGCGACGAAGAATTGCAGGCCTGGTTCAGCCGGCTGACCACCTTCAAGGGCAACCGCTTCCATCCGCTGGTCTGGATCAACGGTGAGCCGGAGATCGGCGAGGGGACCTTCATCGGCGCGATGTCGGAGGTCAACGCAAAGGGCGTGAAGGTGGTGATCGGCCGCGACTGCGACATTGCCTCCTTCGTGGCGATCAACGGCGCCGATTCGCACCGGCGTTGTATCGGCCTGAGCGATGAGATCGAGCGCCGCGACATCGAGATCGGCGACCATGTATTCATCGGCTCGCATTGCCTGATCAAGGGCGGTGCGCGCATTGGCCACCATACGGTGGTGGCGGCCGGCACGGTCGTCGATGCAGGGGAGATTCCGCCGTATTCGCTGGTGCATGGCAACCCGATGCAGATTCGGGCCGGCTACTATCGGGACAGGCTGAAGGCCGCGGGAAAGCCGGTCGATGACTGAGGGCATGACCTTGTCCGCGCATCAACCTGCCTACCTGCCCTGGCTGGGTTACTTCGACAAGATCGCCCGCGCCGATGTGTTCGTGTTTCTCGATACCGTGCAGTTCGAGAAAAACAGCTTCATCAACCGCAATCGCATCAAGACTGCGCAAGGCGCGCAGTGGCTGACGATCCCGGTGAAACTGAAGGGACACACCTCCAGTACCCTGCGCGAGACGCTGGTGGACGATAGCCAGCCCTGGCGGGAGAAGCACCTGAAGGCTGTGGAGATGAATTATCGGAAAGCACCGCGTTTTGCCGAGTGCTTTCCCAAGTGGCAGGCACTGCTGGCCATGCCTGAATCGAACCTGGCCGAACTGTGCTGGCGCCAGTTGCAGTTCTGGCTGGATGAGTTCTCGATTTCCACCCGCCTGGTGAGATCGAGCGAACTGGCGATCGATAGCCGCAAGTCGGATCTGGTACTCGATCTGTGCCGGCAGTTCCAGGCCAGCCACTATCTATCCGGCGCGCTGGGCAGGGATTACCTCGTCGAGGCAGACTTCCAGGATGCCGGCATCGCCATTGAATACCAACACTATCCGCATCCGGTCTACCCGCAATTGTGGGGCGATTTCCTGCCCTATATGGGGATACTGGACTGGTGGATGAATTGTGCAGCAAGCCCTGTGGCAGGCAGGAAAGCATGAGTTTCTCCCCCGAATGGGAATCGCGTTTCGCAGAGCTGACCCATCTGTCGGTCTGGCCCTGGTCCGACCTTGTCAGCCTGGTTCGGCGGCACTGCAAGCAGCTTGGGCCGGCCAGCCGGGTGCTGGAGCTCGGCTGCGGGGCAGGGGCCAATATTCCGTTCTTCATGTCGCTCGGGGCGCAATACCACGCGGTTGACGGCAGCCCCACCGTGGTTGCGCGGCTGCACGAGCAGTTTCCTGGCCTGCGTGACAACATCGCCGTTGCAGACTTTACGCTGGGCCAGCCGTTCGGGCGGGACTTCGATCTCATCGTCGACCGCGCCGCCGTGACGCACAACACCACCCGCGCCATTGCCGACACACTGGCGATGGCCCATACGAGCCTGAAGCCCGGCGGATTGTTCATCGGCGTGGACTGGTTCTCGACCGAGCATGGCGACTTCGCTGCCGGCCTTCCGGCTGAGGATGCCTATACCCGGCGCGACTTTGTCGCTGGCCCCTTCGCCGGCCTGGGGCGCGTGCATTTCTCCGACGAGCCGCATATGCGCCAGCTGTTCAGCCAATTTGAACTACTGTTTCTCGAACACAAACGGCTCGAGCGGATCGTGCCCACAGACGGCGGACGGCTTGCGTTCTGGCACGTGGTAGCGAGGAGGCCCCATGCCTGATTCCATCCTGGTCCTGGCCGCCCATCCCGACGACGAAGTGCTCGGCTGCGGCGGCACGATCGCGCGCCATGTCGCCGCCGGCGATCAGGTTCATGTCGCGATTCTGGCGCAGGGGCTATATAGCCGCGGCGAGCCGACCGCAGAGCAGGTCTCCGGGCTGCACGCGGCGGCCGAGCGCGCCAACGGCTTGCTCGGGGTGAGCAGCCTGAGTCTGTTCGACTACCCCGACAACAGCATGGATACCGTCGCCCGGCTGGCCGTTACCCAGACCATCGAGCAACTGGTCACCGAGCATCGCCCGCGCACGGTTTACAGCCACTGGATCGGTGACGTGAATATCGACCATCGGCGCATCCACGAGGCCGTGGTGGCGGCATGCCGGCCGCAGCCCGGCCACCCGGTAGAGAGCCTGCTGTTCTTCGAGGTTGCATCGTCGACCGAATGGCAGCCTCCCGGCTCGGCGCCGGCCTTCCAGCCCAACTGGTTCGTCGATATTGCCGCCACGCTGGACACCAAGCTGGCCGCGCTGGCCGCCTACCAGGCAGAGTTACGCGACTGGCCCCATCCCCGGTCCTTGCGCGGCGTCGAGCATCTGGCCCGCTGGCGCGGGTCCACCATCGGCTGCGAGGCGGCCGAAGCATTCGTCCTCGGCCGCCACCTGCGGCCCGGTGTCTGAAAGAATCAAGGAAAGCATGATGGAAAACAAACAGCTGATCGACTGGAAGACCGATGCGTGGAAAAACCGCGACATGGTGGCCTGGTACGCCAAGCGCATGGAAGAGAACACCGGCAGCAACCGCCTGAAGAACCGGATCGAGACGGAATTGTGCGAACGCTTTCTGACTGGCACCGAGCTGCTCGACGTCGGTATCGGCACCGGCCGTGCGTCGTTGCCGCTGGCGCGCAAGGGATTCAAGCTCACCGGCACCGACAGCTCGCAGGCCATGCTCGACGAGTGCCGCCGCCAGGCTGGCGCGCTGCCCGTCACGCTGGTACCCGGTGACGTGAAGGCCCTGCCTTTTCCCGATGCCCGTTTCGACAGCCTGGTATCGCTCAATGTAATGACGCACTTTCCCCACGTCGAGGAGGTGCTCAGGGAGTGGAAGCGTGTCATCCGCCCCGGTGGCCGGCTGGTGTTCGACATCTATGCGCTTGATCACCTGAGCTTCTCACGCGGCGGAGCCGTGTCGGTCGATGACCTGATCGCGCTTGGCGCAGATCGGTTCAATATGCATCTGAGCCTGGAGCGCCTGGTCAGCGCCGCCGATGAGGTCGGCTTGACGGTGGTTGCTACGGCACCCTATGGTGCCTTGTTCAGCGGTGAATATCGCCACAGCGCTTTTCACAAGCCCTTGCAGGAAACACACTGGTGGCTGCGCCAGCTTTCCTGGCTGGCGCAGGACGATGCACTGCTGGAGATGGCCTTGTTCCTCGACCGGGAATGGTTCGGCAGGCTGACCAGCATCGTCACCGGCCGCTATATGGTGGCGCTGGAGAACCGTGCCGACCCCGCTGCCAACGCCGCCTGGCTGGCCGGTGAGCGCGCCCTGGTCGGCCGCCTGCTGGGACAACCGGTCCGTCTCGAAGAGTTGGGCGACCGGCTGGCGTTGCCCCCGGCTGCGTGGCGCGAGGCGTTCGACCAGCATCTTGATCGCCTGCGTAATCGCACCGTCGCTTATTTCCTGCTGTCGACCTGCTTCGGCAGGCCGGATGCGGTGGATTGGCAAGACCTGGCGCCGCGCAACGGCCCGTCGCTGGCGCGCTGGGCAGCGGCCGAAGGTGTCGATCGGCGGGTGCAGCACTTTGTGCGCGATTGGCACCGCCAGCCGGCCATGGCGCCGCTGGCCCAGGCCTTTGGCCTGGACCTCGCTTCCGGACTTGAATACGAACTGCAACGCCAGCTCCTGGCCCGTACCCTTGGCGCGTTTAACGGAAAAGCCGAATGAAAAAGACCGCACTGATCTATGCGCTGTGGGAAAAGAATCTGCCTGCGCTGACCCGCTATCTGGCCGGCAAGCCTCGTGTCATCCTGATCCCGGATTATCTGGCCAGCAAGACGGTCGTTGACGCCATCGTCGCCGCCGGCTCGGAGGCTCGTTTGCTGCCCATGCAGGGGCTTGCCAGCGATGCGGGTTTTGCCGCCCCGCTGTTGGCGCAACTGGAGGGGCCGGTCGGCGCGTCGCTGTGCGAAGTGGCTGGACTGCCCGCTGGTGCCCTGGCGGTGCTGAGCAGCGAAGCCGGGCGCGATCTGCCCGTGGTTTACCAATGGTTGAGCCTGCTTGAGCAGGCGATGCTCGAATACGACATCGAGATCACGCTGGTCAACGAGGATGTCCTGCGCGACAGCAAGCTGCTCGCGCTGTGGTCGCGTCGTCATGAGATCCCCATCCTGCAGGTCGCGCATGGCACCGGCCTGGGCCGAGACTATATCGGCGAGGACAACCATTCTGACGACATCGCGGTATTCAGCCGCCGCAGCGCGGAGTTCTTCATCGACCTGGGCGTGGCGCCACAACGCCTGCACCCGATCGGCAACCCGGCCTGGGACGCGTATCCGGAGCTGCTCCGGCAACGCGACAGCGTACGCCAGCAACTGGCGGCCCAACACGGCATTGATCCCAAGGCGCGCTGGCTGGTGTTCGGGACGAGCTGGAATGCCTACCTGAGTGCCCTGGATCAGCGCGATTTCGGCGAGCAGGCCGACATGGCCTGCCGCGCCTTGGCCGAGCTGCTGCGGGGCGGGGTGTCGGACACCCTGCTCATCATCAAGGACCGTGTCGTCGGCGACACGCCGGATGTGCGCCGGCAACGGCTGGCCGGTATTGCACACCGTCACGGGGTGTCCGAACAGGTCCACTACGCGATGGATGACGCCCGTAACTGGGTGGCTGCTGCCGACGTGATGATTTCGCTGGATTCCAATCTGTCGATCGAGGCCATCCTGGCGGATGTCCCGGCCGTCAATCTGGTCAGTGATTTCGGCGCGATCGCCGGCGGTGGTTTCGGTGCGGACGACGGCGTACTGTCGGTCGAGCCCGGCGAGCTGGGGGCCGCGCTGGGCAAGCTCATCGGCGATCCGGCATACAGGCAGGCGTTGCTGGAGCAGGCGCGCAGCCGCCGCGACTACTTCAACCAGGGCAACGATGGCCGGGCCGCGGAACGCCTGGCTGTGCTGATCGAGCAAAAGGCCCGCCATGTTGCGGTCCAATCCGCCCAGCAATATGTGTGGCAACAGTACCTCGACGTCGAGGAAATCGATGCGACGGCCTACCACGGCGGCGCCCGTGCCGACCTGGTGGAAATGTTCAGCAACAACCCGAAGATCGTGCTCGACATCGGCTGCGCCGCCGGCGGGACGGGCGAGTTGCTGAAGCGGAAATACCCGAAATGCCAGGTGTGGGGAGTGGAGACCAACCGTGCTGCCGCCAAAGTGGCCGCCGAGCGCCTGGACCGGGTACTGGTCGGCAAGTTCGAGGAATTTGATCTGGAGCGCGAAGGCATCGCCAAGGGCACGCTCGATGGCGTGATCCTGGCCGATGTGCTGGAGCACATGTACAACCCGTGGGCGGTCATGGTGGCGTTGCAGCCTTACCTGTCGATCACCGCGCAGGTCATCATCAGCATTCCCAATGTGCGCAACCTCAAGCTGATGGAGGACCTCGCCGCCGGCTTCTGGCGCTACGATGCGGCCGGCTTGCTCGACATCACCCATATCCGCTTCTTCACGCTCAAGGAATTCCGCCGCTTCCTGCACGAGACCGGCTACCACGTCAATTCCCTGCGTTATGGCATCGACCAGCGGCTGGCGGCCTTTTTCCAGGCCAACAAGCAGCACGACAAGCTCAATGTCGAACTCGGGCGCATGACGCTTGCCGACGTAGGCAAGGACGAGTTGATGGAGCTGTGCTCGCTGCAGTTCTATATCAATGCCGGGGTGGGGGCGCTCAATGACGATATCCGGCCGTATCACGCGAACAACCCTTATATCGAGTACCTGCAGCGCTGCCGCCTGCAGGAGGCCGAGGCCAGACAGTACGACAAGTTGCTGGCGGAGTGGACGGATCGCGCCAAGGTGGCCGTCGCCATCTATCTGCCGCAGGGGGCCGACGACAGGCTGACCGCCACCGTCAAGAGCCTCGGGGCACAGCTGTACCAGGAGATTTCGCTGTGGGTGCTGTCGCCGCTGCCGGCACCGCAAGGCGTGCCGCTGGGGGACCGTTTCCACTGGCTACAGGTGAATGGCGCGCTGTCGGGCGGCTTGCGGGTAGTGGCGCAGCAGAGCGATGCCGACTGGCTGGCGTGGCTGACCGCGGGTGATCAACTCGAGCCGCAGGCGCTGCTGCAGCTGGTCGAAAACATCCGCCGTCACCCGGAATGGCAGTTCATCTATACCGACGAAGACATGATCGTGGCCGATGGCGAATCCGGCCAGCCGGTGTTCAAGCCCGATTTCGATCCGCAGTACCTGTTGTCTTCGCCTTACCTGGGCGGCCTGTGCGCCGTCCGCCGCAGCAGCCTGCTGGCGCTCGTTACTGCCGAGCTGGCCGGGGCGGAGCACGTCGAGCTGGCGCTGCAATGCTGGCAGCAGTGGGGCAAGACGGCGGTTGGGCATCTGCCTGCGGTGCTTTACCACCGTCACCCCGAAGGGTGGCAGCCGCTTGCCGATCAGCTTGCCGCCGCCCACCGCGCCGGCAATAGGGCGCTGGCGCGTACTGGCCTGCCGGCCACGCTGGAGGCCGGCTGGAACGCCGCCAGCTTCCGTTGGCATTGGCAAGGCCAGCGTCCCGGCATGGTGTCGCTGCTGATCGCGGTGCGGGACGACCTGCCGCGCTTGCAGCGCTGCATCGAGGGCCTGCTGGCGCACACCGGCTATCCCGAATTTGAAATCCTGCTGCTCGACAACGGCAGCAACGATTCGGCGGCACTGGCCTTCCTGCAAGGGCTCGATGCAATGGGGGACCCGCGCATCCGCGTGTTCCGCTATGAGGCGCGGGCATCGTTGCCGGAGCTGCATAACCTGCTCGCCAGGGAAGCACGCGGCCAAGTGCTGGGCTTCATGCACTTCGATTGCCTGCCGCTCGACGGCGAATGGCTCGACAAGCTGCTGGGCGAGCTGCAGCGCCCCGGTGTGGCCGCCGTTGCCCCGCGCTTGCTGAACGGGCAGGGCAAGATTCATGGCGGCGGTTTGATTCTTGGCATCGACGGTGGCTATGCCCCGGCCTTTGCCGGGCTGTCGCATGATGATGCAGGCCCCTTGGGCCGCGCACATGTTGCCCAGTCGTTCTCGGCCTTGTCTGGCGGCATGTTGTTGATTCGCCGCGAGCAGTTCGAACAGCTGGGCGGCTTTGCGCCAGGCTATGGCGTCGCGGCTGAAGTCGATCTTGGCTTGCGCCTGGGAGAGGCCGGGCTGTCGCTGCTGTGGACGCCATACGTCAGCATGATGTGCGAAGGCATCGCGGGCAGCCTGGACTGGGCCGAAACCGGTCGGCAGCTGCCGGCGGACAGGGTCGGCCTTGACGACAACGCGGCGGGAATCGAGCCGCTACTTGAGCGCTGGCTGCCGAAATTCGCGCGGGACCCGGCATACAACCCGAATTTGGCGTCTGTCGGCCAGCCGTTCGTGCAAGAGCATCGCCCCGTGTTGCAACGCCAGCCGCTGGGCTGGAAACCGCTGCCGCGGGTGCTGGTGCACCCTGCCGACACGACCGGCTGCGGTTTCTATCGCATGCTGCAGCCGGCAGACATGATGAAGCGCCTTAACCTGGCGGAAACACTCGTCGGCTTCGACCTCCTGCATCCTTCCGATCGCCTGCGACTGGCGCCTGATTCCATCGTGTTCCAGCGCCAGATCTACGAGAACCAGGTCAAGCGGATGCGCGATACGCGCAAGATACTGAAACCGTTCATGGTCTACGAACTCGACGACCTGATTACCAATGTCCCGGTCAAGAGCCTGCACAGAGGCGAGATTCCGGCCGACACGGTCAGGTGGCTGCGCGAGGCAATCGGCCTGTGCGACCGCTTCATCGTATCGACCGAGCCGTTGGCGCATGCCATGCGTGGCTACAACGACGATATCCGCGTGGTGCCGAACCGCATCGACGGCGATCGCTGGCGCAGCCTCAAGGTGCCGCGTGCTCAAGGCAAGAAGCCACGAGTCGGTTGGGCAGGGAGCGTCAGCCACTCCGGCGACCTGGAGCTGATCGTCGATGTCGTCAAGGAGCTGGCTGACGAGGTGGATTGGGTGTTCCTCGGCATGTGCCCGGAGTTCCTGCGGCCATATGTTTGCGAGTTCCTGCCGGGGGTGCCGGTCGACCAGTATCCCGCCAAGCTGGCAAGCCTCGGCCTGGACCTGGCTCTGGCGCCGCTCGAGCTGAACGCGTTCAACGAGTCGAAATCCAACCTCAAGTTGCTGGAATACGGTGTGCTGGGCTACCCGGTGATTTGTACCGACATCGTTCCGTATCAGTGCGATCTTCCCGTGACGCGCGTCAAGAACCGCTTCCGCGATTGGGTCGGTGCGATCCGGGAACACCTGGCTGACCGCAACGCACTGGCCCAACGCGGTATGGTGTTGAAACAGGCGGTGGAGCACAGCTGGCTGCTGGAGGACCATTGCGCCGATTGGCTCAAGGCCTGGCTTCCCTGAGAACGGCAGGGTGAAATTTATTTGCAGATCACCCTAAAGTTCTCCGCAAGCGATTCGATATCAGGAGCATGCCCGGCAGCGGGCGGCATCCGCAGGAAAGTGTGTTAGCAAATGCTAAAGTTTTTCTGAAGCTGCACGATATAGAGAGCAAGGTCCGGTTGTTACGGTGATGCAAGCAGCAAAACCAGGCCCGGTACCTCAAACCAACAGATCGGTAGGAGTCACATCATGCAAGTAATCAATACCAACGTTGCGTCTCTCAACGCGCAGCGGAACCTGACCTCTTCTAGCTCGAGTCTGAGCACGTCTTTGCAACGGTTGTCGTCCGGTCTGCGCATTAACTCCGCAAAAGACGACGCCGCAGGCCTGGCGATTTCCGAGCGTTTCACCGCACAGATCCGCGGCATGGATCAAGCGCGCCGCAACGCAAACGACGGTGTTTCCCTCTCGCAGACGGCCGAAGGCGCGCTGTCCAAGATGGGCGACATCCTGCAGCGCGTACGCGAACTGGCCGTTCAGTCCGCCAACGCCACCAACTCCGCATCCGACCGCCTGGCGATCAATGCGGAAGTCGGCCAGCTGACTTCTGAACTGGACCGCTTCTCGCAGACCACCGAATTCAACGGCCTGAAGCTGCTCGACGGCTCGCAAGCTTCGTCGGTGTTCCAGGTCGGTGCCAACGCCAACCAGACCATCACCGCCACCACAGCTAACTTCCGCACCACGGCTTACGGCTCGAACCAAGTCGGCTCGACCACTGCGTCGTCGTCGGGTGTTTACCTGGCTGGCGCATCCGGCCCGGTCAGCGGTGCAGCCGTGACCACGTCGGGTAACGTGTTGATCCAGGGTGGCGCCGCCAGCGGCCAGATTTCGGTAGCGAATACCGATTCGGCCAAGGATATCGCCGACAAGATCAACCAGCAGACCCAGACCGGTGTTCGTGCTTCGGCCCGCACCGAAACCACGCTGGCCTTCGGCGCGACCGGTAGTTACACGCTGAACACCTTCGGCAACAATGCCAGCGGCCAGACTGTTACCTTCAACGTTACCAACACCAGTACTGCTGGTGGCTTGGCCGATGCCGTGACACAGTTCAACAACCAGTCGTCCAAGACCGGTGTGACTGCAGCGCTGAACAGCACGGGTACGGGTGTGGTGCTGACTTCCGATGCGGGCGACAACATCACGCTGGCCGTCGCATCGGGCGGTAACGCGGGCGCCGTATCGGGTGGGGGTGCCGTACTGGCAACCGGCGCATCGGGTGCGATGACCGTCGCAGGCCAAGTACTGCTCGATTCCGACAAGTCCTACACCGTATCGACGTCGGGTGCGGCGCTGGGTGCCTCGGTCTTCGGTGCGGCAGTCGCTGCGGGCAGCCAGGTAACATCTACACTGAAGTCTGTGTCTACACTGGATGTAAGTAACGTCTCGAATGCAACGCAAGCCCTGCGTATCGTGGATAGCGCCCTGGCAGTGGTCAACGGACAGCGCGCAAACTTCGGTGCACTGCAAAGCCGCTTTGAATCGGCGATCGGTAACCTGCAGATTTCGTCTGAAAACCTGAGCGCAGCCCGCTCGCGGATTCGCGATGCAGACTTCGCATCGGAAACGGCAAACCTGAGCCGTAACCAGATTCTGCAACAGGCCGGTACCGCGATGTTGGCTCAAGCGAACCAACTGCCGCAACAGGTACTCCAACTGCTGAGGTAAGCGGTTAGCGCCTAAACTCAGGTTGCCCGGTCGGTCTATCCGGCCGGGCTTTGTGCCGTAAAGGAGTTACAAGATGAGCGTACAAGGACTGACTCTTTCGACACAGGTCGGGACGCTACCGTACGACACCACCGCAAATGCTGGCGGTGCCCGCGTGCAGCAGAGCGCGGAAACCAGCAGCACCGGCGGCGTGGCGAAGGCTGTTGAAGCGAGCGCGGCCGACAAGCGTGGTGTCAACAGCGATGAGCTCAAGAAGGCGACGGAAAATATCAACAAGGTGGTGAATCTTTACGCCAGTGAATTGAAATTCACGGTCGATGATTCCACCGGGATTGATGTCGTCAAAGTCATCAACACGGATACCAAGGAAGTGATTCGTCAGATACCTTCCGAGGAAATGATCAAGATCGCCGAAAGCATCGACCGACTCAAGGGGCTGCTCGTAAGACAGCAGGCTTGATACAGCCATCGGATAGGTCCTGGTAGGTGTCGCTGGAAATCGGCACCGATCACGGTGAACTCGGCAAGCGCCTGAAATTGTGGAAGGAGACATGTCATGGCCATTTCGTCGCCAGGCATTGGGTCGAATCTGGACGTCAACAGTATCGTCAGCCAACTGATGGCAATCGAACAGCAGCCGCTGGCCGATCTTGCCAAGAAAGAGGCGAGCTTTCAGTCGCAGATTTCTGCGTATGGCTCGGTGAAGGGCGCCTTGAGCAGCCTGCAGACCGCAGTCCAGGGTTTGACGGATGCCTCAAAATTCCAGGCGACCAAGTCGGCTTCGTCGTCAGCTACCGATTCGGTCACCGCGACGGCCGGCTCATCGGCCAGCAATGGCTCCTATTCGATTGAAGTCAGCAAGCTGGCGCAGGCTCAGAAACTGGCTACCGCGGGCCAGGCATCGTCCACCGCGGTCATTGGTACCGGCACGCTGATTTTCGATTTCGGCACGATTTCGGGCGGCACGTTCGACAGCACCACCGGCAAGTACACGGGTTCTTCTTTCACGAGTAGCGGCAGCGGCATCAAGTCGGTCACCATCAACTCGTCGAACAACACGCTTGAAGGTATTCGCGACGCAATCAACAAGGCCGGCATCGGTGTCAGCGCCACGATCGTCAACGACGGCAGCAATACGCCGTACCGCCTGGCGCTATCGGTAGGCAACTCGGGTGCCAGCAACAGCATGAAGATCAGCGTGTCGGGCGATGCCGGGCTGACCAGCCTGCTGTCGCAGGATCCGGCCGGCTCGCAAGCGCTGCAGGAGACCGTCACTGCGCAGAACAGCGAGCTCAAGGTCGATGGGATTGCGATTTCGAAACCATCGACAGTGATTACCGACGCCATCTCGGGCGTCACGCTGAACCTGCTGAAAACTAATGTCGGCACGCCCACCAAGGTGAGTGTGACGACGACGACCGGATCGCTGGCCAATGCGGTAAGCACGTTTGTCAAAGCCTTCAACGACACGAAAAAGACCCTCGACGACGTCACGTTTTTCGATAAGACCGGCGCCAAGACGGGCCCACTGGTTGGCGATAGCACGATTCGCAGCATCCAGTACCAGATGCGTCAGGTGTTTTCCGCCACCGTCCCGGGGGTGAACGCCTCGTATAACTCGCTGGCCAAGGTAGGCGTCGCTTTCCAGAAGGATGGCACGCTGCAGGTCGATTCGACCAAGCTGCAGAAGGCCATGGATGCCAGCTACAACGATGTGCTCGAGCTTTTCTCGACGGCCGGCAGCACGACGGACAGCCTGGTTTCGTATACCGGCTCGACCACCGCGACTACCGCCGGGAATTACGCTCTCACGCTGACTGGCCTGGCAACGCAAGGAACACTGACAGGCGGGGCCGTGACCTCGGGCCTGCAGGTCAATGCCGGCGTCAACGATACGCTGAGCGTGTCGCTCAATGGCAAGACGACAACCGTCACGCTGACGCCACGGGCCTATGTCAGCGCCGCGGACCTGGCATCTGAAATTCAGACCAAGATCAACGGCAGCTCAGACTTGAGCGGAAACACCGTGACCATCAAGGGCACGGGGGACGCCAGCAGCTTTACGTTGACCGGCACGTCGGACCTATACGGCTCGACCTCCGCATTTTCTGTCTCGGGGACGGCCGCCGCCCTGTTCGGCGCCAGCCCGGTGGCAACCACGGGCACCGATGTCGCTGGTACAATAGGCGGGAACTCTGCGGCGGGCAGCGGTCAGAAGCTGACATCCTCGACCGGCGCATCCTCCGGCCTGGCCGTCACCGTAACCGGCGGCGCGGCAACCGGCGATAGAGGGACGATCAGCTTTTCCCGTGGATTCGCATCCCAGCTCGATACCCTGTTGACCAATGTGCTGGCAACCAAAGGCACGCTTGCAGCGCGTACCGATGGCTTGAATGCGAGTATCAAGGATATCGGCTCTCAGCGCGATGACGTCAACCGACGGCTCGCCGACACGGAAAAACGCTATCGCGACCAATTCACCGCGCTGGACGTGATGCTCGGCAGCCTGAGCCAGACCAGTGCCTACCTGACCAAACAACTCGCAGCTCTGGGTTGATAAGTATTGCGACCAACATCATGACTGGCTATCCACGTTCTGCACTTAATGCATACACCAAGCAGGCACTGGAAAACGAGGTATCGAGTGCCTCGCCGCACAAACTGATTCTGATGTTGTATGACGGCGCGCTGACCTCGATCTCGATGGCGCGCGCCCAGATGGAAGCGAAGGACATTGCAGCAAAGGGCAATTCGCTCTCCAAGGCGATCTCGATCATCGAGGAGGGGCTGCGGCTGAGCCTGGACAAGAATATCGGGGGTGAGCTTGCATTGAATCTGGACGCGCTCTACGAGTACATGTCCCACCGCCTGCTGGCAGCCAATATCGGCAACGACGTGACGGCACTGGACGAAGTTTCGTCCTTGTTGAACCAGCTGCGTTCCGCCTGGGCGCAGATCGCCCCCGGCGCAAACCAGCCGGAGTCCAGCCCGCCGCCAGGCGGCCAGCCCAACGGCGAGCGCGGGGCGCTGAGCTACGGCAAGGCCTAGCCATGAACGAGCTAGTTCGCCTTTACGCCGAAACCCGCCAGTTGACAGAACGCATGCTCGCTGCAGCCGAGGTGGAGCAGTGGCAAACCCTGCTCGAACTCGAGGCACAGCGCGCGGCAATGCTCGGCCAGCTGGCCGTCACGCCGGATGCGAGCCTAGACGATGCCGGCCGGGAAGAGATCGCGGCTCATATTGGGGCCATCCTTGAGACGGATAAGCGTATCTCGAAATTGTCTGCCGCTTGGATGCGCGAGATGGAAAGCATCATATCCAGTGCCCATAACGAGCGTCGTCTGTCCAATGCCTACAGATAGTTAACGATTGAGACATACCTGCCAGCCGCAAACGTTACATCGACACACGTCCGGGATGTGTATGATTGAAGTGCAGGCTTGCTTTCTGCATGGGTATGGAGATTCGTGATGAATGCGATTGTCGTCACATGGCGTGAGTTGTTGGTCGCCGGGGCCATCGTGCTCGGCATCTATGTAGCTGAATGGCTGATGTTCCTGCGCACCAGCAAGCGCAACAGGGACAAGGCCGGCGTGGCGCCTGCCGCGCAAGCAAGCGATGAACTGGAACAGCGAATCGCCAGCCTCGAATCCGAGTTGAGCCAGCTCAAGCGGGCGTTTGTCGCACTGGCATCGCAACCGCCGCGAGCGGAAGAGACGCCATCCTCACCGGTCTCCGTTGTCACCCCCTACGCCCAGGCGGTCGAGCTGGCGCGCCAAGGCATGGACGCAGCAACGCTTTCCAGCCAATGCGGCATCTCGCGGGGAGAGGCCGAGTTGATAATTGCGCTGTATCGCTTTGATTCCGCATGATCCATAACGATGGGCTCAGCCAGCTCAATCTGCTGGTCAAACGCTATACGCCGACCGTAGTTGAGTCCGCTCAGGACAAGCCGGCTGACGGGGAAACCTCCCGTTTCAGCCCTGGCGAGCGCTTGCCCGCGTTCGTGATGGCGAGCCTGCCCAATGGCCGGTTCGAGGTATTGATCAAGAACCAGGTATTGGACATGAATCTGCCGGCCAACACGCAGGCCGGCGAGACCCTGGATCTGACCTTCATCCAGGGCGACCCTCGTCCGACCTTCGCGCTGACCAAGGACCTGGCGACCTTGCTCGGCAACGCGCAACCCGAAGTCAAATTCAGCGATACGGCAAAATTTCTCGGTTCGCTGATCAACAGCGTGGCAGAGAAGGGCGGCTCACCTGCCGCGGTTTCCAGTCAACCATTGATCGATGCGGCAGCACCCGACACGGGCAAGCTGGCCGACAGCCTGCACGAGGAATTGGCCAAGAGCGGGTTCTTTTACGAATCACATCAGGCGGAATGGGTTACCGGGCAGCGCACCTTGCAGGCGCTGCAGGCCGAGCCGCAAGCCAGGCAGGAAGCCCCGCCTTCCACCGCCTCGACGACGGCGCAAGTCGCCGGAGCAGATAAAGCATCGAGTACGGCAGAACCTGCCCGCGCAGCGGCAGGCGCAACTGAATCGGCACAAACAGGCAGTGTGCGTTCCGCCACCCTGTTGTTGCCGGACGCTGTTCATGCGCAAAAGGAGCCGGCCCCCGGCCTGAATGCCGCTGATCTTGCGCCGCAGCTCCGCCACATCGTGCAGCAGCAGCTGGACATCCTCGATACGCGCCAGGTGCTGTGGCAGGGGCAGGCCTGGCCAAACCAGCCGATGGAGTGGTTGGTCGAGGAGCAGCCAACACAGCCAGGCGAGGGCGGTAACGCCGATGGTGAACGCGTATGGTATTCGCGGCTCAAGCTATCGATGCCCCACCTCGGTGATGTCGTGGTGGGGGTCAGCCTGCATGGGCAGTCCGTCTCGGTCAATTTCCAGGTGGCACGGCAAGGTACGGCCGAGCAGATCCGCAGCCACGTCGGCAAGCTCGACACCCAACTGCAGGCCGCCGGCCTCAAGCTGAGCGGTAGCGTGGTCGACACGGCGGGCAGTTGAGCATGGACCCGCAGAAACAGCGCCAGATGTCCGTCGCCATGGCCTACCAGGCCGGCTCGACAGCCCCGCGCGTCGTCGCCAAGGGGCGGGGGCTGCTGGCCGAGATGATCATCGAGCGCGCGCGCGAGGCCGGCGTATTCGTGCATGAATCCCCGGAGCTGGTGTCCTTGCTGATGCAGGTCGACCTCGACCAGCATATTCCGCCCGAGCTGTATCGCGCGGTGGCCGAGTTGCTCGCTTTCATCTATTTTCTCGAGAATGGTGGCGCCGGCCCCGCGCCGGTGCTGTCGCTCCCGGACACTCCTTCCACTGACAGCAATACCAAGGATCAAACATGACCCTACCTCAAGTCGGCTATATCGGGCTCGGCATCATGGGGCGCCCCACCGCGCTCAATCTGATCAAGGCAGGCTATTCCCTGCATGTCTATGCCCGTCGTACCGAGTCAACCCAGCCGCTGACCGATGCCGGCGCCGTGGCCTACGATAGTCCCAAGGCGCTGGCGGCCGTCGCCGACATCATTTTCCTCAATGTGTCGGATACCCCAGATGTCGAGCAGGTCCTGCTCGGCAAGGGCGGCATTGCCGAATCAGCGCGGCAGGGCCAGATCGTCATCGACATGAGTACCATCTTGCCGGTGCAGACACGCCAGATGGCGCTGCGTCTGGCCGAGAAAGACATCACGCTGCTCGATGCCCCCGTGTCGGGGGGCGAAGCCGGTGCGATCGCCGGCACCTTGTCGATCATGGTCGGCGGCCCGCAGGCGGCGTTTGAACGGGCCAAGCCGCTGCTCGACGTGCTCGGCAAGAATATCGTCCATGTCGGCGAGAGCGGGGCGGGGCAGGTAGCCAAGGCCTGCAATCAGATCGTCGTGGCCGGCACGATCGCTGCGGTGGCCGAGGCAATCACCTTTGCCCGCCGCAACGATGTCGATGCCGCCAAGGTGCGGGAGGCATTGATGGGCGGCTTCGCCGGCAGCAAAATCCTCGAGGTGCACGGCAAGCGCATGCTCGACCACGATTTCAAGCCGGGCTTCAAGAGCCGCCTGCACCAGAAGGACATGCACATCGTGCTCGACACAGCGCGGCAGCTCGGTTTGTCGCTGCCGATCAGCAGCCAGACTACACAACTGATCAATGGCTTGCTGGGACTGGGGGAGGGTGAGCTCGACTCGTCCGCGATCATCAAGGTGATCGAGCGCATGTCGCAGCAGTAAGGCTCCACGCTGCAGCAAGAAAAAGGGCCGCTGATGCGGCCCTTTTCGATGCGCTTGAACGCACCCGCCTTAGTTGAGCTTGGCGGCGTGCTCGCGTGTCGCATGGAACTGGATCTTGGGCCAGCGCTCCTGGATCAGCGCCAGGTTGACCCGCGACGTCGCGAGGTAGGTCAGGTTATCCGCCGCATCGCGGGCCACGTTCATCGCCAGATTCTTCTCGAAGTCGTCCAGCATGCGCGAGTCTTCGCAGCTGACCCAGCGCGCGGTATGAATCGAGGCGCTGTCGAACACAGCATCGACGCCGTATTCGGCCTGCAGGCGCGAGGCGACGACTTCGAACTGCAGCACGCCGACGGCGCCGAGGATCAGGTCCCCGCCCGAAGCCGGACGGAAGACCTGTACCGCGCCTTCTTCACCCAATTGCTGAAGACCCTTGTGCAATTGCTTGATCTTGAGCGGGTTCTTGATGCGAACGCTGCGGAACAACTCGGGAGCGAAGAAGGGGATGCCGGTAAAGCTGAGCGCCTCGCCTTCAGTGAAGCTGTCGCCGATCTGGATATTGCCGTGGTTGGGAATGCCGATGATGTCGCCGGCGTAGGCCTCTTCGACCTGCTCGCGGCTCGATGCCATGAAGGTCACCACGCTCGATGCCGCGATATCGCGGTTCAGGCGCAGGTGCTTCATCTTCATGCCGCGCTCGAACTTGCCCGAGCACACGCGCAGAAAGGCGATGCGGTCGCGGTGCTTCGGGTCCATATTGGCCTGGATCTTGAACACGAAACCCGAGAACGGCGCTTCGTCCGGCGCTACGTCGCGCACCGTGGCGTCACGCGCACCGGGGGCCGGCGCCCATTCGACCAGGGCGTTGAGAATCTCGCGCACGCCGAAGTTGTTGATAGCCGAGCCGAAGAATACAGGCGTCAGCGTGCCGGCCAGGAAGGCATCGAGGTCGAACGGGTGGGACGCGCCCTTGACCAGCTCGATCTCCATGCGCAGGTGTTCCATCTCGAGTGGGAACAGCTCGTCGAGGCGCGGGTTGTCGATGCCCTTGATGACTTCGCTGACCTGCTGGCTGGCGTTGTCCTTGCCCGGCTCGAACAACATGATCGTGTCGTTGAGCAGGTGATACACGCCGCGGAAGGTCTTGCCCATGCCGATCGGCCAGGTGATCGGCGCGCACTGGATCTTGAGGATGCTCTCGACCTCGTCGAGCAGTTCGAGCGAATCGCGCACCTCGCGGTCATACTTGTTCATGAAGGTGACGATGGGCGTATTGCGCAGGCGGCATACATTGAGCAGCTTGATGGTCTGCTCCTCCACGCCCTTGGCCGCGTCGATCACCATCAGCGCCGAATCGACCGCAGTCAGCACGCGGTAGGTATCTTCCGAGAAATCCTGGTGACCCGGGGTGTCGAGCAGGTTGATCACGTGCTCGCGGTAGTCGAACTGCATCACCGAACTCGCGACGGAAATACCGCGCTGCTTTTCGATTTCCATCCAGTCCGAGGTGGCGAACTTGCCGGTCTTCTTGCCTTTGACCGTGCCCGCCAGCTGGATCGCGCCCGAGAACAGCAACAGCTTCTCGGTCAGCGTCGTCTTACCGGCATCGGGGTGGGAGATGATGGCGAAGGTGCGGCGTCGGGCAACTTCCCGCGCAATGATATCTGTCGACATGCGAGCTACTGGATGCGTAAAACCCGCCATTTTACATGAGTTTGGCGCCATCACGCCGGAATCGGCAGGCCGGCTGGAAGGCCTTGATGCCCGTCGCGCCAGCAGCGACAGATCGCCCGCGCAGCGGCCATGGGCGCAGTGGCTCGAGCTCAGGCCTGCACGAAGACGGAGAGACCCGTTCCATGCATGCTGACTGCGGTTTTTGCCTGGGCGACATCCGGGTAATTCGCGCCGGCCCCGGGCTCCATCACCGTGCCGTCGGGGCGCACCATCACATAGTGCAGGCCGCCGAAATTGTGGCGGCCTCTACCAAGCAGGATCTTGAGTTCCCGCTGATGGCCGAGCGGCTTGTAAAACGATTTGCTGCCACCGGGCTCGTGCAGCGCATTCATGGCGCGCAACGCGGCCAGTTCGTCGCTGTAGCCGATCTTCAGCCCGGTGACGCTCCAGGTGCCGTAGGCCACCGCCCATGCCTTGAGGCCCAGGAATCTCGCACAGGCCACGATGTCAGACGGCATGCTGTAGCCCCAGCCGGCCGGGTTGATATTGCCCGGGTTGTTGCTGGTCACCTGATAGAGCTGGGTCTCGCAGGCCTGGGTCAGCGCGAGCGGCGTTGCTGCCGCCGCCAGCAGCAGGTAGGCCGGATTCTGAGGAATGGTGGGCACCCCGAGCTCGAATGCCGCGCACAGCAGGCACGACGCCCCGCAAGAGTTCGGGTAGCTCTGTTGATAGACTGCCATTGCTTGGCTCCTCATGCTGTGTGCTCCAGCCTTCAATTTAGGCAATCGGGCACGATCTGTCAGCCAGGCACAAACAGCTGCGGATGCAGGACGATTTAATTATCATGCGGGCTGTTTTCAAGATTCGAGATACCTCATGGAAAGCAAGACCGCGCGTTTGACCGTCCTGATCGATCCGGAAAAGAAGCGGGCATTCGAGCAGCTTTGCCTGGCCCAGGACCTGACGCCGTCGCAAGTGGTGCGCCAGCTGATCCGTGACTATCTCGCGCGGCACGGCGTGAGCTATGGCGGTGGCGAGCAGGCCGGCGGGGCCTGAGCAGTACCCCGCGCGGTGCTACCCGGCAACAGTGACGAACTGGTGAATTGGGCGACGAGATACGTGTCGCCGCGGCCCCGGACTCTCGCAGCATCGACATCCGCTTACCCGGCCAGAAGGGATAGGCATGATTAGCGATCGTGCTGATCGATGATCAGACCCTGATTCGCAGCGGCATCCGCTGCCTGCTTAACCTGACCGACGACATCCGCGTCGTCGCCGGGGCCACCGACGGCGAACAGGCGCTGGCCACGATCGCTGAGGTGCAGGCCGGTGTCGTGCTGCTCGATATTCGGATGCCGCGGAGCTCAGGCATCGAGGTGCTACGGGCGCGGCATGACATGGGCCGGCTGCCGCCGCCGATGCATGGCTCGACGGCATCCGCCATGGCGCCAAGGGCTTCCTGCTCAAGGACATCTCGCTCGAACACCTGGCCGATGGCATTCGCAGCGTTGCCGCTGGCCAGACGCTATTCCGCACCGCCATCACGGAGCGCGCCGTGCAGGAGCTGCGGCATGCGGAAACGCGTTTCCCGAGTCTGACGCTGCCCGACCCGCTGACCAACCGGGAAATCGAGATCCTGCGCATGGTGGCGGGTGGCTTCAACAATCGGGAGATTGCCGAGGCGCTGGGCCCGAGCGAAGGCACGATCGAGAACACGGCCCCAGCGTCCTCTCCAAGCTCAGCATGCGCGAACGCGTCCGCGCCGTGCTGCACGGGATCGGGCTCGGCTATGTGTGACGCCGTGCGAGCCGCTGCCGCTCGATGACAGGCCGCTTCAAGGCTGAAACGGTGGCTTGATTGACGGCACCGTGCCAGATCGGCGCTGTGCGCTCGATACCGATATGTTAATCATATTATAATTGGATGTGCTTGCTGCGACCTGGCATGGCCGGCCCGCTAGGCAGCATGAGGGCCGGATCCCGCATCTGGCCCGGCTTGCCGGCGCAGGCAGTGCGGCCGGGCCAACGTGGCCCGACCAGGATACAAGCGGCAGGAAAGGGCGTGCGGCATTCGCGCGCCATCGTTACAACCAGCAACAGAAGAAGGCAATCCATGAGCGGTCTCCCCCCGTGCCCCCAGTGTGGCTCCGAATACACCTATGAAGACGGCAGCCTGTACATCTGCCCGGAATGCGCCCACGAATGGGGCAAGCAGGCCGAGCCCGAAGCCACGGAGACGGCCAAGGTGGTGCTCGACGCCAACGGCACGCCGCTCCAGGATGGCGACAGCGTGACGGTGATCAAGGACCTGAAGGTAAAGGGCTCGTCGCTCGTCATCAAGGTTGGCACCAAGGTAAAGAGCATCCGCATCGTCGAAGGCGACCACAATATCGATTGCAAGATCGACGGCGTGGGCGCTATGCAGCTGAAATCGGAATTCCTGAAAAAGGTTTGACCGCCGCGCGGCCATGGGCTGCTTGCGCAAGCGACCCATGGCCGCATGGCCTACGGCCCAGCTAATCAGCCTTGGCCGCCATGCTCGCATAGCGCGACAGGTAGCGGTCGAGCCGGGCGGGTGGGCGGCCTTCATCCTCGGCGATCTCCTTGCGCCGGATGGCGTTGCGCACCAGCGTCGCGCCGCACCAGCGCAGCGGCTCGGGCGGGAACAGGGCGAGCGGCCCGCGGGCCAGCCCGGAGCGCGTCCAGGCATCGTCCCGTCCGAGCAGCAGCGAGCTCAGTATCTGGCCGCCGAGGTAGCTCTGCACCACGCCGTTGCCTGAATAGCCAAAGCCGTAATGCACCTGCCCCGGGCCCGTAAGCCGGCCAAAGAACGGGAAGCCGGTGGCGGAGCGGTCCGACGCGCCATTCCAGCTCGCATCGATCGGCGTATCGGACAGGGCTGGGAAGAAGTGCCGCAGCGCGCGCGCCAGTTGCCCCCTGTGGCGGCTAGGCTGGTCGAAACCCGGGCGCAGGCGGTTGCCGAAGGGGATGTCGTTGCCGCCCTTGCCGAGCATCAGCCTGCCGTCCGGCGTGCTGCGCCAGTAATGGACGAAGGTGCGCAGGTCGCATACCGCCTGCCCGCGGCCCAGGCCCAGCGCCTCGATCACGGCTGGCTGCGGGGCGGTGACGACCATGTCGGACGACACCAGCACGATGCTGCGCGCGAACTGCGGAAAGGCGGTGGCCATGCTCGCATTGATGGCCAGCACGACCTGCCTGGCCTCGATGCGGGCCTGTGGCGTGGTGACGAGGCTGGGCTGGCCCGCTTGCAGCGTCAGCATCGGCGTGTGTTCGTAAATCCCGATGCCGAGCTGCTGCGCCACCCGGCGCAGCCCGCGCACAAGCCGGGCCGGCTGCAGCGTGCCGGCGGCATCGCTCGCCGCGCCGCCAGAGAGCCGCGCCGAGCCGCTCTGGCGCAGGCATTCGGCCGATGTCAGGGCGCGCCAGCGATTGATGCCATGCTGCGACAGCGCTGAAAACACCCGGTCGAGCGCGCCGGTCTGGGCAGCGTTGCTGGCGGCGTAAACGGCGCCGCCGAGGCGGATCTCCGCGTCGATGCCATGGCGCTGGCAAAAGTCGGCCATGTCGCCGACCGCCTGTTCGGATGCCCGCACCAGCCTGACGGCCTCGCTCTCGCCGAACAGCGCCAGGAGCGACAGGAACTTGGTCGACCAGGTCAGCATGCAGCCGCCGTTGCGGCCGGAGGCGCCGGCCCCGCAGATGTCGCGCTCGATCACGGCGATACGCCAGTCCGGCCGCGCCTGTTTGGCCTGGATGGCGGTCCACAGCCCGGTGTAGCCGCCGCCGACGATGCACACGTCGACATCGAGCGGGCCGGTTGCCGGCGGGGCCGGCGGTGCGTCGTCGAGCGCGAGCGCCTGGGCGAGCCAGAAGGGGCGGAAGGTGTCGCTCATGTCGCTGGCCTAGGGTTGTTCGCCGCGTTGCAGCCGGGCTTCGATCAGATCGAGGATGGCCGGCAGCTCGCCGACGGTATCGATCACATAGTGCGCGCCCGCCGCCTGCAACTCGGCCACGGCCGGGGCGCGGTGCTGCTCGCGCGCCGTGTCGTCGAGCGCTTGCCACTGCGCCGCGCTCAGGCCGACCGCGTTGCCGCTGGCGGCCAGGCCCACGGTCCACATGCCGGCGCGCAGGCCTTCTTCGATACCCGGCACGGTGTCGTCCACCTTCACGCAATGGCGCACGTCGCGCACGCCGAGCTCGATCACGTTGGCCAGCGCCATCCACGGGCCGGGCCGGCCGCCGGGACTGAGGTCGTCGGTCGCGACCGTGTGGTCGGGTGTGTAGCCCGCGGCGGCGGCCAGCGGCAGCAAGGCATCCATGACCACACGCGGGTAGCCCGAGCAGGAGCCGATCTTCAGGCCACGTCCGCGCAGCGTTGCCACGGCATCGAGCGCGCCCGGGATCAGTTGCGAATAGGCGCCGACGCGCGCCACCTGCAGCGGCATGAACTGCCGGTAGAGCCGGTCCACGTCGGCGTCGCGCATCGCGTCGCCGAATTTGTCGCGCCAGCGCGCGGCGACGCCGGGCAGGCGGCCCAGCGCCTGGATGTGGTCCCACTTGGCGAGGCCCATCGGCACCCGCGCTTCTTCGAGCCTGATCGGCACACCGACGCTGCCGAATACGTCGAGCAGCACCTGTGTCGGCGCGAACGAGCCGAAATCGACGATGGTGCCGGCCCAGTCGAAAATCACGGCTTCGAGATGTTGGTAGGTGTTGGACATGGTCATTCCTCGTTTTCGGTGTGCCAGCCGAGATCGACCAGCGATTGGGCGATGGCGGAAACAGCCTGGTCGATTTCCGCGTGGTCAATGGCGCCGATGCAGCCGACGCGGAAGGTGTCGAGCTGCGTCAGCTTGCCGGGGTAGAGCACGAAGCCTTTCTCGCGCACGGCTTCGTAGAAGCGCTTGAACTGGTAGTCGGGGTGAGCCGGCGCGTGGAAGGTCACGATGATCGGCGCCTGCAGGCCCGCATCGAGGAACAGGCGGAAGCCGTAGCGCCGCATGCCGGATACCAGCCGCTCGCAGTTGTGCGCATAACGTGCCAGCCGCGCCGGCTGGCCGCCTTCTTCGCGGTACTGGTCGAGCGCCGCGCGCAGGGCCGCGACGACATGGGTGGGCGGGGTGTAGCGCCACTGGCCGGATTTCTGCATGTACTCGTACTGGTCGAGCAGGTCCATTGCCAGCGAATGGCTGTTGCCGCGGCTGGCCTGCAGGGCATCCTGGCGCGCGATGACGAAGCCCATGCCCGGCACGCCTTCGAGACACTTGTTGCTGGAGGCGATCAGCGCGGCAATCGGCTGGCTGCCGACATCGATGGGCAGCGCGCCGAACGAGGACATTGCATCGACGATCAGCGCGCGCCCGGCTGCGGCGACGACACCGGAAATCTGGTCGAGCGGGTTCAGGATGCCGGTGCTGGTCTCGCAGTGGATCAGGCCGACATGGCTGATGGCCGGGTCGGCGGCCAGCCTGCGGGCGAGTTCTCGCGGATCGGGCGGCGTGTCGTCGGCGGTTTCGTAGGTGACGACCTGGCGGCCGATGATTTCCGCCGCTTGCGCCATGCGCTTGCCGTAGGCGCCGTTGACCATCACCAGCAGCTTGCCGTGGCGCGGCACCAGGTTGCCGATCGCGGCCTCGACGGCAAACGTGCCCGAGCCCTGCAAGGGCACGCAAACATGGCTCGCGGCACCATTGACGATGGCCAGCAGGTCGGCGCAGACGCTGGCGGTCAGCTCGTTGAACGAGCGGTCCCACGAGCCCCAGTCGATCAGCATGGCGGTCTTGGTACGCAGCGTGGTGGTGAGGGGGCCGGGTGTAAGCAGAATCGGGTCTCGCATGATGACTCCTGACATCTAGATGACTTTTTGTGTTCAATAAAACCGGGCACGCGGCCCGGTTGGGTTTGCCTGTCCGGCCATTGCCGTTCAGTGCCGTTCGGTGCTGCGCCAGCGCTGGCTGCGCGGCAGGATGCCGCGCGACACCAGTGCCAGCAGCAGGCAGACGGCGCCGGAACAGACAACGATCAGCGTCGCCATCGCAGCCGCCGCGGCGGTGTCGCCGGCGTCGTCCATATTCATCACCGCGACCGATGCCAGCGCGGTGTCGGGCGTGTACAGAAAGATCACGGCGGAGACCGTGGTCATCGCCGAGACGAAGAAGAAGCGCGCGATCTCCAGCATGGCCGGCAGGCAGGCCGGGAGCGTGACGCGCCACAGCGTCAGCCACACCGGCACTTTCAGCGACGCGGCGACCGATTCGAATTCCGGGTCGAGCTGCTTCAGCGCGGTCACGGCGGTCAGGTGGGCGGTCGTGTAGAAATGCGCAACCGAGCAGCACACCAGGATGGCCATGGTGCCGTACAGGCCATGGAGCGGGTTGTTGGCCGGGTTGAAGAAGAAGATGTAGCCCAGGCCCAACACCAGCCCCGGCACTGCCATCGGCAGCATCGCCAGCGCGTGCAGCGTGCGGCGGGCCGTGCCGGCCACGCGCAGCTTCTCGCTGCACCAGGCGCCGAGGAAGACCAGCACGCTGCCCGCCACGGCGGTGCCGAGCGCCATCTTCAGGCTGTTGTAGAACGCCAGCCAGCCGCCGCCATCGACATCGTCGAAGTCGAAATGGGCCAGTGTCGGCGCCAGGTTGTAAGGCCACAGCTTCATGAACCCGGCGGCGATGGCGGTCCCCAGCATCGCCACCAGCCACAGCGCCAGCACGCTGCAGCAGGCCGTCGCCAGCAGGCGGATCAGCCAGCCGCCGGCGGGCCGCAAGGGCTGCGCCTTGGCGGTGACGAGCGCCGTCTGCCGCTGGTGCAGATGGCGGTCGACCAGGAAGGACAGGATCGCCGGCACCAGCAGCATCAGCCCGATCACCGCGCCCCGCGGGAAATTCTGCTGGCCGATCACCTGCTTGTAGGCCTCGACCGCCAGCACCGGGTACTGCCCGCCGATCACCTTGGGCACGCCGAAATCGGTGACGACCAGCGTGAACACCACCAGCGCTGCCGACACCAGCCCATAGCGGGTCGCGGGCAGGGTGACGGTGAGGAACTGGCGGATGCGGCCGGCGCCCAGCGTGGTGGCCGCTTCGTAGAGCCGTGCATCGCCGACCGCCAGCGCGGTCAGCAGGATCATCACCGCGTAGGGAAAGGTGTAGAACGCCTCGCCCATGACGATGCCGGTGAAGCCGTAGATGCCGCCATCGGGGAACCACGTCTTGAGCATGCCCTGGTTGCCGAACAGGTAGACCAGCGAGATGCCCGGCAGCAGCGACGGCGCCAGCAGCGGCAGCAGGGCCGTGACGCGGAACAGCGGCTTGAGCGGCATCGTGGTGCGGGTGACGGCGGCGGCGAACAGGTAAGCCAGCGGCACGACCAGCGCGGTCGTCGTCAGCGCCACCTTGAGGCTGTTCCAGATCACACGCTCGAGGCCGGGCTGCGCCAGCGTCGCGAGGATCGGGCCTGCGCCCGCGAATTCGCCGTGCTCGCCGGTCAGCGCCTTGCCGAGTATGGCGGCCAGCGGCAGCGCGATGAACACCACCATGGCCAGCAGCAGCAGCCAGGCCAGGCAACCGGCGGCGCGCTCGCTGGACGAGGCCAGGGGGCGCGCGGGCCAGTGCAGGGCGGTCAACATGCTGCCCCCTGCGGCAGAAAGACCTTGAGCCGATCGACATCGAGCGACACGGGGACCCGCCGCTCGGTCGTCAACGCGAGGCCGTGCAACTGGGCGTGCGTGATGTCGGCGCGCACCGTCTGCGAGCCCCAGGCCGGCACCGCGAGGTGGACGCGGTAGATCGGCCCAAGCAGTTCGAGCTTGACGATGTCGGCCAGCACCGCGTCGGGCGTGGCCGGCCAGTGGGCGTGCAGCGTCACGTCCTCGGGGCGCAGGAACAGCTCGACCTTTGAACCCGAGGCTAGCTGCGGCAATGTGGCGACCATGATGTCCTCGTGGCCGAAGCTGACGCGGCCCGGCCCGCTCACTGTGGCCGCCAGCCAGTTGGCCTGGCCCACGAAATCGGCCACGAAGCGGCTGGCAGGCTCGCGATAGACATCGAGCGGGCTGCCGACCTGCTCGATCGCGCCGCCATTCATCACCACCACGCGATCGGCCATCAGCAGAGCCTCTTCCTGGTCATGCGTGACCATGATCGTGGTGATGCCGAGTTTTTCCTGGAGCGACTTGATCTCGCCGCGCAGATGCTCGCGTACCCGGGCATCGAGCGCCGACAGCGGCTCGTCGAGCAGCAGCAGGCTGGGCGAGGTCGCCAGCGCCCGCGCCAGTGCGACGCGCTGTTGCTGCCCGCCCGACAGTTGGGCCGGGTAGCGCTGTTCGATGCTTTCCAGGTCGATCAGCGCGAGCAGCTCGCGCACCCGCCGGGCACGGTCCTCGCGGCGGCCGCGCAGGCCGTAGGCAATGTTCTCGGCCGCGGTGAGATTGGGAAACAGCGCGTAGGACTGGAACACGATGCCATAGTCGCGCTGGCTCGGCGGCAGCCGGGTGATGTCGCGGCCCTGCATGACGATGGCGCCGGCATCGGGCTGATCGAGCCCGGCAATCTGCCGCAGCAGCGTCGTCTTGCCGCAGCCGGAGGGCCCGAGCAGGCAGACGAATTCGCCCTTGCCGATGCCGAGGTCGAGTCCCTTCAGCACCGTGTGCTGGCCGAAGCGCTTGTGCAGGCCGCTGATGCGCAGGTAGCCGGCATCGTGCCCGGCGCCGGGCGCGGCCTGGGGTTTGGAGAGCAGGAAGGCGAGATCGTTTTTCATTGGGCAGGTTTCAGCAGCGTTGCCGCCATGGCCAGGTAGTGTTCGAAGGGGGGCGTGATCGCATCGACCGCCTTGGCCGCGTCATCGCAATGGCGCAGGCCGATGGCCTCGGCGGCATATGGCCGCAGACTGAAGCGAGCAGCCTCGTCCGCCGTCATCGGCCCACCCTGCAGGGCGAGCGACTGGCGCGAGGCGTCAGACAGCAGCGCCAGGTAATCAGGGTGCAGTGCACACAGGTAGCGCTTGGCCGCCACGTGCAGCGCGATCGGCTGCAGCACCTCGTCGCCGAACAGCGCGCGCAGGGCGTTGACGCCGACGGCTTCATGGTGATCGTCGATGCCGTTGGCGACATCGTGATTGCCCTGGCCGGCGACGAGGTGGCCGACATCGTGCAGCAGCGCGGCGACGATCAGCGACGGCGCGGCGCCGCTCGCCTCGGCCGCGTGGGCCGACTGCAGCGCATGCGCAAGCTGGCTGACGGCCTCGCCGCCGTAGCGCGACTGGCCCTGGCCCAGGTATAGCGCAGAGAGCGCGTCGAGCGATTCGATAACGTTAGGGTTCATGGTGCAAACGCGATGGGCGGGCGCAGGCGCCCGCCATTGAAACAGGGGCCGGGCGCCAGGCCCGGCGGGCGCTTATTTCCTGGGCTCGGACTTGGCGTCGTAGCGCTTGGTCCATTCGGCCAGGATGGTGTCGCGGTTCGATGCGGACCAGCGCAGGTCCTGCTTGATCAGCATCTGCTCGTAATTGGCCGGGATGAAGGCGTTCGGCTTGGCGACGCCAGGCATGGCCACCACGGCGAAGTTCTTCTCGTACAGCTCGTTGGCCGAGCGCGAAGCGGACCAGTCGGCCAGGCGGCGGGCGGCATCGAGATTCCTGGTGCCCTTCATGATGCCGGTGGCTTCGACATCCCAGCCCAGGCCTTCCTTCGGGAACACCAGATCGATCGGCGCGCCGCCTTCCTTCAGCTTGGCCGCGCGGTATTCGAACGAGATGCCGACCGGAAACTCGCCAGCAGCCACCTGCTTGCACGGCTTCGAGCCCGAATGGGTGTACTGCGCGATGTTGTCGTGCAGCTTGTCCATATAGCTCCAGCCTTCCTTGTCGCCGTACAGCTTGAGCCACGCGGTCACGTCGAAATAGCCGGTGCCGCTGGAGGCCGGGTTGGGCATGACGATCTTGCCGCGGTATTCAGGCTTGAGCAGGTCCTTCCACGATTCCGGCTTCTTCAGGCCCTGTTTGGCGGCTTCGACAGTGTTGAAGCAGATGGTCGAAGCCCACACGTCCATGCCGACCCAGGCCGGCGGGGTGGCGTCATCGACATAGCCCTTGCTGAGCTTGCCGACATCCTTAGGCGCGTAGCCCTGCAGCATGCCTTCCTTTTCGAGTACCAGCAGCGACGAGGCCGCGACGCCCATCACCACGTCGGCCTGCGGGTTGGCTTTTTCGGCCAGCAACTTGGCGGTGATGATGCCGGTGGAGTCGCGCACCCACTTGATCTTGATGCTCGGGTTTTCTTCTTCGAATTTCTGCTGGTATGCCTTGAGCTGGTCCGCTTCGAGCGCGGTGTAGACGGTCAGCGTGGCGTCGGCGAAGGCGTGAGAGGCAGCCAGTGCGAGCACGGCGGCGGTGATGCGGGAGAGAGACAACATGTCGAATGCCCCATTGCGTTGGTGGATGACACGCAGGATACGGGGCAGATGTTACAAGCCGGTGACATCTAGATGTCCGGCGCTAACAGCCATTCAGTCTGGCTCCACGACGATTTGCACCGCGTCGCCGCCAAAGCGCGTGATGCCGTATTCGATCGGCGTCCCCGCCGCATCGGCATAGACGCTCTCGACATACAGCACGGGCTGGGTCTTGCCTTGCTGCAGCGCGCGCGCCACCTCGGGGCGCGGCAGCCGCGCGCTGATGCGGCTCATGGTGCGGGAGAACGCACCGATGCCGAAGCGGGCAAAGGCCTCGGCTGCGCTGCCGCAAGCGCCGTAAACCTCGATGAAACCGGCAAAGCGCGGCAGAGGGAAATACTGCGTGCACACGCTGACCACGCGGCCATCCGCCAGATCGTGTGATTCGACGCGCAGCAGCGCCGTGCCGGGCTCGACGCCGAGCAGCGCGGCCACGTCGCCTGCCGCCGCGATCTCGGCCCAGGACTGCACCGCCACGTCGCTGACCAGATGCTGGCTGGCCAGGCTATGCGAGAAGCGGCTCGACCGGCCGAGCCGGTAGTCGATCATTTCTTCCTGGACGAAGGTGCCGCGGCCATGCTCGATGCGCACCAGGCCCTTGGCCTGCAGCGCCTGCACCGCCTGCCGCACCGTGTGGCGATTGACCTCGAAACGCTCGGCCAGCGCCTGCTCGTTGGGCAGCCGGCCATGCAGCCGGCGCTTGAGGATGTCGTCGCGGAGTGTGGTTTCGATCTGAACCCACAACGGCGTTCCGCTTGGGCGCGTGGCACGGCTGCTCATGAGGAATAGGGCGGGGTGGATGACGGGCGCCGCCAACATAGCACAGCTCGCCGTGCCGGACGAGTGCACCTGCCGCCGCAGGTGCCGCCCGTGGCCGATGGGGGCATTGCAGCGCAGCCGTGCGCGGGGCTGGCGGCCACGATGGATAAGCACGGCGCCGCCATCATGAAAAAAACCGCCCGGCTGTATGACCGGGCGGGTCGGGTCAAGCTTGGACTGCGGTTTGCCGGGGGCTGGCCAACCTTGTCAGGCTGCCGCCCGCAATCTGCTGATGCCGCTGCGCTGGTTGGCGCGCTTCGCCAGCTGGCGCTCTTCCTCGGTGGCGTAATCGCGGTCCCAGGCCAGCACCTTCGGCGTCATCAGCGCATGCCACAGCGGCGGGATCATCGCCACCAGGATGGTGGTCAGGTAGCCGCCGACCATGGTCGGTGCATCGGGGAACGGCTTCAGGTCCTGGTAGGGCACCTCGCCCTGGGCGTGGTGGTGCGAGTGGCGCGTCAGGTTGAACATCGACCAGGAGCTGATGCGGCGGGTGGTGTTCCACGAGTGGCGCGGCTGCACCGGTGTCTCCGGATTGCGCACCATGCCGTAGTGCTCCATGTAGTTGACGATTTCGAGCAATGCCTTGCCCCACAATGCGCACAGGGTGAAGAAGCCCGCAGCCACCGGCCCGCCGATGTACCAGGCGCCCAGCAACAGCAGCACGCTCATCAGGTGGCCGCGCAGGAAGGCGTTGTGGTACGAGAACAGGCCATAGCCACGGCGCTGCAGGCGGCGCTTTTCGATCTTCCAGGCGCTGACGTTGCTCATGATGGTCGAGGCCAGCACGTGGTAGTAGACATTGCGGCCGCGCGGCGCGGTGGCCGGGTCATGCTCGGTGGAGACATAACGGTGATGACCGTACACGTGCTCGATCGCGAAGACCGTGTCGAAGCTGAATGCCAGCAGCCAGCGGCCGACCAGCATCGAGATCGGGTCCCAAGTGCGGTGCGTCAGCTCGTGGGCGGTGATGGTGCCGATCATGCCGATCATCAGGCCGGTCAGCAGGATGGCCGACACATGGTGGCCGATGCCGGTCGCGTTGCGCAGCGCCAGCACATCGATGCCGCTGAGCCCGCTGATCATGGCGCCAAAGCCTAGCGGATCGCCCGGGCTCACGCTCCAGACTGCGGAGAACACGATCAGCGACAACAGCGGCAGCGCGAGCCACAGCTGCACCGTCAATATGCCGGGGTGGCGGTAGTTTGGCGTGGACAGATCGTCGCCGGCGATCGCGTCGCCGATGAAGTAGAAGCCGAGCACCGTCAGCAGGCCATAAGTGGTGTACTGGCCGCCGGCCAGGATGCACAGCACGGCCAGCATGGCGATGCCATGGAACAGGAAGTACTTGAGGTAATCGAACAGCCCCGCGTCGTTCGCCGCCGAAGTCTTGGGCAAGACAGGCGCTGCCTGGCGTGCCGGCTGGCTCTTGGCTGGTGTGTCCTGCCGTGTCAGGAAACGGTCGGCATGGATGCGCTTTGGCCCGACACCACCTCTCTGCAGCCGCTTCTCCGCCGTATCGATCATCACCGGCGGGCCGCACAGATAGACGTCCGCGCCGTCGGCGAGATGCCGTTGCAGGTGATCGGTGACCAGCCCGCGTTCGCCGGCCCAGCCGTCATTGGGGCCAGCTTCGGAGAGCACCGGCACAAAACGGAAATCACCGCGCCAGCTGCGGCGGATGGCCTCGATCTCGTCGAGCGCATACAGGTCGCGCTCGGTGCGGGCGCCGAACAGCAGCGCCACCGGCCGCGAGCAGCCGTCCTGCGCGGCCTGCTGCAACAGCGCCAGGATCGGTGCGAGGCCGCTGCCTCCCGCCACCAGCAGCAGCGGGGTACGCCCTTCGCGCAGCCAGAAGTCGCCTGCGGGGCCATCCACACGGACGGTTTCGCCAATCAGCTCGCGCTCATTGATGGCCGTCGAGAACACGCCGCCCGGCACCTTGCGCACGAAGAATTCCACGCGGCCATCGGCCTGCGGCGGGGTGGCGAACGAGTAGCTACGGCTGATGCTCGGCAGCGAGCCGATGCTGATATCGGCGAACTGGCCGGCCTGGTAGTCCAGCGGCGTGTCGAGCTGCACCTGCAGGCGGGTGATATCGTGGGTCAGCTTGCTCTGGCCCACCACCTTGCCGCTCACCTGCTGGCGCGGCACTGCGCCCGCCAGGTCGACTTCGATGCGCACATCGCTGCGCGGCACGCTCTGGCAAGCCAGGATGAAACCCTGGTCGAGCTCCTCGTCGCTGAGGATATAGGTGGTCTCGGTCAACTCTTTGACCTTGCCCTCGGCCAGCTTGCACTTGCAGTTGGCGCAGCCGCCGACGCGGCAGCTGTGCGGAAAGGCAATGCCTTCGCGCAGCGCGGCCTGCAGCAGCGTTTCGTCCGGCGCCACCGTGATCGGCCGGCCATTGATGTGGGCGGTATTGGGCCCCTGGCGGGATCTTGTTGTCAGCATGGGATCTCCTTCTTTGTGGTATGTGGTTTGTGGTTTGTGGTGACCCGATGTTATGGTGCCCACACAGCCCACCGAGAGAGGGCGGATTGACATTGACGGGTCATTTATTGACAATTTGTCATCCCACCATCTTTCGCCCCCCATGTCTGGATCCGACTATCCCTTGCCTGGTTTCTACATCCGCCAGATCGCCGAACAGATCCAGGCGAGTGGAGGCGATGTCGGGCAATGGCTCGCCCAAAACGGCATGACGCTGGCGCAGCTGATTGATCCATCGCTGCAGCCCGCGTTCCCGCAGGTGCAGCAACTGGTACGCGACGCGCTCGCGATCACCGGCGAGCCCGCGCTGGGCCTGCTGGTTGGCGCCAGGCTGCCGCCCAACGCCCACGGGATTCTCGGCTATGCGGCAATGAACAGCGGCACGCTGCGCGAGGCATTCGAGCTGATCGAGCGCTACCTGCCGGTGCGCACCACGCTCGTCAACGTCCGCCATATGGCCCATGGCGACGAGATGCGGCTCGTCTTCGAAGAGAAACTGCCGCTCGACGATATCGCCCGGCCGGTGCTCGAAGCCGTCGTACTGACCTTTGCGCGGCTGCTCGAAGCCGTCAGTGCCGGCGCCTGCCGGGTCCGCGTCGTCGCCTTCCCGTTTGCCGCGCCGGACTACGCGGCGCTGGCGGATGAGATGTTCGCCTGCCCGGTGCGCTACGGCCAGGATTGGGCTGGCTACGCCTTCCCGCTGGCCGAGGTCGACCAGCCGCTCAAGATGGCCGACCCGAACGCCTTTGCCGAAGCCGTGGCGATCTGCCAGCGCGAGCTCGAAAAGCTCACGCGCTCGGCCTCGCTAAGCACCCGCGTGCGCCGGCTGCTGCTGGAGGCAAACGGCAATTTCCCGTCACTTGCCGTCGCCGCGCGCCTGCTCTACATGACGCAGCGCACACTGCACCGCCACCTGCTGCAGGAAGGGACATCGTTCAAGGCCATCCTGGAGGATGTCCGGCGGACACGCGCGATAGAGCACCTGAAGGCCGGCAATATCAGCATCCAGGAGATCGCCTACACGCTCGGCTACACCGATCTGGCGAATTTCCGCCGCGCCTTCAAGCGCTGGGAAGGCGTGCCGCCGTCCGAATATGGCAAGGCGCAGCAGGCGCGCAAGGCGGGTTGACGGGATGCGGCCAGTTCTCGCAGGCATCGCATGAAGGTGAGGAGGGGATCGTCCCCAACTGCGGCCGCGCATCGCCAGCGATGCACGACCGTCAGTGGAAGAGGGAAGGCAATCGACTAACGATTGATGGGAAAGCCCTTGTCGTTCGAGCCAAGGCTGCGCCCGGACAGGTGCATCGGCCTTCAACGTGTGCTCAAGCGCCTGTGCGCGCTGTGCGCCGCAGCACGACATGCGTAGCCTTCTCCGATGCGACGGATTCAACGCACTCGTAGCCCAGCGTCCGCAAGTCCAACCCTTCGAACAGCGGCTCCCCTCGGCCGAGCAGCACCGGCGAGATCGCGATGTGCAGCTCATCGATCAGGCCCTCGCGCAGATATTGCCGGATGGTGGCCGGCCCGCCGCCTATCCGCACGTCCAGCCCGGCCGCGGCCTCGCGTGCACGGTCGAGCGCCTCGTGCATGCCGCCCGTGATGAAGTGGAAGGTCGTGCCGCCTTCCATCTCGATGGGGGCACGCGCATGATGGGTCAGGACGAAGACGGGCACGTGATACGGCGGATTGTCGCCCCACCAGCCTTTCCAGTTGCTGTCCGCCCAGTCGCCACGAATCGGGCCGAACATGTTCCTACCGAGTATCCAGGCCCCGACACGGTCAAAGCCACGGGCGGCGAAATCATCGTCGACGCCGGTCGTGCCGCCGTCCTTGCCGAACAGGGCCCGCAGGAAGGTGCGGGTCGGGATGAGCCACTGGTGCAGCTCCGTCCCGCCCACGCCGAGCGGGTTGTCGAGGTCTTGATCCGGGCCGGCGCCGTACCCGTCGAGCGAAATGGTGAAACCTTCAACGCGGACACGTGCCATTGTTTGCCTCCGTTGATATGCCTATGTGCAAGATGCGATGGAATGCCGGGGCCCGCACGGCCTAATGGCTCACTTAGTCACTTTCAAACGGGACACGACGGAAAGTGATCGGCCAGACACGCGATCTTTGACGTTCGCCGTAATCTTGTAGTCGCCGACAGGGTCGGTCTTGTCAAAACCCACGCTCATGCTCGCCTGGCCGAGCTGCAAGAATCGTTGCTGCATCGGCTTTCCGATCCAGACGGGGCCGCCACCAGCAGGTGTTTTCTTGCCATCCGCGTCTTCGAGAACGAATTCGACTACCACGTCGCAAACACCCTCGGCGTCCGGGGCGCAGCCATGAAAGATGAGGAGCGCCGAGACAGCGGCGCCAAGACGTACGGTGTTGGTCGTACTCAGACGCGGTGGCGTCTTTGAGGTGTTCCATGCCTGGCGAAACCGGTCTTCATCCGCCGTCAGCACGATTTGCACGCCGAAGTCACCGGCGCTGCGCATGCTTTCCGTGTCTGGAATCGCTTTGCCTGTCGGGTCAATCCATGCGCCATGCGCAGCAAGCGAAAGGAGCGCAACGAGAAAAACCAAACACCATTTCATAAAAGGGCTCCATGAGCGGGGCAGAGACGGTAAGGGGCTGCGGAGCACGGCACTATTTGGCTGCTTGCTCGATCTGCTTCCCCGCGATGTTGCCAGTGAGAAGCCCCTCCCGCCACTCGGACAGCTCGGCGGAGACGATGGCTTCCATATTGTTTACCAGGTCTTCGAGTGACTTCGCATCCTTGGGGTCACGTTCGGTGCGGACAGCGTAGCGCAACTTCACCCACTTCAGCCGCTCTGCGGCAGAGGCAAAGTTGACGTACTTGTTTCTAAAGCGAAACGTCGTGCTCAACCCCGTTGCAACGGTTGTCACCACCGCCGGCAGCACCACGGCCCACTTCTCCAGGCCGTCGATCGCAGCGGCAAAGGCCGTTGTGCCGGCAGCCAGAACAACCAAGGTCTGGAGCGTATTGTCGAGTAGGCGTTGTGTACGTTTTTGCCTTTCGTACCAGGCAATCAGCTCATCGCAGCGACGAAGCGCGCGCTCGGCGGCAGACGTGGGTTCGGTGGGCTTCATCAGCGAGCTCCAAGGGTAATGTGTGGCGGGGGCCTAACGAGTCAACACCATGATCGACGAACGCGGTGTTGACTGGCGTCCTTGCCCCATGCCAGACAATGCCGGATAAGGCTTCGCGCCAATCGTGAAAGCGCTTATGGCCTGGTCATCGAGCTTGAATGCGCGTACGGGCTCGGGCATGTCGCGGACTCCCCATCGTCATCGCCGCAGCTGACGCCAAACCAAGCCAAGAACGCGCCGGCGCTGACTGGCAAACCCGGCCCGCTCCCAACGATGACTTATTTCGGCATCGCCGTCGTGCGCAGGTAAGGTAGCTTGATGTCGATCTTGCCGTATTTCTCGCGGGCCTGATCGTCGTTGAGCGCGAGGGCGACGATGACGTCTTCGCCTACCATCCAGTTGGCAGGTGTGGCGAGCGGTGCGTTGTAGGTCAGCTGCAGGGCATCGAGGGCGCGCAGGACTTCGGCGAAGTTGCGGCCGACCGACATCGGGTAGGTCATCGACAGCTTGAGTTTCTTGTCCGGCCCAATGATGAATACCGAGCGCACGGTGGCAGTATCGGCGGCGGTGCGGCCATCGGGCAGGTAGGCCTCGGCCGGCAGCATGTCAAATGCCTTCGACACCGCCAGGCCTTCGTCGGCGATGATCGGGAAGCCAGCCTTGGTGCCGGCGTAGCCTTCGATGTCGCCTTTCCATCTCTTGTGGGCATCCACGCCGTCCACCGACACGCCGATCACCTTGGTGCGGCGTTTGGCCCATTCGTCCGCCAGGTGGGCGACGGCACCGAATTCGGTGGTGCAGACCGGGGTGAAGTCCTTGGGGTGGGAAAACAGGATGGCCCAGCCGTTGCCTATCCAGTCATGGAAGGTGATGGCGCCCTGATCGGTGTCAGCGCTGAAGTTGGGAACGAGATCGTTGATGCGCAGTGCCATGGTGATTCTCCAGAGGGTTAATGCACGGTTATGGTTGCTGGGGTGGGGCATTGGCGCGCTGCCGGCCTGCGGTGCCGTGTGTGGCCGGGGCACCTGGCTGCGGCGTGGCAGGCATATCGGTGGAAACGGGGCCTGCCGATCGCACCGCCCGCCATTCGATCCCTATTGGCGGCGGGGCGGCCGCCGTCCACGAAAGCAGGCCGGCCTGCTCAGCCAGTATAGGCGCTAACCGGGCGATGGTTTGCGGCGTTTCCAGCGGGCCAAACGGTACCTGCCAGACGCTCAGGTGCCGTTTGGCAAGCGTGTTGCCTGCCGGTGGCGAGTCGAGTTCCGTGCGAAATGGCAGACGATTGAACCTTCACGTCCAGCACGCCACAAAAGATGGATGATGCCGCCCATCGCGTCAGGCAAGCCGCGGCGCGCGCCATGGGCGTGCCGCCGGCGTTTTTGCGATAATGGCCGGATGGTGGCAATGGCGGGTGATCGCAGCCGTACCGTGCCAGCCCCGTCAATTCAGAAAGTGCGGTATCCGCCCCATGCGTTTGCTCCCTCAACCCGCCAGCTTCGATGCGCTCACCGAGCGCTACGGGCCGCGCTACAAGTGGATGGTGTTGTTCATCCTCGGCATCGGCACAGTCGCCGGCGTGCTCTGCACGTCCAGCTTCAATGTCGCTGTCCCGGCGCTGACGCGGCATTTCGGGCTGGGCCAGGACCAGGTGCAATGGGCGATGACCGGTTTTCTGGCCGCGATGACGGTGGCGATGCTGCCGACGTCGTGGCTGCTCGACCGCTTGGGCTTCCGCGTCGTCTTCCTGCTGGCGCTGGCCACGCTGACGGCCGCGAGCGTCGCCGGCTTTTTCGCGCCGACCTTCGCGCTCGTCGTCGCGGCTCGCATCGTGCAGGGCGCGGCTACCGGTGTGCTGCAGCCGATGGGCGCGCTGGCGCTGATGCGGCTGTTCCCGCCGGAAATCCAGGGCAGGGCGTCGGGGATACTGATCTTCAGCATCGCGCTGACACCCGCCGTGGCGCCGTCGCTGGCAGGCATCATGCTGGACCGCTACGGCTGGGAATCGATCTTCCTGCTGGGCACGCCGTTTGGCGTGATCGCCGCGCTGGCCGCGCTCTACCTGTTGCCGGCGCCGAGAGCGGCCAAGCCCAGCCCCTTCGACTGGTTTGGCCTGGGCTGGCTCACGCTCGGCGCGATCGCGTTGATCGAGGGGGTATCGAGCCTGCAGCACAGCGGCCTGTCGTCGCCGTGGACCATCGCACAGGGGGCGACGGCGCTGGCTGCCGTGCTGCTCTACCATCGGCACGCCAGGCGCCACCCGGCGCCAATCATCAATCTGACGCTGTTTGCGCAGCGCACCTTCGCGATGGGCGCGCTCGTCGCGTTCGCCTACGGCTTCGGCCTGTTTGGCTCGACCTACCTGATCCCGGTCTTCCTGCAGAACGCGCTGGCGTTCAAGGCTGCCGCCGCGGGCATCGCGCTCGTGCCGTCGGGCATCGCGCTGGTCGTCATGCTGCCGCTGGCGGGCCGAATGGCGGACGATTACTCGCCGAAATGGATCACCGTGATCGGGCTGGTCGCCTTCGGCGTGTCGTTTCTGGTGTTCGCGGCGCGAGGCGGCAACATTCCGTATCGCGAGATCATCATGGCCACCGTGCTGGGCCGCATCGGGCTCGGGCTGATCCTGCCGGCGCTGAACCTGGCGACACTGCGCCACCTCGCGCCGCATCAGCTCGGGCAGGCCGCCGTCGTGACGAGCTATGCGCGGCAGCTCGGCGGTGTCATGGGCGTGGCGATCGTCGCGGTTTTCGTCCAGTGGCGCGAAACGCTGTACGGCACGACGCCGCCCGGCATCCATACCGCTTATGCGCAGGGCTTCCTGCTGCTGGCGGCGGTGTTTGCGGTGGCGGTGATCGCAGCCTGTTTCATGAAGACGGAAACACCGGCGGTTTCGACCGTCAGCTAGGGGCCGTCACCCCCGTGGACCGGATCGGCCAGGGGGCTGCCTGGCGCGAAGCCTGGCATGCCGCCCGCTACGTCACGGGGCTGTCGAGCGCATCACATGCACGGGCACCGACTTGTAGGACGGCGTGCCGCTATCCTTGTCGATGTAATCGAGCGGCACCAGCACGTTGGCCTCGGGGTAGTAGGCACCGACCGAGCCCCGCGCGATGCTGTAGGCGATGGCCGTGACCTTCTCCATGCGCAGCTTTCTACCCGGCGTGACCGTCTCGATGTCGACCAGGTCACCGTGCTCGAGCCCGCGCGCGGCCAGGTCGGCCTCGTTCATGAACAGCACGTCGCGGCGTCCGAATACGCCACGATAGCGGTCGTCCATCGCGTAGATCGTGGTGTTGTACTGGTCGTGGCTGCGCAGCGTAATGAGGCGCAGCACCTTATCGGCGCCGAACACCCCGGCGTCTTCACCCACGCCGCCGTAAACGGAAAACACCGCCTTGCCCGAGGGGGTCGTCCATCTGCGCTCGGTCGGCGGCAGCGGCATGCGGAACCCGCCGGGCTGCCTGATGCGCGCGTTGTAGTTGTCGAAGCCCGGCACGGTCTTCTCGATCGCATCGCGGATCTTGTCGTAGTCGGCGATCATCTCGAGCCAGGGCACCTTGCTGTCGGGCAGCGTGGCCACGGCGAGACCGGCGACGATCGCCGGCTCCGAGCGCAGCTGCTCCGATGCAGGCGTGAGCTTGCCGGAAGAGGCGTGGACCATCGACATCGAGTCCTCCACCGTCACCGCCTGCGGGCCGCTCGCCTGCACGTCGAGCTCGGTCCGCCCCAGGCATGGGAAAAGGTAGGTTTCCTTGGCCACCAGCAGATGCGAGCGGTTGAGCTTGGTGCCGACATGCACGCTGAGATCGAGCTTGCCCATCGCGGCGAACGACTGCTCGTGGTCGGGCAGCGCGACGGCAAAATTGCCGCCTAAACAGATCAGCGCCTTGGCCTGGCCGTCTACCATCGCCTGCATCGCACTGACGGCGTGATACCCGGGGGCCTCGGGTGGCTTGAAGCCGAATACCTGCTCGATGCGCGCCAGGAAAGCAGGCGACGGGCACTCGGTGATGCCCACCGTGCGGTTTCCCTGCACGTTGGAGTGGCCGCGCAGCGGGCAGATCCCGGCACCGGGCTTGCCGAAGTTGCCGCGTAGCAACAGCAGGTTGGCGATCAGGCGGACATTGGCCGTGCCCTTGTTGTGCTGGGTAACGCCCATGCCATAGGTGACGATCGTCGCATTCGAGGCGGCATAAAGCGCCGCCACCTGTTCGAGATCGGCGCGCGCGAGCCCGCAGGCCTTTTCGATCTCCGCCCAGGTCGTCGATTCCAGCTCGGCGGCGAAGGCCTCGAAACCCTCGGTGTTCGCGGCGATGAAATCGTGGTCCAGCACGCCGCCGTGCTCGGCATCCATCGCCAGTAGCGCCTTCATGATGCCGATCAGGGCGGCCGCGTCGCCGCCGCCGTCGACCTGGTAATAGGTCGAGGCGATCCGGGTCGAGCCGTAGGTGGCCATTTCGAGCCAGTTCTGCGGGTCGGCGAAGCGTTCGAGCGCGCGCTCGCGCAGCGGGTTGAAGACGATGATCGGTACATTGCGGCGCGCCGCCTCATGCAGCGTGCCCATCATCCGTGGGTGGTTGGTGCCGGGGTTGTGGCCGATCGAGATGATCAGATCGCAATGCTCGAAATCATCCAGCGACACCGTGCCCTTGCCGATGCCGATCGAGCGCGGCAGGCCGACGCTGGTGGCCTCGTGGCACATGTTCGAGCAATCGGGGAAATTGTTGGTGCCGTATTCGCGTGCGAACAGCTGGTAGAGAAAGGCCGCCTCGTTCGAGGCCCGGCCGGAGGTGTAGAAATTGACCTGATCGGGCGGCAGCCCGCGCAGGATCTCGCCGATCCGGCTGAAGGCGTCTTCCCAGGCGACGGCGCGGAAGGTATCCCGGTCGCGGTCGTAGACCAGCGGGTGCGTCAGCCGCCCCAGGTCTTCCAGCTCGTAGTCGGATCGCGCCAGCAGGGCCGATACCGTGGTGCCGGCGAAGAACGCCGGCGGCACCCGCTTGTTGGTCGCCTCCCAGGTGACCGCCTTGGCGCCGTTTTCACAGAACTGGAAGGTAGAGCGGTGCTCCTTGTCAGGCCAGGCGCAACCGGGGCAATCGAAGCCGTCTGGCTGATTTATCCGCAGCAGCGTGATCGGCGCCTTGACTGCGTCCATCTGGTCGTGGATGGCCTGCGCCGTCGCGCGTAGCGCGCCCCAGCCGCCTGCGGGGCCGTCGTAAGGCCGGATGCCCGGCACATCGCGTCGCTTGGCCATATTGCCTCCCAGAAGGTGCGTGAGCCGATCCGGCCCCGGAACAACACCCCAACTCATGGCGGGATGTCGACCCTGTCAGCATAGACTTGGCTTGCCAATCGTCAACGAAGGCATACAAATAAAGCATGGCCGCAGGTGTTGAAAACCAGGCCTGCGGACAAGCGGGGGACGACGGATGAAGCGGGACATGCCAAGCGAAAACAGCGGCGCTGGTATCGAGGATGCGCCGGCGCAGCGCACCGTCGCGGTCAGGCGCTGGCGCGGCGGCACGATGACGGCTGAGGATGACCGCCTGGCCGAAGAGGTGCCGGTCGCGCTCGAATACAACGGCATCTCGCATGCGGTGATGCTGGCGACGCCGACCGACCTGGAAGACTTCGCGATCGGTTTCAGCCTCAGCGAAGGCATTATCGACAGCATCGGCGATATCTACGGCATCGAGGTGGAGGCAGCCGATAACGGCGTGACCGTGCGGCTCGACATCGCCCATGCCGCCTTTGCCGGGCTCAAGGCACGCCGCCGTGCGCTGGCGGGCCGCACCGGCTGTGGCCTGTGCGGCAGCGAGTCGCTCGACCAGGTGCTGCGCCTGCCGGCGCCCGTCACCAGCACGGCCAGCTTCGAACCGGCCGTATTCGACGCCGCCTTTGCCGCCCTCTACAGGCGCCAGGCGCTGTTGCGCGATACCGGCGCCACCCATGCGGCGGCCTGGCTGCGTGCCGACGGCACGCTGGCCTGGGTCCGCGAGGATGTCGGCCGCCACAATGCACTCGACAAGCTGGCCGGCACACTGGCGAGCGGCAACGAAGATCGCCAGCGCGGCGCGGTGATCGTCACCAGCCGCGCCAGCTACGAGATGGTGCTCAAGACCGCCTCGATCGGCGCCGGCATTCTGGCGGCGGTATCGGCCCCGACGGCGCTGGCTGTGCGGCTTGCGGATACAACCGCGGTCACGCTGGCCGGCTTTGCACGTAGCGGTAACCTGGTGATCTACACCCATGCCGGACGCCTGCAAGCCGCGGGCGGCAGCGCACCCCGCTGACTCATCCCGCAGCCGCATGGCACCGCTAGGCCGGCTGCAGTGGCGTCACCGGCCTGCCGGTCAGCTGCTGCGCCAACTGGCTGGCCAGGCGGCAGCTCAGGCCGTAGATCGACAGCTGCGGGTTGGCGCCGATCGAGGTCGGAAACAGCGAGCCATCGTGCACCGACAGATTGCGTACACCATGGTAGCGGCCCGTTGACGACACCACGCCGAGTTTGATGTCGTCTGACATCGTACAGCCACCCATCACGTGTGCCGACACGACCTTCGTCAGCAGCGGCTTGTAGGACAGCGCCCCGATGGCCTGTTTGGCGCTCTGCCAGCTCGTGTAGCCATCGGCCATTTCATGCCCGGGGTAGACCGCCCGCGCACCGGCCGCGAACTGGATTTCCGCCATCGTCAGCAATGCGCGCCGCGCGCCGTCCCAGACAAAATCGCTGATCGGGTAATCAAGCACCGGCGAACCGTCATCGCGCAGCTCGACCGTACCGCCGATCGAGTCCTCATGAAAGCCGTCGCGCAGCAGCGCGATGGTCACCTGCAGCTGCGAGAACTGCTGCATCAGCTGCGCATGGTGCTGGCCAAAGCCGCCGAGCGTGGCCGAGATCAGCAGGGGGTGCAGCGGCGGCACCTCCAGCTTGTAGCCGATCGGCCCATCGACCGCCGCCGTTTTCAGGAAGTGATCGGAATAGATCGACTGCGGCGCGCCGGAGAACGCCTCGACCTTCTGGTCGTACAAGGCTGCCGACAGCACCACCGGGTGCAGAAAGGTGCGCTTGCCGAGCAACTGGTGCGGGTCCGGCGCGCCGGAGCGCAGCAGCAGGGCCGGCGAATTGATGGCGCCGCCGGCCACGATGTAGTGGCGGGCCCGCACGGTGATGGCCCTGCCGGTCGGTGCCAGGCCATCCGCGCCCAGCGCCACGCAGGACAGGCTGTCGGCGCTGTCGCCCTTGAAGACCAGCTTCTCGGCGCGCGTGCGGGTCAGCAGCACCCCGCCGCGCCACAGCGCCGCCGGGATGGTGGTCACCAGCATCGATTGCTTGGCATTGGTCGGGCAGCCCATGCCGCAGTAGCCCAGGTTCCAGCACCCGTTCACGTTGCGCGGGATGACGGCGGTGTGGATGCCGAGCTTATCCGCACCGCGCCGCAGCAGATCGTTGTTTTCGTTCGGCGTGCCGGCCCACGGGGCGATGTGCAGCCGCTGCTCCATCTGCGCGAACCACGGCGCCATCGCCTCGGGCGAGTAGCCGGTCAGGCCGAAGTGCTGTTGCCAGTGATGCAGCGTGCTCTCCGGCGTGCGGAAGCTCGAGGTCCAGTTGACCGTGGTCGAGCCGCCGACGCTGCGGCCCTGCAGGATGTTGATCGCCTTGTCCTTGGTCTTGCGCGCCGCCGACTCCTGGTACAGGGCAGGGTAGGCTTGCGCCTCGCGCATCTTGAAATCCTTCGACGACTTCAGCGGTCCTTCTTCGATCAGCAACACCTTCAGGCCTGCCTCGCTGAGAATGTCGGCAGTCACGCCGCCACCGGCGCCGGTGCCGATGATCACCACATCGGTTTCGAATTGACGGTCGGCATCGAGCGTGGAGGCGTCGATGACCTGCCAGCCGGACGCAAGGCCGGTCTGGATGGGATCTGGAATGGGGCTCGTGGTCATGGTGTCTGCCTTGTTCAGCTGAGTGCTTTGAGCGGGCCGGGATAGCCGATGGCGTCCCAGGTCGATTCGTCGCCATACCAGCCGCCGATCACGAGATCGTGCAGCGCGTGGTAGATGGTCTGCAGCGTGCCGAGGCTGTGTACGCGCCAGCGCTGCAGGAAGGCAGCGATCTCCGCCGGCGGGGCATCGGCCCAGTCGGCCGACAGGCCGGCGAGAAAGCGCCGTGTGGCCGTCAGCGCGAGCAGCGCGAACAGGTCCTGGATTTCCTTCTGCGTCGCCAGCGGTAAGGCCAGGATCGTCTTATGGGTGCGCTCGACGGCGGCCTCGACATCGGGCTCGCCATGCTTGATCGCACCCGCCAGGATCACCGGTGCCACTGCCGCGAGGATGGCGCGGGCATCGGCATCGAGCGTGAAATGGCGTGGCGTGTCGGCTGCATGCGTGAGGCGGTAGATACCGCCCGCCGTGACGAGTGCCAGCCCCCCGAAAATGCCGGCCTTGAGGAAGGTCCGGCGGGAAAGCGTCGTTGACATGTGTCTCCTTGGGTGTTCAATCCGCGCCCTATCGTCTGGCGGGTATTGTGTGGTTATGGCGCCAAGTTTGCCGGCTGGCGCCCATCCCAGACAGAGTTGCCGTTGACAATCATGGGTTATTTATTGACATTCTCGGGCCCGCGTGGGGAGGCCATCACAGCCCACCGCCGGGGCCTTAGATGGCAACGCGCGGCTGACACTGCCAAGGGGCCAAGCTGCGCTACGATAGTGTTTTGGCCATGTCGCCATTCGACCCCCAAGCGGGAGGGAGAATGGCTCCCGACATGAAAGACGACATCCAGTACCAACGTATCGCCGATGTACCGGGGCTGGTCCTGGGGGAGTGATATTTCTCGGCGTTCAGCTTCGATCGCCACTGCCATCTCGACTACCATGTCGGGCTGGTGACGCGTGGCATTCAACGGCAATGTGTGAACGGCGAGGCGGTGCTGCTCGGGCCCGGGCGCATTTCGCTGATGCCGCCAGGCGAGATTCACGACGGCGTGAGCAGCGGCGGGGAGCCCTATACGCTCAAGACGTTTCGCGTGTCGGCCAATCTGCTGCGCGACATCGCCGAAGAGCTGACGGGCACCAGCTGCGAGCCGGAGCTCGCGGGCACGATGATCGAAGATCCGCTGCTGGCGGCCCATTTGCTGCGCCTGCATGACGCGTTGAGCCAGAGCCGGGGGGCATCGTCACTCGCGATGCAGACGGAGTGGCTGCCCTTCCTGCATTTCCTGTTCACCCAGTCGCGCACCATCAGGCCCCAGGCCGCCAGGGGCGCGCTATCCCCATTGTCGATTTACTACGATGTTGAGACGGCCGCGGATTAGCGCGGCCACCCCGCAATCGAGCCTGACCTTAGATGGCTCGGGCAAGCCATCGACACCTGCTCACGTCCCAGAGCCGGCCCTCATGCCCCAATGAAGGCGGCCCGTGCGGGCCGCCGGGGGCGCCGCCGGATGGCGGCCTTCGTCATGCGGGAAGAGGGGCGGGCTGCACCAGGCTCAGTCCGGCCGATAGCTGATGCCGTTCGGGCCCGCGCCGACATGGTGCGTCGCGATCACCTGCCTGCTTGCCGTGTCGATGACCGAAAAGGTGCCCGCCTCGATATTGCTGACGAAGGCATAGGCGCCGTCGCGGCTGATCGCCACGCCGTGCGCGCCCTTGCCGGTGGTCAGCGTGGCGAGGACCTTGCGGGCGGCCGGGTCGATGACCGATACCCGGTCGTCGGGCTGACTGGTGCTGCCCTGGTTGGCGACATAGAGCTGCTTGCCGTCCGGTGTGGCGTACATCTGGATGGGCAGGCGGCCGACCGGCAGCTTGGCGACCAGTTTGCGCGTGGCGGTGTCGATGATGCCGAGCCGGTTTTCGCCGCTCAGCGAGACATAGGCTTCGTTGCCGCCCGGCGCAAAGCCGACCTGCACCGGCGCCTTGCCGACCGGGATGCGGGCGACCTCGGCGGCGCGCTCCGTGTCGATCACCGACACGCTGTTGCTCTTCATGTTCGCTACGTACAAGGTCTTGCCGTCGGGGCTCAGCCGCAGGCCGTGCGGGAATTTTCCGGTCTTGACCGCGCCGACGCGGCTGCGCGTGTCGAGGTCGAACACCTGCACCTCGTCGGCTGCCGAATCCGTCACGAAGGCGCGCTTGCCGGCCTGATCCGTCACCACGTGGGCCGGGTGATCGCCGGCGGGCAGCGTGAACAGCGGTTGATCGAATCCGGTGGTGCTGAATACTTCGAGCAGCCCACCGCCGCCACCATGGCCGCCATGCCCCTGGTGCCCGCCATGCGCGGGCATGCCGGTGGCCAGCAGCCATTTGCCGTCCGGCGACACCTGTACATTGTGCGGCACGATGTCGAGCTTGACGGTGACGACTTGCCCGCTGGCAAGGTCGACCTGACTGACCGAGCCATCGCGCTCGTTGGCGGTGTAGACGGTGCCGCTCGGCGCGGCCACGGCCCAGCCCAGGCTCAGCATGGCGCAGGCAATGGCCAGTTTCACTGTATTTCGCATGATTTGACGTTCCTTGATGGTGGTGGGTTTATTCGACGGAGAACACGGCAGGCTTGGCGCGTTCCTGCTGCGCGATGGCGTAGACAGTCAGCGTGCCGGGCTTCATCTCGCCCATGCCGGGCGAGTTCGCCGGCATGCCCGGCACGCTGATGCCGACGAGTTTCGGCCTGTCACGCAGCAGTTTCTGGATTGCCGCGACCGGCACATGGCCCTCGACCACGTAGCCGCCGATCAGCGCCGTGTGGCAGCTGTTGAGGTTGCCGACACGGTGCGCCTGCTTGATGCGGTCCATGTCGTTGCTGTTGATCGCCTCGACATCGAAGCCGTTGGCCTTGAGGTAGCTCACATAGGCCTCGCAGCAGCCGCAGGTCGGGCTCTTGTAGAGGGTTACCGGCGTGGCGGCCTGCACCAATGGTGCGACCAGCGCGAGGGTTGCAAAGAAGGTACGTAATTTGCTCATCTGTCACTCCTGTTTTCAGCAATGGCCGGCACGGCAGCCGGCCCTGACGGTTTGATACGGGCTCACACGACCCTGAGCTGTCCCATCATGCCGGCGCCCTCGTGTTCGAGAATGTGGCAATGGAACATGCGGATACCCTTGAAGTGCTGCACCAGCTTGATGCGCACGGTCTCACCGGGCTTGACGTTGATGGTGTCGTGCCAGGCGCGGTAAGGCGCCTTCACCGTCTTGCCATCCTGCACGCGCTCGACCACCTGGAACTGCGTGCCGTGGATGTGGAAGGGGTGATCCATGTCAGCCTCGTTGGCGATTTCCCACAGCTCGACCTGGCCGGCACGGCTGACGAAGTCGATGCGCTTCATGTCGAACAGCCTGCCGTTGATCAGGAAGGTCATGCTGTGCTGCCCGCCGGCCATCGACATCCGTTCGCTGAACACCACGCGCTTCCCGGCCCGTGGCTTGCCCAGCGCATCGATGCGGGCCAGCGTGGCGGGCAGCGGCGCGGGTACTGTGGCCCGCGGGCTGCCGAAATCGACGCTCAGCAGGCGCACCGGCTGGTCCGGCGCCACATCGCCCATCTTGCCGCGCGCATAGGGGGCGGCGACCAGCTCGGCCATGCCGCCCGCCGTGCCGGCATCGACGATCAGCTCGACGCGCTGGCCCGGCGCCAGCAGTAGCTCGCCGAGGCCGGCCTGCGGCTTCTCCAGCAGCCCGCCATCGGTGCCGACCAGCGTCAGCGTGGCGCCCGGCAGGGTGAGCTGCAGGTAGCGCGCACTGGTGGCATTCCACACGCGCCAGCGCTCGCGCCCGGCCGCATCGAAAACGATCACCGGCCGATGCTGCCCGTTGACCAGCACGAACTGGCCTTCGCGGCCGTTCATCTCGTCATTGGCATCATTGGGCGCAATGCTGCCGTCGCGGGCAAGTTTGAGGTCGGAGATCAGTACATGGCGCTCGGCGATGCCGGCCAGCGGGTCGGCCTTGGCGCGCACCACGAAGGGCCCGGCGAGGCCGCGGTAGACCTGCTCCGGCGTGTCGCCATGCGGGTGCGGGTGATACCAGTAGGTGCCGGCGCTGCCGACGGGCAGCGTGAAGCGGTAGCGGCGCTGGCCGCCGGGCGGCACCGGATCCTGCGGATTGCCGTCCTGCTCGGGCGGGATCGGCAGGCCGTGCCAATGTACCGTCGTCGCCCGCGGCAGCCGGTTCTCGAACAGGATCTCGACGGTATCGCCCTCGCTGACCTCGATCAGCGGGCCGGGCAGGCCGTCGTTGTAGGCCCAGAACTCGGTCTGGCCGGCGGCGATCAAGGGCATGTTGACCGGAGCCGCGCGCAGCGTCGCGCGGAACAGGCCCGGCTGGCCGCTGGTATTGGCCAGCCGGGTCAGCGCGCCAAGCGGAGCACCGCCGGGCAGCGCATCGAGCGGCGCCAGCTCGACCGGCGCGGCCACGGCATGCGCCATGGCGTGCATGGTGCCAGCCTGGGCGCGGCCCGGCGCCAGGCCGAGGAGGGAGAGGCCCCCGAGTGAGGCCAGAAAATCGCGTCTATTCATCAATATCGTATCCTGACTGGATGGCTTACTTGGCCATGGGCATGGTGCCCGCCTCGCGGTCCATCATCATTTCCATCATCAGCTGCATCATGTCCATGCGCTTGCCCATGGCGTCGCCACCCATCATCATGCCGCCGCCCTTGCCATCCATCATCGGGCAGCCCATGCCGCTGGTGCCCTTCATCATCGCCATGCCGTCCTGCATCAGCTTGCGCTGATCATTCATCAGCTGCTGGCGTTCTTCGGGCGTCTTGGCGGCCGTCATCCTGTCGTGCATGTCCTGCATTTTTTTCATCATCTCGTCCATCTGCGCAGCCGATGGCGCTGGCTTGGCCGTCTTGCTCTTGGCGGTGGCGGCGGGCTTCGCCGGCTCGGGATGATGCTCATCGACAGCAAAGGCCGCACCGGCAGCCAGCATGAAGGCAAGAGACGTAACAATGGCTAGTGGCTTGTTCATGACAACACTCCTGTCGGTTGAAACACTGAGTAAAGGGAAAGCGGAATAGCAGTACCCGGCCAGGCGCGGCGCTCCAGGGTGAGCAGCGTGTGGCCCGGGCGGGAGGGCAGGGCTAATCGTTGAAGCGGTGGAAGCGGATGGTAGCGGGCGGGGCGGCCACCACGGCCCAGCTGGCGGGCCAGCATGGCCTGGCGGGCCGCACGCGCAACTGCAGCGCGAACTGCATCAGGCCGTAGGCCAGCAACACGAATACGGCGGCCAGTGGCGTGTCGGCTGGCGGTAGCTTGACCGTGCCGGCCTGGGCATCGTCGCAGTGCTTCGTGCAGGCAGCCGTCGCACTGTTGGAATGTGCGGGATGCGCAGGGTGGCCGTCGCCGACGATATGGCGCGCAGCCATGGTCGCCACTGGGCCGGGCTGGCCCAGTGCCTCGGCCTGCAAGCAGCCCGGCAGCGCCGCCAGCGCGAGCGAAAACACCCATCCTGCGGCCATCAGGCAGCAGAGCTGGCGCAGGTGTTTTCTGAGGATCCGCATCGGGTCGGGGGCGCGAGAATGAGCCCCCAGTATAGGCGGGCCGCGGCGCCCGGCGTTGACTCAGGTCAAGCCGTGGCGAGCCGCTAGCCTCGCTGCCTGCCAGTGACGCCGTGCCAGTCGGGCCGATGCGCAAGGCGCGCTCTGGTCCGACCCACGCTCGGCGTGGGGAAATGGTGTACATGAAAACCTCGTGAAACCTGATTCACGCCGATGGATGGCGCGACAGCGTGCCTCGCGGACAGACGGCACGCGACAAGTGACAACCCGGCGGCAATTGGCGCGCGGGCGGCGGGGCTCAGGCTAAAGGAGGTCGGTACAGCGGATGGGGGACGTGCTGGGGTGACAACGCCACCAGGCGGGCGTTGAACTGCGGGGCCTGCGGCAGCGGCGGGAGCTGCAGCACCGGCGTATCGAGCGCGGCCTGGCTGCAGAGATCGCACTTCTCGCAGGCGGCCTGATGCGACTTGGACTTGCCATCGTGGGAATGGGTGCCAGCCTTGGCCTCATGCGCCATGTGCGCGTGCTGGTCGATGGATGCCTGCGACACGGCCGCGGGCTTGCCGTCGATGCACCATGGCATCAGCGCCGCCATGACCGTGCCCACCGGCACGCAGACGGCAATCCAGCAAATGATGATCCACTTGGCCCACGACATGGGGCCCAATGTACCACAGCTCATCGCCGGCTTGCGAACGCGATGGCGGATTTGCCATCGCCCGAACGGCGGGCAGGTGGCCTACGGCCCGCACCTGGCCGGGAACATCGGCAGCAGGGTCGAGCGCCGTCTAACCACGATGCCTGCTCCCCATCTCAGGCAAAGATCGCAACCGTCTGGCTGCCTATCATCACCAGCTTGCCGGCCTCGTCCCACACCTCCATCAGCTGGTAGGAATAGCCCTCGCCCGCGTGCAGGCTACGCGAGCGCAGCAGGAACCAGCCCGTCGTATCGGCCGGCTGCTGCACGAAATCGACGGTCCAGTTCATCGAGCTGATCGGGGCCGGCTCGGTGAAGCAGGCCATGGTCGCAGGCGGCAGGCAGTCGCCGAGCGCCAGCAGCGCCACCTGCGGCGCCACGCCAGCAGCCTCCCTGAGCCTGACCCAGGCCAGCAGCTCGGGGGTATCCGAGCCGGAGCCGGGCACCGCGGCACTGACAAAACGTATGTCGAAGTTGCTGAAAAATATTGGTAGCGGCGCCTTGCTGGGCGGCGGCGCATAGCTTTCAGGTGCCCGGACCTCGGGGCGGACGGTGAGCTCGTGGTGGTAGCGGCTCTGGCGGGCGTTGGCGAAGATGAAGGCGGCGCGCAACGCAATCGAGCCGTCGACCAGGCAATCAACCGCCACCGAGCTAGCCGACTTGCCCTGGCGCAGCGCTTGTACCTGGAAGGTCAGCCCATCCGCCATCGGCGCGATGTAAGTGATCTGCGCCGACCTCAGCGATGGCATCTCGCCGTCGGGCTGAGCCAGTACCGCCTGCAGCGCCAGGGCGGCGGACAACCCACCGTAGGCGGTTCGCCCTTGAAACCAGTTGGCGGGTGGGGTGAACGGGGTGGTCGGCGAGAAAATGTCGATGAGTTGCGAGAGCGTGGTCATGGGCAAACGATCCTTGATGGGTAGGGGGCAGGCGGCGTTCTTGGTGATCGTCGCTTGATACAGGTTCCAGTGCATTAGACGCCAATAATATGACGGTCATCATATTATCGTCACCAGCGATGTGCAAGTGCGCCCCTCCTGCCCAAGTTGCATGACGATGATCATGCTAAAGCGCCATGATGCGAGTTGTGACTGACCGCGCTCGCACCATGGCCCAATAGTCACGGCATTCCCAATCCGATCGAAGCGCCGGTGATACACCCAGCGACAGATCTCCAATCTGCGGCGCCATGGCGCAAGGCAAGCTGGCCCGGGCATCGGTCGCGGTGTTCAGGGCGCTTGGCGGCGGCTGGCAGCCACAATATGATGGTCATCATCGAATCGATGGAATCGCCATGCGCTACGACCCGGAACATAAACAGCGGACGCACCGCAAGGTGGTGATGGCGGCCGCCAAGGCCATTCGCCAGTACGGGCCGGACAAGATCGGCGTGGCCACGCTGATGTCCAAGGCCGGGCTGACGCACGGGGGCTTCTATGCCCACTTCAAGTCCAAGGATGCGCTGCTTGTCGAGGCGATCGACTACATGTTCGAAGAACGGATGGCGGCGTTGCACAAGGTTATTGCCAATGCCGACCCTGTCAAGGGCATGGGTGACTACATCGACCTTTACCTGAGCCCGCTGCACCGCGACCGGCGCGACAAGGGATGCCCAGCCGTCGCCCTGTCCGGCGACGTGGCACGCATGACGCCTGCCGCCAGGCAACGCTTCGAGGTCGGCATACAGATGATGATCGCGGAGATCGCCGGCACGCTGCGCCGACTGGCGCAGCCCGAGCCGGAGGTGCTGGCGGCGTCGATCCTGTTCGAGATGGTTGGCGCCATGGCGATCGTACGTGGCATCGCCGATGACGAGCGGTCAACCCGCATGTTGGACGAGGCCCGCCGGTCGGTCAGGCAGCGCGCAGGCCTGCCCGGTTGAGTGATGCCGGCTGGCGCCGCACCTGCAGCTGGCCTCGCTTCATGGCCACGGCGCCGGGCGGCTTAGCCGTCAACGGGGTGGGCCGGTGTTTCCAGCAGCAGCTGATAGAAGGCCAGATCGAGCCAGCGGCCGAACTTGAAGCCGACCTCGGGCAAGGTGCCAACGTGCCTGAAGCCAAGCTGCCCGTGCAGCGCAATGCTGCCGGCGTTCGTCGCGTCGATGCCGCCCATCATGGCGTGCACGCCGTTTTGCCGGGCCGCCGCGATCAGGGCCTGCATGATCACGCGGCCAAGCCCGCGCCCGCGATGGCCCTTGTGCACATAGACCGAATGCTCCACCGTGTACTTGTAGGCGGGCCAGCCGCGAAACGTGCCGTAGCTGCCGAAGCCCAGCAGCGTGCCGTCTTCGTCCTCGATGCCGATCACCGGGAAACCGCCGGCCCGCTTGGCGTCGAACCACGTCACCATGCTCTCGGGCGGCCGCGGCTTGTAGTCGTACAAGGCGGTCGAATTCAGGATCGCGTCGTTGAAAATGTCCAGGATGGCGTCTGCATGTCGCTCGAACGTGCAGCGCACGATGGTGGGCTCGCTCATCACGGTCTCCTTGAGGTAAATGCCAGGCTGGTCAGCACGACTGCATAGCGCGCCGGCTCGCCGGTCGGGTTGCGAAAGACGATGCGCTGGCCAAGCACCATCGCCAGGCAATCGCCGGCGTGGAGCTGCCATGTCCGTTCTTCCGTGGTGATCTCCATCGCGCCTTCGAGCATCCAGACCTGCTGGTGCGTGGCGATGTTCCGCGTCGGATTGTCGAAGGCCACCGTCTCGCCGGGCGGGAACATCACCTCGACCAGCTCGATCGGCGATGCGTAGCCACCCGGCGACACCTGGCGCCGGACATAGCCGGAGGCGGGGTCCTGCCACACCGGCTGCTGTGCGAAGCGGGCAAGCGGCAGCTCCGCCGTGCCCTGGGTTTCGTCGGCGAACAGCGAGGCCAGCGTGACACCGAGCGCATCGGCCAGCTTGTTGAGCACGGCGGCCGTCGGGCTGGTTTCCTCGCGCTCGATCAACGAGATCATCGAGCGGCTGACGCCGCTCAGCTCGGCCAGCTTGTCCAGCGTGTGGCCGCGCTGCTTGCGCAGGTCGCGGACGCGTTTGGCGATGAGGGAATCGACATTCATTAATCCAATATAATGGATTTAATTTCCATTAACAAGGAATTTTGCGAGCCATATCGATCATCTGGATATCGTCGCGCCGCAGTTTCACCGCTGGCACCGCGCGCCAGCGCACCATCAGTGGGGTGGTCTGTTGCCGGGGTGGCCAATTGTGGGGCGGCTACCCGCGGGGCGGCCACCCGCCAGGCTCGGCGCCACGGCAACGCCGGGCCGCGGCCTCACGGCGGCAGCGAGAGACAGCGCCAGCTAGGCTTTCAGCCACCCTGCGCCAATCGGCAGGGCGAAGAGATGCCGGTACAGCATTTGCACCCGCAGCGTCAGCGTCGGGCCGAATCGGCGCCATGCGGGAATCAGCAAGGCGTAGCTGCAGCCGGCAACCATCAGCCCGCCCACGATATCAAGCGGAAAATGCACGCCCAGATAGACGCGCGCCCAGCCCACCCCAAGCCCGACGCCGAGGATCACGATCCCCAGCGAGGCCAGCTCGCCCATGAGCCAGGTGACGGCGAGCGCGGCGAAGACGGTGGTGTGGTCGCTCGGAAACGAGGATTCCGCCGCATGGGCCAGCCAGGTATGGCCAAGCCCGATCATGAATGGCCGTGGATGCGGCCACAGCAGGATGATCAGCTGGTTCAGGCCCAAGGCAAGCAAGGTAACGCAGCTTGCCCGCACCACCAGCTCGCGCTTGGGCAAGCGGCCCCACAGCCATAGCCCCGCCAGCAGGACGGGCAGCAGGAAGATCGCGTCGTCCGCCAGGAACGCGGTCAGGTGGATGACGGATAGCGGGGTATCCGGCCCGGCATTGATGGCAAGAAATAGCTGCCGATTGTAGGTTTCCAGCATGTTCATGGCGGTCTTCACCCGTGCCGACGTGCGCGGGGCCTTCCTGCCAATCGTGCAGGCCCCGGCACCGTGACTGAATTCGAAAGCAGCCATGGTATTGCCCAAAACTTAGCTGGCGCTTAAGCATTTGAGCGGGCAGGGCAGTGGTGTGGATCAAGCGCGCCCTGGCTCGCCTCCGGCCAACACCCCATGCGCCCGGGAAAAGCCCGCAGGCGTACTGCGAGCGCCCCCCATCCGCTGTACAGGTCCGGGCGCATGCCACGCCCCATCTGGCGCTAGTACACGTCCCTGACATAGCGCTTGTCCTGCGCCATCCTGCCGACATAAGCCGCCGCGTCGTCCGCGCTCATCGCGCCGTGGGCCTGCACCACCTGCTTGAGCGCGGCATCGACATCCCGAGCCATGCGGCTGGCGTCGCCACAGACGAAGAAATGTCCCCCTTCCTCGAGCCAGGCCCAAAGCTGCGCGCCGTGTTCGAGCATGCGATGCTGGACGTAAACCTTGTCGGCCTGGTCGCGGGAGAAGGCGGTATCGAGCCGATGCAGCAGGCCATCACGCTGCATGCCTTCCAACTCGTCGCGGTAATAGAAGTCGGTTGCGGCGCGCTGCTCGCCGAAGAACAGCCAGTTGCGCCCCGGTGCGCCCGTTGCCCGCCGCTCCTGAAGAAAGGCACGGAACGGCGCGATGCCGGTGCCCGGGCCGACCATGATCATCGGTGCGTTCGGGTTGGCGGGCGGGCGGAAATGCGCCGACTGCTGCACGAAGATCGGCACCTCGACCTCGGCCGCCCGGTCGGCCAGGAAGGTCGAGCAGACGCCGCCGTGCAGCTTGCCTTCACAGCCATAGCGCACGGTGGATACGGTGAGCTGGACCTGCCCCGGTGTCGTTTTCGGGCTCGACGAGATCGAATACAGGCGCGGCTGCAGCCGTTTCAGCACGGCCAGCCAGTCGGCCGCGCTGGCGGCAACCGGGAAGGCGCGCAGCAGGTCGATGAGCTGCCGGCCCCACAGCCACTGCCTGAGCGCCTCCTTGTTGTCCGGCTGCAGCAGTGCGGCGAGCTCGTCGCTGCCGGTGCGCTCATGTACGAACTGCAATACTTCGGGCGTGATGCGGGTGATGTCATGGTGGCGTGACAATGCCTCGCCCAGCGCAAGCTCGCCGTGGCCCTTGACCCGCACGATGCTGGCGGCCGGCAGCTTGAGGGCGCCCAGCATGTCACCGACCAGGTTGGCGCAGTTGGTGGGCCAGACCCCCAGCGCATCGCCTGCCTCATAGTGAAAACCGCTGCCGGCAAGGTCAAAGGCATATTGCCGGGTTTCTTTCTCGGCGCCGGCCGCATTGAGCAGGCGATTTTGCACGAGCCGCGTGCGTAGCGGCTGGCTGCGGCTGTAGCCGGCCACCTCGGCGGTAGCAGGCAGCCCGGCAGGTTCGACGGCGCCGGCCAGCACCGGCACTGGGCTGGCAGGCGCTTGCAGGGCGGGGACCGCAAGCGCCTGGACTACCGCATCCAGCCAGGCTCTGGCTGTTTCCTGGTAGTCCGGCTCGCAGTCGGCCCTGGGGCACAGCCGCTGGGCGCCGAGGTGCGCCAGCCGCGCATCGAGCTTGCGGCCGAAGCCGCAGAACTGGTCATAGTTCGAGTCACCCAACGCCAGCACCGAATACCGCGTCTGCGCGAACCGTGGGGCGCCATCGGCCTGCAGGGCAGCCCACAAGGCGCTGCCGTTGTCGGGTGGATCGCCATCACCGAAGGTGCTGGTCAACAGCAGCAGGTGGCTGAACGTGGCCAGGTCGGACGCATGGACAGCGTCCATGCTGGCCAGCGTGACATCGTAGCCCTCGGCCTTGAGCCGCTGGCCACACTGGCCAGCGTGGGTTTCGGCATTGCCTGTCTGCGAGGCCCACACGATGGCGACCCGCGGTTTCGCCGCCGCGCTGGCGTCACTGGCCGGCTCCGGCAGGGCCGGGGCCTGGAGCCCGTCATCGGCCAGCCAGGTGCGGGCAAACAGCCCGGCCAGCATGCCGTCGAGCATCAGGCGCTTGCCCGCCTCGAATGGCGCCGTGGCCGGCAATACCGGCACGCCGCCGGCCTCGCGCGCAGCCTCGGTACGAAGCGCGCTCAGATAGCCTTGCATATAGCGTTGTTCATGCGGCGCCAACGCCAGGGCGGGCGCGGCATCGAGGTCCAGCAGGCTGGCCAGCGCATCGATCTGCTTCATGGTGAGTTCCTTGTTGGCATGGGGCGACGGGCCTGCGCTGGCGCGTGGCGGGACGCCGTCGTCCGCACCAGTCGCCGACTGTTGGATGGGGGTTTCTGCGGCGCGCAGCAAGGCGACGGCACAGAACTTGAATTCGGGTTGCAGCGAGATCGGGTCGACGGCGTCAGCGGTGACGGCGTTGATCGCCAGATCGTCCCCGAATACGTCGTTCCAGTGAAATGGCGCAAAACAGTTGCCGGGCCGTACGCGGTCGGTGAGCTGCGCGGGCAGCAGCGCACGGCCGCGCCGCGAGCGGATTTCCACGCGATCCTTGTCGCGGATGCCGAGCACGGCCGCATCGTCGGGGTGGATCTCGACGAACGGCCACGGGTTGAGCTTGTTCAGTGTCGGCACCTTGCCGGTCTTGGTCATCGTGTGCCACTGGTGCTGCAGCCGGCCGGTGTTGAGCACAAAGGGGAAGTCGGCGTCCGGCATCTCGGCTGGCGGCATGTGGGGCCTGGGCAGGAAGGCCGCCTTGCCGCTCTCGGTGGCGAAGGCAATGAGCGGCTGGCTGCCGTCTTCGCGGGTTCTGAGGGTCTGGCTGATGCCGTCGTTGAGATAACGGAGCGGGTTGCGGTCATGCGCCGGGCCGGGCGCGCAGGGCCACTGCAGCGGGGACTGGCGCAGCCGCTCATGGCTTGCCCCGCGGATGTCGTAGCCGGTCTTGGGGTTCCAGGCCAGCTTGAGCTCGTCGAACACATCTGCCGCGCTGCCGTAAGTAAAGGCATGCGCATAGCCCATCTCGCAGGCCACGCGGGCGATGATCTGCCAGTCGGCCAGCGCCTCGCCCGGCGGCTCGACGGCTTGCTGCATCAGCGTCATATTGCGTTCCGAGTTGATCATGACGCCCTCTGCCTCGGCCCATAACGCGCCGGGCAGCAGGATGTCCGCAAAGCGGTTGGTCTCGGTATCGAGAAAGGCATCCTGCGTGATCACCAGCTCGGCGGCCTCGAGGCCGGCGATGACGTTCTTGCGATTGGGTACGGTGGCCACCGGGTTGGTGCAGATGATCCAGCACGCCTTGATCCTGCCGGCCTGCATGTCCTCGAACATGGCTATGGTGCCGCCGCCCGACTCGGGGCGCAGCGTGCCGGGGGCAATGCCCCACAAGTCCTCGACAAAGGCGCGTTCCTTGTCCACCAGCACCGAGCGCTGGCCCGGCAGGCCCGGCCCCATATAGCCCATCTCGCGCCCGCCCATCGCGTTGGGCTGGCCGGTGAGCGAGAAGGGCCCGCTGCCGGGGCGACAGATGGCGCCGGTAGCGAGATGCAGGTTGCAGATCGCATTGGTGTTCCAGGTGCCATGCGTGCTCTGGTTGAGCCCCATGGTCCAGCAGCTCATCCACTCGCGGGCGGCCCCGATCCAGTCCGCCGCCTGGCGGATATCGGCTTCGGGGATGCCGGTGATCTCGGCCACCTTGTGCGGCGCGTAATCGTCGAGGAAGGCCGGCATCGCCTCCCAGCCTTGCGTGAATTCGGCAATGAAATCCGCATCGGTGTGGCCGTTCTTCACCAGCAGGTGCAACAGGCCGTTGAGCAGCGCCAGATCGGTGCCCGGCTTGATCTGCAGATAGAGCCCGGCCTTGTCTGCCGTCGCGTTGCGGCGCGGATCGACGACGATCAGTTTCGCGCCGGCCTTGACCCGGTCCATCAAGCGCAGGAACAGGATCGGATGGCAGTCCGCCATGTTGGCGCCGATGACGAAGAACAGGTCCGCTCGGTCGAAGTCCTGGTACGAGCCCGGCGGCCCGTCCGAGCCCAGAGATAGCTTGTAGCCGCTGCCGGCGCTCGCCATGCAGAGGCGTGAGTTGGACTCGATATTGTTGGTGCCGATGAAGCCCTTGGCCAGCTTGTTGGCGAGATACTGCGCCTCGAGCGACATCTGCCCCGACACGTAGAGCGCCACCGCATCCGGCCCATGGGTGCCGACAATGGCCTTGAGGCGCCGCGCCGTCTCCTTGATGGCCACCTCCATGGCGACCCGCGCGGGCTCCTGCTGGCGCTTGCCGCGCAGATAGGCGTGCTCGAGCCGGCCCGATTCGGCGATCGCCTGGATGCAGGTATTACCCTTGGTGCACAGCCGGCCGAAATTGGTCGGGTGCTGCTTGTCGCCCGACACCTTGATCACGCGCGGGCCGGCAACTTCCATGACAATGCCGCAGCCAACCCCGCAATAGGGGCAGACGGACTTGACGGTCTTGTTGGCGTTCATCTGCACCACCCCCACATTCGCTATATCCAAACATATATAACGAAGAGCAAAAAGCGGGCCATGTACGCCCACCGGCGTCATTTACGGCGCCATGCGGCCGCTTCAGGGGGTATCAGCCAGCCCGCCATGCCGTCATGCACAGGCAAGAGGCAAGCTGGGCCCGCCATTCACCGAGATGGGGCTGCCAGGCGGGCAGACAATCGTTGAAACAGCGCCGGGGCGCACCCGGCCACCGTGCTGCGGGGCAGGTGGGGTGCAACACGCTGCGCGTGGTCAATCCGCGGCGGAGTGAAGGCTGGCGATGGCTTGCCACGCCGCCATGGCGCAAGCACAAAGGGAACAGCCATGCACGCGTGGCGGGCCGGGCCATCGGGCCAGCCCTTGTCAGGCAGGCTGCGTGTCGCTGCAGCCCGAGCGCAGCTCAGTTGGACGGATCGGTGACAAAGCCGACCCGCGACAAGCCATGTCGCGCAAGAGCGGAGAGGGTCTTTGCCATATCGCCGTAGGGCACGCTGGCATCGCCTTGCAGGTGGATGTCGGTATCCGGCGCCTGTAGGGCGAGCTGTGCGGCACGCTGCTCCAGCTCCGCGCGCGTGATCGCGGTGCCGTTCCAGTACAGGGTGCCGTTCGCCTGCAAGGCGATCTCGATGTGCTTGGCCGACGAGGTGTTGGGCCGGCTGCTGGCGCGCGGCAATTCCAGCTTGACGGCGTGAGTCAGCAATGGCGCGGTGACGATGAACACCACAAGTAGAACCAGCATGACGTCAACCAGGGGGATCAGGTTGATCTCGGCGACGGGGCGCCCGCCGCCCGCGCCGGAATTGAGTGTCCCGAATGCCATCATGCCGCTCCCGTATCGTTGCGTGCATTCATGTGCTTGCTCCGCAACAGTGGCGCGCCGGTCACCACCATGGTCAGCAGATCGTGCCCGAAGGCGTCGAGGCGGCTGAGCGCCAGGCGGTTCTTGCGGGTCAGCGCGTTGTATCCGAGCACCGAGGGGATGGCGACGGCCAGGCCGATCGCGGTCATGATCAGCGCTTCGCCGACCGGGCCGGCCACCTTGTCCAGCGTACCCTGCCCGGATTGGCCGATCGCCAGCAAGGCGTGGTAGATGCCCCATACCGTACCGAACAGGCCGACGAACGGTGCGGTCGAGCCGATCGAGGCGAGCAGGGTGAGGCCACGTTCGAAGCGCATGTTTTCGTCCTCGATTCCCTGCCGCAAGGTGCGCGTGAGGAATTCCGTCAGGCCGCCGGCGGCATCGAGGTGGCTGGCATCGTGCACGCCGTAATGGCTGGCCGAATCGAGCGCGATGCGGGTGAGCCTAGCGTAGGGGCTACCGGCAGCCGTGCTCAATCCATCGGCCACTTCCAGCAGGTTGCGCGCGTTGCGGAATCGCGCCAGAAAGAGCGTGCCGCGCCGGCGCTGCAGCCAATGGCCGACCAGGCTATCGATGAGGATGCCCCAGGTGGCCACCGAGGCCAGCAGCATCGTGAGCAAAATGAAGCGTGCCACATTGTCCGATTGGGCAAGAAAGTGGGCAAAGCCGAGAGCAGAATCATCCATGGTGTAACTCACATTACAAAACGAAGGAAATCGGAACCAATACCCAGGCGGCGACGCTCTGTTCACCGCGCCTGGCGGGGACGAAACGCCAGCCGGCGACTGCGCCGCTGGCGGCGGAGTCGAGCCGCACGAACCCGGAAGACTGCTTGATCTCGACGCGCTCGGCCCGCCCCGCGGGCGATACCAGCACGCGCAGCAGCACGACCCCCTTCTCGCCGAAGCGGCGCGATGCCTGCGGATAGGGTGGCGCCGGGTTGTCGAGATAGTCTGCGTCGAACACGGGCGGGGTCGGCTGGGCGGGCGGCGTGTCTGGCACACTCGCGGCAGGTTCCCTGGGCGCACTGGCAACAGCCGGTGCCGCTGGCGCCGGTATGGCGCTCGCGCCTGCCGGCATCTCCTGCGCGGCGAGCAGCGATGACTCGGCCGGACGTTCGACGGTGCGTTGTTGCACCGCCGGTTTCGCCGTGGCGGGCTTCGCCTCGGGCCTGGGCGCGACGGGGACAGGCAGCGGCGGTTGTACTTGTGGCGGCGCTGGCGGCCTGGGCGAAATCAGCGTTGCCTGGATCACCGATTCGCGCGCGGACTGCGGTGCGGCCGGTGTTTGCCAGATCATGCCCGCCACGGCGGCATGGGCCATGGCGACGGCGAGCCACTGCACGGCTTGGCGCGGTCGCAGCCGCTGTTCCTCTCGCGCCGGCCGTGGCACGGCGCTGCCCAGGAAGCATTCTTCCGCCGGCAGCGGCATCATGGCGTAGTCAGGCAGAGCGTGACGCGCTCGACCGTCTTGCCGAAGAAGTGATAGCCGGAGCCGCCTTCCGCCAGCAGATCGAGCAGGTCGTCGGCCGCAACGACGCGCGTGCCACCGACGACAGTGACGCCTCTGGCCGCGTAGGGATGCGCGATCAGTGTTGCCGTCGGCCCGATGACAGCCGCCTGGGCGCCCGGCGACAACAGCCGCAACAGGCCATCCAGGCTACCGTTGATCAAGGTCGTGCCGGTAGTGATGAAAACATCGGCATGAGGGATGACCTCGGGCGCCCGTTCGCCGGGAATATAGTAGGGCAGCTCTTCGGGCTTCAAGGTCGCCGGATCGAGCTCCAGCACGTTGAATGGCTGGCCGCGCCGGCGAAGCTCGCGCATATAGGGTGGAAAGGCGCCGACCAAGGCCACCCGCTGCCCCGGCTGGAGCGAAAGAGCGCTGAAGGCGTCGCCCTCGCGGACATCGATGCCCGCCGGCGGGCCGTCCCGCATCCATAGCGTCTCCGCCAAGGCATTGAGCGTGGCGATCGCCAGCGCCCGGCGCAAATCCTGCGGCCGGTAAAGATCGTCGAGCACCTGCGTTGCCAGGCGCCCGGCAATCTTGCCGGGCGTCGGCATGGCTTTGGCCGAGCTGGGGCAGCACACGGCCTCCGGCACGCTCTTGACCGGCGTGGCGCACAGGCCCCCGGCGCCGTTGTCGAGCTTGACGCCGGTAAAGAAGATGCCGAGCACGGCGCGGGCAATACGCAGCGACTGGGCATCGCTGCCGAGCCGCGCCAGCACCGCCGCGTGCAGCTCCGCCAGCAAGGTGGTTGGGATATGCCTGTCAGGCCAGGGGGCAATTGGCATGGCGACCCTGTCACGCGCTGGCCGGGCGGCGCGCGAAATGCAGCTTGGTAGTGCCGAATGCGCCGGCCAGGTCGGCTTGTTCGGCCTGCGCCAGGCCCGCTTCTTCCAGGCGCGGGCAGAAACGTTCGACGCCGCAGAGTGGATGGCTATCGGTGATCACGGCCTTGTCCAGATCGCGCAAACCACCCGGTGCCGCCTTGCAGGCCTCCTGGCAGAACCAGTGGGCGCTGCACAGCTCGCCGCCGGGCGCGAGCCGGCCCGCGACGGCGGCCAATGCGGCGGCTACCGATTTGCGCACCGCGTAGAGGCTATGGAACAGCACGATCTGGTCATATTGCCCGTCGACAGGCGATTCGAGCGGCGTGCCGGCCTGAACCCGGCAACGATCGGCCAAGCCGCAAGTCGCCACAGCGGCCTCGGTGCTGGCGATGGCTTCCGGCTGCACGACGATGGTGACGTCGAGATCAGGAAAGCGCTGGCAAAGCATGACCGCGAACAGGCCGTCGCTGCCGTCGAAGCACAGCAAGGTGCGCATCGGCGCGTCGCTGCTGCGTTCCAGCTGGCGCTGGCCATAGCGCACAACCAGCCGCTGGGCTTCCGCGAACAAGGGGTGCAGCAGGAGCGAGGGCGCGGCCGGCGCCGGTGCGGCCTGCCATGTTTCGGACAGGAACCGCCCCATATCGTGCCAGCCGCTGGCAGGCCTAAGCAGCGCTTCAAGCACGCCGGCCTGGCACCATGGGCTGCTTTGGCACAATACGGCACTCATACCGGCGGCCAGCGAGTAGCCGCCTTCGCTCGAATCCAGCAGGCCCAGCTCCTCCATCGTCTGCAGCAAGGCGCCGAGGTGCGCGCCGCGCAGGCCCAGGGCACTGGCGATATCCGCCTTGCTTGCCGGGCCGTGCTGTTCCAGCCAGTCGAACAAGCCGGCCTGAAACCCGGCCCGCAATACCTGGAACGCCTTGAACCCGTCAACGATGTCATGCAGCCAGGCAACCGACGTCGGCATGCTGGCGTCGACGAGTGCGATGTTTTCTTTCGAGCAACCCATACACAACCTCTCTCTCGACATTAAGAAGAAACACTACTGAAGGGCGGGAGCACCGCGCGGTCCTCCCGCCAGTATTTCGTTGATCTGGGCGGCGGACAGGGTGACGCCGAATATCTCGCGATAGAAGCGTCGGGTTTCCGTTTCCAGATTCAGGTCGGCAAACAGCGCTGGATGGAAATGCTTTGCCGCCCACAGGACAGTCAGCGGCTGTTCGGCGGTACGGTTGCCCCAGGTATGGGCCGCACAGGGCGCGACCAGGATCCGGCCGGCGCGCACGGCCCGCATGCCGGCGAAGCGCGGTTCGCGGCGTATCGCCTCGGCATCTTCATGGCCGGAGACGATGAGGATGTCCGGATCCCAGGCCAGCATCTGTTCCAGCGTGAAGCTGCGCGACTCGATGGTGCGGCCGTCGTCGGTCACGCTGCTTCCGCCGGCGGCGCGTATCCACCATTCGGCGACGAGATGCGGCTGGGTGAGCGTTGCCGGGCTGAAATAGAGCACGCGCGGCCGCGCTGGATTGGCTCGCTGCAAGGTCCGGCTGACGCGTGCCAGGGTCGCGTCGAAGTAGCTCGCGTAGCGTTGTGCCGCCTGCGGCTGGTCAAACAGCGAGCCCAGCAACTGCACGGCGGCTTTCACGTCCTGCGGCTGGCGCCAGGCGATGTAGATGGCCGGAATGCCCATCCGGCGCAGGCTTTCCGCACCGGCGCGGTCCATGGTCAGGACGGCGTCCGGCGCCGCCTGCAGCAGCGCCTCCACGTTCGCCGTGCGGTCGCTGTTCTGCATCGAGGGCAGGCTGGCGGTTTGCGGCGCAAATACAGCCTGATACGACCAGCGCGGTTTTCTGGCGAAGTCCGGCAGCCCGTTGATCAGCGTGTTGTTCATGCCCACGGCGAACACCAGGCTGTTGAGCACCGGCACCGCGCCGATGGTGGCCACCCGCCGCACCGTCACGGGGACCTCGACGCGGTCGCCCGCCATGTCCTGCAAGGTTCGCATCGGCGCCGCCTGTGCCTGGGCACAGAGCAGGACGATGATCAGTACAACGAGTTGCTTCAGCAAGATGAGATCCCTGTCGTGTCAGAGCCGTGGAACACAAGCCACCGTCACGCCGTGCCGGGCGACGATGTCTATCGGGGTGCCGTAGAGGCGGGTCAGCGTATCCGGCTGCAGCACCTCGCGCGCCGTGCCAGCCGCCACGATCCGCCCAGCGCGGAGCGCGGCGACATGCGCATCGAGCAGCAAGGCGTGCTCGGGCTGATGCGAGCTCACCAGCACCGCCATGCCCTCCGAGGCCAGATGCCGGATGGTGCGCAGCACGCGCACCTGATTGCCGAGATCGAGGCTGGCGGTCGGCTCATCCATCACCAGCAGGCGCGGGGCCTGTGCCAGGGCGCGGGCGATCAGGGCCAGCTGGCGCTCGCCGCCGCTGACACGGTTGAATGGCCGCGCGGCCAGATGGGCAATGCCGACACGCTCCAGGGCGTGCAGCGCCAGCGACATATCGTGCCGCCCCGGCAATGCCAGCGCCGGCAGGTGCGGGGTGCGCCCCATGAGCACCGTATCGAGCAGAGACAGGCCGCTGTCGCCGCTGGCTTGCGGCACATAGGCCAGCCTGCGCGCGAGCAGGCGCGGCGCCATGTCCGATTCGCCGTCGATGCGGATGTCGCCGCGCTCCGCCGCGAGCCCGCCGATAATGCAGCGCAGCAAGGTGGTCTTGCCTGAGCCGTTGGGCCCGAGCAAACACAGCACCTGGCCCGCTTCAACGGCCAGGTCGATGCCGTCGAGCAGCACGGCCTGGCCTGGCCCATGGCGGAATGTCAGCCCGTTTACTTTCAGGACCATTGGCGCCTCGCCCGAAGGAGCACGGCCACGAACACGGGGGCGCCAAGCACCGCGGTGGCGATGCCGAGCGGTAGCTCCAAGCGGAATGCGGTACGGCAGAGATCATCCACCAGCAGCAGGTAGCCGGCGCCGGTCAGGATCGATGCCGGCAACAATACGGTGTAGGCAGGGCCAACCACGAGCCGCGCCAGATGCGGAACCAGCAGCCCCACCCAGCCAACGACGCCGGAGATGCTGACTGCCGCCGCCGTGGTCAGCGTTGCCGCGGCGATCATCAGCAGCCGCACCGGCTGGACCCTGATCCCCAGCGTGCGGGCCTCTTCGTCGCCGGCTTCGAGCACCTGCGTCGGCCAACGCAGCAGCAGCATGATGGCTATCCCGGCCAGCGAGAACGGTGCGGCCCACGCCAGATCGGCCATGGACACCCGCCCCAGGCCACCGAGCAGCCAGAACACGATCGCCGGCAAGGTATCGAGCGGATCGGCGACGTATTTCAGCGAGGAGGTCAGCGCCTGGAACAGCGCAGAAATGATCAGGCCGGACAGGATCAGCACCAGGGCCGAGCCGCGCCCCAGCCGGCTCGCGATGAGCAGTGCAGCGGCCACGGCGGCGATGCCGCCAGCAAAGGCAGAGCCTTGCACGAGCAGGGCGCTGCCATGCAGCAGCATCGCCAGCGACGCACCGAAGCCCGCCCCGGCAGACACGCCGAGGAGGGCAGGCGAGGCCAGCGGATTGCGAAACAGGGTCTGGTAGGCCGCACCCGCCGCCGCCAGGCTCGCGCCGACCAGCAGCGCAGCCAGCACCCGCGGCAGGCGCACCGCCAGCAGCACGTTGCCTGCTGCCGGCGGCTGCGTCGACGGGGTGCCCGTCAAGGCCGACCAGAGAACCTCGAGCACGGCGCCTGGCGCGAGCGGATAGTGGCCGAGCCCCATCGACACCACGGCGATGGCAAGCACCGCCACCAGCAAGGGCAGCATGCGGCGGAGGCGGAGCCGCTGCCTCAGCAAGCCTGCATCCGGCGGGACAAGTGTCGCCATCGCGCGTTCTCGAAGCATGACGGCCGCCTCAGTACTGCGCGCTGATTGTTGCGGCAACCGTTCTCGGTGCGCCGGCATAGTACGCCGTTGCGCCATTCAGGTTGAAGTCGTTGGTCGAGATCTCCGAGATGTATTTCCTGTCGAACAGGTTCGCTACCGTCAGGTCGAGCCGGACCGCCTTGCTGAAGCCGTAACCGGCGTTCAGGTCGAACACGGAATAGCTGCCCACCTTCTGGGTCTGCGTCGAGTCGCCATAGCGATACCCCACGTAGCGCATGAGCGGCGACACGCTGAGGTCCTGCCAGCGATAGGTGAAGCCGCCCTTGAGCATGAGCTTCGGGGCGTTCGGAATCTGCTTGCCCTTGGTTCCCATCGTCGCGCCGCCAGCCAGTGTCGGCGTGTCCTGATCGTAGGTTTCGGAAGCCAGTGTTCCCGATCCGAAAATCGACCAGGTGCTGCCGAGATCGAGCCCGCCTTCCAGCTCGACGCCGTAGCCGGTGGTCTTCGCGGTCGAGCGGTAATAGGATAGGCCGCCCAGCGCCGGGTCCACCACCATCACCTGGCGATTCTGGTTTTTCGCCAGGAACAGCGTCGGCACGACGGTCAGCCCGCCATTCCTGTAGGGCACGCTGATGTCGAACTGATCCGACAGCTCGGGCTTGACCCCATCAACCAGCGATTGCAGCGTCACACCCTTGGCAACAAACGCAGCTTCATTGCTGATGTAGTTGCTGGCTTGCGGCCCCCAGTCCGGGCGACCGAACTTGCGGCTATAGGACGCGCTGGCGCTCCATGCCGAGCTGATTTCCTGGCGCACCCCAATATTGGGCAGCAGCGCCCGATGATGTTTTGCCGCGACGGCGGCATTGGCATCCAGCGTCGGGTTGTACCCCCAGATCTGGTCATACGAGACGTCGGGCAGCCCGGCGGTCTTGTAGTAACGCATCTGCGGCGCGCCGAGATCCATATAGCGCAGCCCACCGCTGACGATCGTCTGGCCGATGTTCTGGGTCGCCTGGACGTAAGGGCTGCTGAATTTGAAGCGATCGATCTTGGCCAGCGTTGCCCAGCCTGCGTAGGTCAGGCCACCATTGGCATTGACCGTGTATTTCATCTGGTCTGTCGGCGGCGGGGGCGGCTGCATCGCCTGGAACCAGTAGCCCGCGATGAGCTCCGTGCCCACGCCATAGCGCCCCTGGTATTCGAGCACGCTGCCGACGTTGTCGTTCTGCTGATGCCAGATCTGCACGGTCGATCCGCTGGCGGAATACGAGATCCCGTTGTCTTTCCAGTAGTAGGGCTTCAGCAGGAGATGTTGCGAGTCCGACAATTTGACGTCGATATTGGCCAGTGCCGCGTAGTTTTCATACTGGGCACGGTTGAAATCGTAATAGTTGACGTCGGCGGCGGCGTTGCCCGTCAGCGAGGTGTTGTAGTCATACTTGTAGTTGTCGCTCAGCGACTGCAGCTGGGCATAGCTCAAGGAACGATAGGTGTTCCCCTTGAACTTGTTGTAGACCATGTCGAGGTCCACCTGGACGCGCTCGCCCAGCTGCTGGCTGATGCCCAGCATGGCGTTGTTGCGCATCGTGTCACCGCCGCCTTTCCATTTGTCGCTGGCGCTGTTGGAGGCTGACAGGAAGGCGCGGGTGCCGCTGCTGGCGAGCGTGCCCGAGTCCAGGCGTACAAAGGTGCGGCGGAAGTCGTACGAGCCGACGGCCTGCTTGCCCAAGACGCCGAAACGGTTGCGCGGGGCGAGCAATTGCTGATTGACCACACCGGTTGCGTTGGACACGCCCAAGCCCTGGTTTGCCGCGATGCCGCCACGATAGACCTCGAGCTGCTCGACGTTTTCCAGGTCAAACAGATCGGCGCCGCCGACGATCCCGGACAGTGGCAGGCCTTCGACGTTGCGGGTGACGTGAAAATCGCCCTTGCCACGGATGTTGATGTTCCGCGTCAAGCTCAGACCATACGGATCGGGGCTTTCGACGATGGTCGAGGGCAGCTGATTCATCGGCGCATAGAGGCTGGTCTGGGCCGGGCCGCCAAACAGAGTCAGGCCGGCCTTGCCGATGCTGCTCTTGGGTGTCGGCTGCGGGTCGGAGGTGAACACTTTGCCGTCGGACGGCGCGCCATTGACGGTGACTTCCGGCAACACGGCGTCGGCAGCCCAGCCGAGCCCCGGCGTCATGGCATAGATGGCGGCGATGGCTACCGCGAGAGCTGTTGGTTGATGTGAACTGCGCATCAGATTCCCTTGTTTGTCAGTTGTTTACGGGTGTGAATGTCGGCGTCAAGCCAAGCTCGCCCAAGTAACGAGTGATCTGGCGCATGTTGTCGTGGACAACGATGCGCTCTCCCACCGAGATGGAGCGTGCTTCGCTACCCTGCTTGCTGCGGGGGTCCTTCATCGAGGCGCTGGCGCCGAGCACCTGGTTGCCGCCGCCGGCAAGCCACCACAGCGCGATGTCATCCGGGCTGTTGCCGGCGGCGAGGCCCAGATCGATGGACGGGAACATCAGCCGGGCAATCGCCGTCAGCCTGGCGATCGGCCACGGCGAGCAGCGCACGCCCCCGGCGGAAGCACCGGGAAACGGCATGTAGCGCGACAGGCGCAGGTGGCGCAGCATCGAGAAACGGCGCAGGAACAACAGGTGGTCGATCCGGTCTTCGTCGGTATCTTCCAGCCCGACCAGCATCATCGAGCGGATGGGCATGCCTTCTTCCTCGCAGATTTCCATCAGGCGGATGCGGCCGCTCAGGCTGTCGCCGGGCTTGAAGCGCGCAAATACGGCCGGATTCAGCATCTCCAGCGAGCTGGTGATGGCGGCCACGCCCAGCGCTTTCAGGGTGCGCACGCCGTCGCGCGTCAGGGATGGCCCGACGTTGACCTCGATCTCCACTTCCAGCTCGGCCTGTATGGCCGCGACGATCTCGATCAGCCGTTCGTCGAATCCCGATGCGGGGTCGTCGCCGGCCACCACCCGCGTACCGCCGGACAGGTGAAGGTGGCGGATGCCCATGTCGACGATGGCTTTGGCCGCCGCGACGATGTCGCTCGTTGCCGCCGCCCGATGGGTGAAGAACGTGCAGTAGGTGCACAGCGGCTCGACTTTACACGGCGTGATGGCAGAGATGCCGGCAGACCACCAGGGGAGCTGGCCGAGATGGCTATCGCGCAACTGGCTTGCCGTCCGGAAGAGCTCACTGGCGAACGCCGGATCAGCCGATCGGCGATAGAGTTCCAGCACATCCTGTTTATCGAAATGCGCTGGCAGGTGGATTTGATCTCGCTGCACCGGTGTTGCGGCGAGGGTGTCGACGACTGGTTGCATGAATCACTCCTCGGTGTGTTGTTTCGTATATAGCGGCATTCAAAAAAATGCTCGGATAGATGGAGAAGTGCCTAGCCTGGCGTCGTGTCCCAGGAAATGAAGGCCCAGCGCATCGCCGGGGCGGGTGGCACCCTGGACGCGCTGCCGGCGTGCCAGTCGCGCAGCCTGTCGAGCTCATCGGCCGACAACTCGCCAAGTGACCACGACACCTGCCTGGCCACGCTCGCGAAATCGCCGGCGCTGGCCGGCAGCTTGTCGCTTTCGATGTAATCGAGCCGGGGGTGGACCCCCATGCGGTAAAGGATGTTCACGATGTAGATGTAGTCCGGCAGGGGCGGCTGCTTGCGACCGAGCATTGCCGGTATGGCCGGGTCGATGAAGCTGCCGCCGACCAGGTTGGTCAGATAGACGCGGCGCAAGGCCTTGCCGTTCAATTTGCGCAGCGCAGATTCCATGTCCTCGACCACGGTAGAGCGCGAGGCGACCACGATGTCACAGGGCGGCACGTCGTCCCAATCGTCGGCCCAGGCTTTGTGCAGGGTCTCGACGTTGCCCAGCGCGAGGCTCGCAGCGTGATCCCGCAATACGCCCAGCATGGCGTCGCTGTAATCGAGCGCATAGACCCGCTGCAGCCTGCTGGCGAGCGGCAGGCAGATCGTGCCTGCGCCACAGCCGACATCCAGCAGAGTACTTGCCCCCGACAGATCCATGCGCGCGATGAACGCGTCGGCATAGGGGCTCTGCAGGTCTTTGAGGCCGATGCCGCTGGCGCGCGAATTCCAGGCGCTCGCCGGCTTGGGCGCATGCGAGGCCGCGGCAAAGTGATCGCGATAGAGGCGGCCAAAATCGATTGCGGCAATGGTCATATCCGTTCATTCCCCTGCATCTGTTGCGGATCGGCTACGTCTGAAGCCGTGTCCATCCATGTCGTGTGCAGCCCGACGCTGGCAAGCTAGGCACGCAGCAATCCGGCCCGGGGTGCGAGCTCGATCGACGCCGAGCCAGTGAATAACCGCCACGCGTCGACAAAGCGCTCTTCGACCACGGTAACGAGCGGTATGCCCGCGCTCATCAGTGCCAGCATTTCCGTGCTCAAGCCTTGCCCTGACGCTTCGAGCGAGCCAAAGCGGTTGACGACGATCACGTCGGCCTTGTCATGCAAGGCGTCGCGCAGCACGACGCTGGCATCGGCAATTCCGCCCGGATCGACGCAGCACGCGGCCGAGCCGACGCCGAGGTCTTGCGAAATCGGGAAGGCCCTGCCATTGCTGACGTCGGTGAGCAGCATGCGCTTGCCCATGCCACCGCTTGGCGCTATATCCGTCTGCAACAACCCGCGTACGCGATAACCGTGCCGGCGCAGCGCCATGGCAGATTCCGCAAGCAGCTGATCTGCATTTCGCCGCGCTGCGCGGTGGACAATCGCGGCGATCTTCATTTCCGGACGCTCAATCATCTCGATCCTCGCTCGTCATGACCAAGTCGTGACGCGGAATATACTATCTAATATAGCGTCGCACCAGACAGTTCTGGATATACGTTGATCCCGATCAATTACCCATACAGCAAGTACGGGCATCGCTCACGGCGTTGCGTAAATCCACCTTGCGCCGTTGGCGCCCGCTCACCCGGTAAATACGCGCTTCGTCTGCGCGAGCATTTCCCGCCAGGTCGTGGTCCTGATCGTATCCAGCAATTCGCCGATCTTGAACGGATGATGGTGCTCATAGGCCACCCCGACCTGCGGCATGTCGGCCAGGCCGACTTCGCGTGCGTGCTCGACAAAGCCTGGGTTGCGCCAGAAGAAGGCGCCCGGCATGGTGGTAGGGATCACCGCTGCGAAAAACAGCGCCCGCCCGATCACCGACTGCGACAGCGCCAGCGCGAACAGCGGCGGCAGCAGGAACCATCGCATCTCGGGCATGAGCGCCAGCCCCACGGCCATACACAGCGCCGCGCCGAGCAAGCCATTGCGCAACAGGTAGGAATAGCCGTACTTGGTGGTCTGAATGTAGAACGACGCGGCGCCTTCGCTCTTGGCATCGCGCAGATCGCGCGCGTGCGCCAGCAGGGCGCTGCCTTCCAGCGCCAAGCCCAGGGCCGATACGGCGGCCATGATCTGCAACAGTGCGTCGCTCATCAGCCCAAACGGCCAGGCGATTGCCAGCGGCAGCAGCGCGCCCAGCGACAGCGCCGAGCCGACGAAGCTGGCGTCGGTGTGCCAGTGGTTCCAGTAGGGGCGGGCCTTGATGCGGTAGAGCCGGATCATGTAAAAGCCGCCGTAGCCGATGCCCGCCAGCCCCACGGCGACGCAGCACCACTGCAGGATGTTCACCGCTGGGTGATTGAACCACTCGATCGGGATGACGCGCCCCAGCCAGCCCGCGATGGTGGCGCCGGCCGTCTTGACCAGCGCCCATACCAGGTAGCCGCTGAGCCCCACGGTGAACACGGTCACGCCGAATATCTCCTTGGATACCGGCGAATAGCGCAGGCCGTAGTAGCCACGGTAGAAGCGGTGAGGCTTGCCCAGGTGCAGGTTGAGTTTGAGCATGCCGTACATCAGCAGCGCAAACATGACGGACAGCAGCGGCAGCCACGCCATGCTGCCGTGCAGCGCCCGCAGTGGCGCCAGCAGCGGGCCCAGCGCCGCTAGCAGCACGAAGGCGCCGGCGGCAAGTTGTGCCGTCAAGGTGAAGGCCACGTGCGAGATTTCGTGCGAGGTCAGCAGCTTGATCAGGTTCCAGTCGCGCTCGAAGCCGTGCTTGGGGTCGAGCATCGGCTGGTAATGGTTGGTTTCTTCGTTGCGGTGATAGCGGATCGGCATGCTGTCGACGCGGTGCATGTCGCGCGGCAGATTGCGCACCTGCTGGAAACGCACATTGGGGTGCGTGATGTTGGGGTCGGGAAAGCCGGGGATCGCTATCTTGGACTGGATGCGGCCATCCGGGACGTTTTCGACCACGCCGAAGTCGAGCGCCTTGCCGACGCAGGCTGATACGCAGGCAGGTTTGAGCCCCACCTCAAGCCGATCCACGCACATATTGCACTTGCTCACCACGCCCCTGAGCGGGTCGAGCTGCGGCGCGTTGTAGGGGCAGACCCAAGTGCAGTAGCCGCAACCGAAGCAGATGTTGGGGTCCTGCAACACGGCACCGTATTCGGCGAATTTGGTGTAGGCCCGTGTCGGGCAGCCCTTGAGGCAGGCCGGATCGTCGCAATGGTTGCAGGCCAGCGAGATGTTGAGCCGCGTCATGTTCGGAAAGCTGCCGCCCTCGACGAAGCCGACCGAGCGGAAGGCATGGTGCGCCGGATTGTCGTTCTTTTCGGAGCAGGCCGCCTCGCAGGCATGGCAGGCGATGCAGTTGTCGGCGTTGAAGTAAAAACCGTGCTGCTTGTAGCGGTTGGGGTTATCGCTGACCCAGTTATCGCCATTGATGTTGAGGCTTTTGCCCCGGCGAGGGTCGTCATCGGGTACCGTCTCGATCGACTTGCCCCAGGTGTTGTGTGATTTGCTCGGCCTGTCCTTGAGACAGGCATAGTCGGGTTCGTTTTCTCGGCGTTGAAACATGATATTGAATGTGCTCTTGATCGTAGGCGCGCTGTTGCGCGGGTTATCCCAATTCCGGATCAACCGTGAACTCGCCGGTCGCCTTACTGCCGCGAAAATATGCGGTTTTTGCAGGTCGGACTGAAGTCTGACCTACGACCTAATTTCGCGGCAGCGCCAGGCCGCCCAGCTGGTTGCCGGCGGCCGTGCCTGCTTGTCACGATTGATGCGGGCCTGGAATCAGGCTCAAAACGTCCGCATTTCCTTGCTCAAGATCGCCGCTTCGTACTGGTTGGCGATGGTCTCGATGCGGACGGCGGACTGCTTGTAGGCCGGCTGCCGCGAGTGAGGATCGAGGTTGGCGATGGTGAGCCGGTTGGCACAGTCGTGGAAATGGAAGGGCAGGAACACCATGTTCTTGCGCACCCGGCTGGTCAGCTTGGCCATCACCACAGCATCGGAGCGGCGCGACACCAGTCGCACGTATTCGCCCTCGCGCACACCGAGCTCGCCGGCGGCATCGGGGTTCATCTCGATGAATGGGATCGGGCTGAACTTGTTGTTGTTGCCGATCTTTCCGGTCTTGGTGCGGCCGTGCCAGTGCTCGATCAGGCGGCCGGTATTGAGCCAGAACGGATACTCGTCGTCGGGCACCTCGTAATTGACCACGAAGGGCAGGGCGATCAGCTTGGCCTTGCCATCGGGATAGCGGAAGGTGCCGTCCACGGTGTAGAGCCGCTTGCCACCCTTGGGTGGCGGCTCGCCACGGGCCACCTGCTCGGCGGTGTAGGGCCACTGGATGCCGCGGCTCTTTTCGAGCAGCGCATGATCCATGCCGGAGATATCGGACAAGCGCCCGCGCGAGATCTCGCGCATCTCCAGAAAGATATCCGCCGCCTTTTCCGGAAACTTCACCCGGCCTTCGGTATTGAAGCGCTCGGCGGCACGGTTGAATATCCACAGATCGGGCTTGGCTTCGCCCGGGCACGGCACGACTGGGTTGACGAGGTTGATGCGCCGTTCGGTATTGGTCATCACGCCGTTTTTCTCCGCCCACGTGCCGGCAGGCAGATACAGGGTGGCGTACTGGGCGCTCTCGGTATCGGTGTAGCAGTCCTGCACGCAGCAGAATTCAAGCTGTTCCATCGCCTTGCGCACGCGCGAGGTATTGGGGAGCGAGGTCATCGGGTTGGTGGCCACCAGCCACATACCCTTGATCGCGCCGGCCTCCATCACCTGGTAGATGTCGGTCTGCTTCGGGCCGACCTTCTTGGGCAGGAACTCGGGGTCGATATTCCAGAAATTGGCGATCTCCAGCCTATCCTTCTCGTACTCAAGCAGCCGGTAGTTAGGCAGCCCGGATGCCGACGACCATTCGCGTGTGCCCATGGCATTGCACTGGCCGGTGATCGACAGCGGCGCGCCGCCCGGGCGGCCCACGTTGCCGGTGATCAGGCACAGGTTGTTGATGCCGACGACACCATCCGAGCCGTGCGTGGACTGGTTGATGCCCATGGTCCAGATGCACATCGCCGGGTTGGCCTTGGCAAACAGCCGGGCAACGACGCGGATGGTTTCTTCATTGATGCCGCAAACCTTCGATGCCGTGGTCGGGTCCCACTTGGCCACCTCGGCCTTGAGCTCTTCGAGGCCGTTGGTGTTGGCCTCGATGTAGCGCTTGTCTTCGAGCCCCTCTTTGAAGATGACGTGCATCATCGCGTTCTGCAGCACGACATCCGTACCCGGCGTGAGCGGCAGGTAAATATCGGCATTCTGGCCCAGCATAGTCAGGCGCGGATCGACCACGATCAGCGGAAAGTGGCGTTTCTCCTGCGCATCCTTCATCCGGTAATAGATGATGGGGTGCTGCTCGGGCAGGTTTGAGCCCCAGGCGATCAGGCAATTGGTATGCGAAAAGTCGTCGTAACAGCCGGGCGGGCCGTCCGAGCCGAACGAGCGCTTGTAGCCCGACACAGCGGATGCCATGCACAGCGTGGTATTGCCGTCATAGGTGTTGGTGCCGATCAGGCCGCGCGTGAGCTTGCCCAGCGTGTAGAACTCCTCGGTCAGCATCTGGCCGGTGGAGATGACGGCCACCGAGTCGCGCCCATACTTGGCCTGGATGCCGCGAATGCCGTCGTGCAGCAGCGTGAATGCCTCGTCCCAAGTCGTACGCTCCCACGGGTCGGACCAGTGCTTGCGCTTCATCGGGTACATGCCGCGCCCGGCGGTGTCGAACAGCCGGTGCTCGACCAGCCCCTTCACGCAGAGCTTGCCGCGGTTCACGTCGGCATCGGCCACGCCGCGCGACGCGACGGCCTTGCCTTCGGCGTTCAGGCCGACTTCGATCGAGCAGCCGGTGGAACAATAGCCGCAGGTAGCATACTTCCACTCGACGGCACCGTGCTCAGGGAGCTTGATCGGATTCTTTTTTGTCCTGCCAAATAACATATGATCTCCTGGGGTGTGTCGTCAGGTCTTTCATATGTCTCCTCACCCCGTCGTTGCGGGGTTTTTGTATTTGCTGCTCTACGGCAGCGCAATATTTACTTGTATATAACGGTTGACAAAAAAATGGCATGCTCTCTCACGAGGCTGCCCGATTGTTTCTCGCAGTCCAAAACCGGAAAATAGCGCCGCCGTTTCGGCTTTCCCTGCACGTCTATAGTGCCTGCGTCGCCAATCAACACAGGTCACGCATTCTGCAAGGCGTGCACCCCATTTCGTTGTGAATTCATGTGCCTGGCTGGCGCAGCGCAGGTTCCGGCAAATGCCTCGGCCAGACCATCCAGGCTACGGGCAAAGCTGGTGATCCCCCCGGATCTCAGGAACAGGCAGTCGAGCCCGCGCTGCTTGCAGGCACTTTTTATCCGCCAGTAAGCGGAATGCGATACGTGGCTGGCAAAGCAAATGACAGCATCGGCGCTGCTGACGAACGTATCCAGTCGATGTGCATTTTCTTCCTGGCCGCCGTCGTGGTGGATAAAGTACCCGCCACTCGTTTCAACCAGCCTGCGATAGTGGTCGACAGCACCGGGACGCCCTCCGATGCAGAGTATGCGACGGCCGGAGAGATCGATATCAAGCGCCGCATCTGGGTGCGCCGGCGTATCGCGTGGCGTGTCGATTTCCGCTATCGGCGCGGCTTTGGCTACCGCATTGGCAAGCCGTTGCGCTTCACGCGAACGCGCAAGCTCGCTTTCCAGTTCCACGATCTGGCGCAATTGTGTGGCATGACGTTGCTCCATCAACGTCAGACGCATACTGAGCGCCTCGTTGCGTCGTTCAAGCGACCTGTTCGATGCATCGGTCTGGCTCACCGTCAGCAGCGCGGTCTCGTTGAACTTGATCTGGGTCGCCAGCCTGTCAACTTCAGCCCTGCTGGCATTGAGCAATTCCGCGCAACGTTTCTGCTCGAGTTGAGAGCTAACGAGACGCTCCCGCAGGCAGGAGACTTCGTCGTGCAAATGCGTGTTCTTTTGCTCTACGGCGAGTAAGCGCCGCCGTTCCGAACGCTCCTGCGCACCCAGCTGATGCGACAGCATGTGGACATCGCCGTAGATGGCGCCGCCTTCCTCGTCGCCAATGCAGGGGTGCGTCCAGGCGGCCCACAGGCTTCCGGCAATATTCCCGTCGTCAACCGCCTGTCGCCACAGCGCAAGGATCTCGTTGCCACACTTGGCCTTGGCGAACCGTCGAATGGAGAGGGTGTAGCGTTGGTCGAGGCTGCGCTGGAGCAGCTCGGCAACTTCAGACCTGCTACCGCACAGGTCAACCACCACGGAATGCAACAGATAGTCGGACATGTCCTGGGTATCCAGGCCTGCGCGCCTTGCCAGTTGGCGCAAATCGTCAACTGACAGGCAGGTGCCGACCAGTGGGCAATGGCAGGTAGGCGGCAACTCCCAGATCTTGTGACGGATGCGCGGCATCACCCGCACCGAAGACTGGGAAAGCTGTACGGGCGGCCTGTAAGTTTCCTCAAGTAAGCGAGCGATCTGTTTCATGAATGTACTCAAATTTCCGTTTTAAATATCGTTATATCTTTTTTTATATAACGATAAACGAAGCAATATTATCCCAAGCAGGGCCTCGGTCATCACACCGATGCAATGAGCGCTGCCATTTCTGGCATCACCCCCTTCCCGAGCGCTATTCTGCTACATGCCACTTGTCCATAAGACCGGTGCCAATGGTCGGAATTACTGCAGCCACAGCCACCCCGCTAGGTGGTGGCCGACATGACCGAAATATAAGCCAATATATATCGCTTATTGTTTGATAAAAATCAAGTCTTGTAGACGATGAGAGAATATTGGAAGCAGGGGAGGGGCTGGCTACTTGATTTTTGCCGCCACACCAAAAAAAGGGGAGGAGGAGGTGTCAGAAATTCTGTGTGCTGAGGTCGGTTAAGCAAATCTCAGCCTAGGGCGTTGGTGAAACGCTCGCCGAACAGAATGGCGAACTGATTGGCCGCCTGTTTCCAGGTGAGGAGGCCGACCAAGCCCGATTCGCCGAGAATCGATTCGGCATCCTTGCCGTCGACCTGCGCCAGGAGCGGGTCGATCAGCTCGTCAGGAATGAGCCTGGGGAGTTGGGTTTCTTGGTCTTCTTAGCGGGCATGGTGGGCATGAGGGGCTCCTTTCAGAATCATCTCATGACCTCTTGCACATAGAAAATCTGACAGGCTCACCATCATCGCTCATTTCTTGCAGCCGCTGACTCAAGCGCTCGACAAAACAACGATGCTCATGCTCGATGAGCTTGAATTGCGCCACCAGCCGCTCACCGCGTTGCGTCAAACGCGTGCCGCCGCCACCTTTTCCGCCGGCCAAACGCTCCACCAATGCAGCCCCCGCCAGGTTGTTCATGGTATCGACCGCGTCCCATGCGGCCTTGTAGCTCATTCTCATGGCCTTCGCCGCCTGCGCAATCGAGCCATATTCGCCAATCTTGACCAGCAACTCGATACGACCCTTGCCGCCGAAGTTTTTCCCACCCACCAGCATCCACACAGCACCTCTCAGCTCAAACTTACCGCCCGCCAACCCCATCGGTGTATCGCCCATTTGTGAATCGCCTGGTCTTCAATGGCTAAAGTATATCTTGCAAGCACCAATCCCATCGCCAGGTATTGCGCCTGCAGCTAGCGATTACTTACCCTCCGCAACAAGTATCTGGCATTGTCGAGTCAGAACATCGCCCAAGTGGACGCCTGCATTTTCAAGAGAGATGTTGCGTGTGCGAGGAACCTGGAGAACCAAGCCGCAGGTACAGCCCGTGCCACGCCTCCAGCGTGCATTGTCGCCGAAGGCGCGGGAAAATATAAAATCGAAGCGCGGCGAATTCTTGATTGGCGATTTGACATAATATACATTATGCGAACTATTGAAATCATTCCCAACCGCCACATTTCACGGCGGGACCGCCAAGTGGCGGCCTCACCAATCACACACTAATTCCTGCGTTATTTGCTCTTGAGACTGTCCCGAATTTCTCGCAGCAGCACAATGTCTTCTGGTGTTGGCGCCGGCGCTTCGGGTGCGGCTTCTTCTTCACGCCTCAGGCGATTGATGGCCTTCACTACCAGGAAGATGGCAAAAGCGACGATGATGAAACTGACCAGCGCATTGGCGAACAGGCCAACATTCAGTGTGACGGCGCCGGCCTCCTGAGCTGTTTTGAGTGTTTCGTAGGGGCCGGCGAGCTTGCTGCCGTCCTTGAGCGTCAGGAACATGTTGGAAAAGTCGACCTTGCCCAGGATGAGGCCGATGGGCGGCATGATGATGTCTTTGACCAAGGAGTCGACAATCTTGCCGAATGCAGCGCCGATCACGACACCGACGGCTAGGTCGACGACGTTCCCACGCATGGCAAACTCTTTGAATTCCTTAAACATAGCGGTATCCCCTTGTGGTTGGTTTGATATTGTTGGTGAGCTCTGATGCGCTTTCCGCGTCAGTATATCCGCCGCAGGCGTGGCGTACAGGCTATTTTTTGGCGAGGAAACAGGTGATTTCCTCGCGATCGTGATACAGCTGCTTTGCCCGCAAGATATAGGACAGGCCAGCGCGATCCAGGATGTCATCAATGATGGCAAAGCACCGATGAACCTCGTCATAGCGCTTTTTCATCGGTAGTTTCAGATTGAAGATCGCTTGGCGAGCCGCACCGTCAGCAAGCCAGCCGGCGATGAGCTGGGCGATGCGGGACGGCTTTTCCACCATGTCGCAGACGACCCAGTCTACGGCCTTGCGTGGTCGATACCTGAGCCCATCCTCGCGCAGGTGCTGGACCAGCGGATCGTCGACCAGGCTGCCTTTGAGTGGGCCGTTGTCGACGGCGATCACCTTCAGCCCACGGTTGACCAGCTGCCAGGTCCAGCCGCCCGGCGCGGCGCCCAGATCGACCGCGCGCTGCCCTGCCCGCATGCGCTCGCGCAACTCGTTGTCGCTCATCAGGGTGTGCAGGGCTTCGACGAGTTTGAGCGTGGATCGGCTCGGGGCTTCGTGCGGCATCTTGAGGCGAGGGATCCCCATCGGCCATTCGCTGCGGTTGTGCAGGTAGCTCAAGGCCGGCAGGCAGTGCTGCTTGTCGAGCCAGAACAGGTGCAACCTGGGTGCCGCCTTGCTCGGTTCGGCCAGACGTTTTGCCGCCTGCAGCGACTCGATCAGTTTCGGCTGAAAGCGTTTGAAGAAGCCCGACAGCGCCTTGCCGTCGTTGGTATCCGGGCCTTCGAACACGACATCCGAGAATTTGTCGGGAATCTCGGCGATGGCGGCCAGGAGTGGCGACAAGCGGTCCTGTTCCGGCAGTGTCAAGCAATCGTAGGCTTGCAGCAGTTGGCGTGCGAAGATCAGTTGATCGAAACGAAGCTCCTGCATGCGGCGAGGGTTTACCCCCTGGCCTTGCCAGGAGACGAACCCCTGCCCTTCTTCTGCGCTTGCCTCGCCGTCGAGCCCGATCATGGAAGCCTGCTCAACCAGTTCGGACGCGGCTTCGCGCTCGAAACCGGGACGGCAGTAGACAAGAAATGAACGCGGATTTGCAGGCATGAGCGGATTTCGCTTAAATTCCGCGATTATACGGTTTGCAGGGCTGGCCATGCTGATTTACGAGCTGACGCTCACTATAGAAGACGAATGGTTCGACGCGGTGTCGGCTCATGCGCAACTGACGGTACTCGATATGCTCGATACCGACTGCTTTGCCGGCATCACACTCGAAAGTGCTGCGGGGCGCCTGCGCATCCGGGCGAAGGCTGCCGATCAGGCGATGCTCGATCGCTATCTCGATGTGTTCGCACCAGACCTGCGCGCCGATTTTCTCGAGCATTTCCCGCTCGGGATTCACATCGAGCGAGCCGTCTGGCAGTTGCTGGGCGAACACGACAATCACGATCAAGAAAAATAGACATGAGCTATCTCGCCATCAAACACATCCACATGCTCTGCGCGGGCATCAGCATCAGCCTGTTCATCACCCGCGGCATCTGGATGCTGACTGACTCACCGATGCTGACGCGCCGCTGGGTAAAGATTGCGCCGCACATCAACGATACGCTGTTGCTGACGGCGGCGATTACGCTGGCAGTCTGGTCTCACCAGTACCCCTTCGTCATGCCCTGGCTGACAGCGAAGGTGCTGGCACTGCTCGCCTACATCGGCCTGGGGATGGTCGCGCTGAAACGTGGGCGCAGCAAGCCCGTCAGGGCCGGTGCGTTTGCACTGGCGCTATTGACCTTCGCCTATATCGTGGCAGTCGCACTGACGCGCAGCCCGACACCCGGCTGGTAAGCGGCGCCCGGCTGGACCCCCTCCCCCCAAGCCGTTACAATTCAATCCTTTTGAATCATTTTTGGGGCCTGCTCGCTGGGCGCAGTTTGCCACAGCCGAGAGCAAGCTCCAGGCCCTCATCGGGCTTTGAATATTCACGGATTTCATGCAGGTAATTCGCTCGCCTTTTGTGACGGATGGCACGCCGTGTGCGCTGACCATTGGCAACTTCGATGGCGTCCATCTCGGACACCAGGCCATGTTGCGGAAACTCGTTGATGAAGCGGCCCGGCGTGGCATCCATTCAGCGGTCATGACCTTCGAGCCGCATCCGCGCGAGCTGTTCACGCCCGACGCGGCCCCGGCCCGGCTGACCAGCCTGCGCGAGAAGCTCGAACTGCTAGCCGGCTTCGGCATTGATCGCGTGTTCGTCTGCCGCTTCACTCGTGAATTTGCCTCCCTATCCGCACAAGACTTCGTTGACGATGTACTGGTGCGGCGCATCGGCACGCGTTATGTCCTGGTCGGTGACGACTTCTGTTTCGGCGCCAAGCGCGCCGGCAACTTCGACACATTGACCGCCGCAGGCCAGGTGCATGGCTTCGCTACCGATGCCATGCACAGCGTTACCTTCGGCGATTTGCGCGTATCCAGCACGGCCGTACGCGAGGCGCTGGCGAACGGCGATTGCGAGCTGGCCGGCCACCTGCTTGGGCGGCCCTATTCGATCAGCGGCCGTGTCATGCATGGCGACAAGCTGGGCCGTACGCTCGGCTTTCCGACGGCGAACATCCAGGTCAAGCACAACCAGCCGCCGCTGAAGGGCATCTTCGTGGTCGAGGTCCATGGCCTCGACGATCGCATCTACCAGGGCGCGGCGAGCCTGGGCCTGCGCCCTACCGTCACCGCCAACGGGAGGACCACGCTCGAAGTCAATCTGTTCGACTTCGAGCGCAGTATTTATGGCGAGCATTTGCGCGTGGATTTCCTGAAAAAGCTCCGCGACGAGGAAAAATACAACGGCCTCGATGAGCTCACGCATGCCATCGCGCGCGACGTGGCCAATACACGCGCCTATTTTGCCTCGCGGCAGCAAGGGTGACCCGGCTGCCGCGACACGCCGCCCCATGCAGCGGCAAACAACAGAATTCAATGTGGATTTGAACCATGGCTGATTACAAGAACACGCTCAACCTTCCCGATACCGGCTTCCCGATGCGCGGCGACCTCGCCAAACGCGAGCCCGGCATGATCCAGCAATGGCAGCAACGCCAGCTCTACAAGCAGATCCGCGATGCCGCCAAGGGGCGCCCGAAGTTCATCCTGCACGACGGCCCGCCCTATGCCAACGGCGATATCCACATCGGCCACGCGGTCAACAAGGTGTTGAAGGACATCATCGTCAAATCCAAGACCCTGGCCGGTTTCGACGCCCCCTACGTGCCGGGCTGGGATTGCCACGGCCTGCCGATCGAACACCAGATCGAGAAGGTGCACGGCAAGCATCTCGACCCGAATGACTTCCGCAAGCTGTGCCGCGAGTATGCAGAGGGCCAGATCGAGCGCCAGAAGGCCGATTTCATCCGCCTCGGCATCCTGGGCGACTGGGACAACCCCTATAAAACCATGAACACCAGAACCGAGGCCGACATCGTGCGCACCCTCGGCCACATCCACAACAATGGCTACCTGTTCAAGGGCGCCAAGCCGGTGTACTGGTGCCTTGACTGCGGTTCATCGCTGGCCGAAGCCGAAGTTGAATACCAGGACAAGAATTCGCCGGCAATCGACGTCGCCTTCCGCGTCGTCGACAATGCCGCCCTGCGTCAGGCATTCGGTGCGTCCGTCAATGGCGAAGCCGCCTATGCTGTGATCTGGACCACCACCCCGTGGACCTTGCCCGCCAACGAGGCGGTGTCGGTGCACCCTGAAATTATCTACGACCTGATCGAAACCGAAAAAGGCCTGCTGATCCTGGCCCGCGATCTGGCCGAGTTTGCGCTCCAGCGCTACGGCTTTGAATCGGTCGAAGTCGTGGGCCAGTGCAAGGGCGCCGCGCTCGAGCACCTGAAGCTCAAGCACCCGTTCTACGACAAGGAAGTGCCGATCATCTGCGGCCTGCACGTGACGCTGGAGGCCGGTACCGGACTGGTCCACACCGCCCCCGCACATGGCCTGGAGGATTACCTGGTCGGCCAGCACTACAACCTGCCGGTCAACAACCCGGTTGGCCCGGATGGCAAGTACGTGACGAGCCTGCCGCAATTCGGTGGCCAGCTGATCTGGGACGCCAACAAGACCGTTGTCGAAGCGCTCGAACAACATGGCGCCCTGCTCGTCATGAAGCGCCTCAACCACAGCTACCCGCACTGCTGGCGCCACAAAACCCCAGTCATCTTCCGCGCCACCAGCCAGTGGTTCATCGGCATGGACAAGCAGGTGGCCGACGGCAAAACGTTGCGCACCCGCGCCCAGAAAGCCGTTGAGGACACACAGTTCTTCCCGGCCTGGGGCCGCGCCCGCCTCGAAGCGATGATCAACAACCGCCCGGACTGGTGCGTATCGCGCCAGCGCTACTGGGGCGTGCCGATGACCCTGTTCGAGCACAAGGAAACCGGCGAGCTGCACCCCCGCTCGCAAGAGCTGCTGGAAGCCGTGGCCAAGCGCATCGAGACTGGCGGCATCGAGGCCTGGTTCGCGCTCGACCCGAAAGAGCTGCTCGGCGACGAGGCTGATCAGTACCGCAAGCTCAATGACACCATGGATGTCTGGTTCGATTCCGGCTCGACCCACTACGCGGTGGTCAAGCAGCGCGAGGATATGGCCCGCCTCGACCCGAGCGATGATTTCCCGGCTGATCTCTATCTCGAAGGCTCGGACCAGCACCGCGGCTGGTTCCAGTCCTCGCTGCTGACCGGCTGCGCCACCTTTGGTCACGCACCCTACAAGCAACTGCTGACGCATGGCTTCGTGGTCGATGGCCAGGGCATGAAGATGTCCAAGTCCAAGGGCAATGTGGTGGCACCACAGAAGGTCAACGACACGCTCGGCGCCGACATCCTGCGTCTGTGGGTTGCGTCGACGGACTACTCGGGCGATCTGGCCATCTCCGACGAGATCCTCAAGCGTGTGACCGAGGCCTACCGCCGCATCCGCAACACCTTGCGCTTCCTGCTCGCCAATCTGAGCGACTTCGACGCCAAGACACAGTTGCTGCCTTTCGACCAGCTGCTCGAAATCGACCAGTACGCAATCGTGCAGGCCAAGTCGCTGCAGGAGCGTCTGGCTGAATTCGCCGGGCGCGATTCGGCCAGCCATTACCAGCGCTACGCCTTCCACCATGCGGTGCAGGAGCTGACGGCCTACTGCTCGGAAGAGCTCGGCGCGTTCTACCTCGACATCCTGAAGGACCGCCTCTATACCTCGGGCGTCGATTCCAAGGCTCGACGCGCGGCACAGACCACGCTGCATCACATCACCCACAGCCTGGTCCGACTGCTCTCACCGATCCTGAGCTTCACCGCGGAAGAAGCCTGGAGCTGGCTCACCGGCAAACACGATGACTCCATCTTCCTGCATACGTGGTATGAGTTCCCGGTGGTGGACGTGACCATCGGCGAGCGCCTGCAAGCACGCTGGGGTCAACTGCGCGAACTGCGCTCGCAGGTGCAGAAGCAGATCGAGGAAGTCCGTGTGGCGGGCGCCATCGGCTCGTCGCTACAGGCCGAAGTCACGGTGACCGCAGGCGGCGAGCTTTACGATCTGCTGACATCGCTTGGTGACGATCTGCGCTTCGTACTGATCACCTCCGCAGCGCGCGTCGACAAAGGCGAGGCCCTCGAGATCACCGTCAACGCGAGCGCGCAGCAAAAGTGCGAGCGCTGCTGGCACTATCGTGCCGATGTTGGGCAGGATGCCGCCCACCCGGCGATCTGCGGTCGTTGTGTGAGCAATCTGCATGGCAAGGGAGAGGCTCGTGTTCATGCGTAAGTGGCTGTCCCTGGCGCTGGTCGTGATCGTTCTCGACCAGCTGACCAAGCTCTGGGTCGATAGCGCCCTGCATTACGGTCAGGTGATCCCCGTGCTGCCGTCGTTCAATCTGGTCCTTGCCTACAACAAGGGCGCCGCCTTCAGCTTTCTCGCACAAGAGAGCGGCTGGCAGCGCCATTTGTTCAGCCTGATCGCCGTTGTTGCCTCAGGCGCGATCGTCTGGGTATTGCGCCGGCACCATGAGAACAGGCTGCTGAGCCTGGCGCTCAGCCTGATTCTCGGCGGAGCGCTCGGCAATCTGATCGACCGGGTGGCCTACGGCCACGTGGTCGACTTCATCCAGGTCTACTACAGCAGCTATTTCTGGCCAGCCTTCAATGTGGCGGATAGCGCGATTACCGTCGGCGCAGTGCTGCTGGTCCTCGATAGCCTGAAACGGCAGCCACAGTAAGCCTTTCGTGTGGGCTCGCCGGAAGGCGGGCTCACGCGTTACAATAAGCCACTGATTTTTCAAGACAAGACGACTTTATGCAGGTTCTCCTCGCCAACCCGCGTGGTTTCTGTGCCGGTGTCGACCGCGCCATCGCCATCGTCGAACGCGCCTTGCAGCAGTTCGGCGCGCCCATCTATGTCCGCCACGAGGTGGTCCACAACAAGTTCGTGGTCGAGGACCTCAAGCGCAAGGGCGCCATCTTCATCGAGGATCTGGCCGAAGTGCCGGCCGGCAGCACACTGATCTTCAGCGCCCACGGTGTTTCCCAGGCCGTCCGCCAGGAGGCCGAGTCGCGCGGCCTGAAGGTTTATGATGCGACCTGCCCGCTCGTGACCAAGGTGCATGTCGAGGTCAAGAAGATGCGTGAAAACGGCTTCGAGATCGTGATGATCGGCCACAAAGGGCATCCCGAGGTGGAGGGCACCATGGGACAAGCTGACGGCGGCATGTACCTGGTCGAAACCGCCGCCGACGTCGAACACCTCTCCGTGCGCGACGCCGACAAACTCGCCTATGTCACGCAGACCACGCTGTCGGTTGACGATGCCGCAACGGTCATCGACGCGCTGCGCCAGCGCTTCCCGGCGATTGTCGGCCCGAAGAAGGACGACATCTGCTATGCCACGCAAAATCGCCAGGATGCCGTGAAGAAGCTCTCGGCAGAGGCCGATGTGGTCATCGTGCTTGGCTCGCCCAACAGCTCCAACTCGAACCGCCTGCGCGAAGTGGCGGAGAACCTGGGGCGCCCAGCCTACATGGTGGATAACGCCGACCAGCTCAAGCCGGAATGGTTTGTAGGCCAGCAACGGGTGGGCGTGACCGCCGGCGCCTCGGCACCGGAAGTCCTGGTGCAGGCCGTCATCACCCGGATTCGCGAGCTTGGCGCGAGCGAAGTGGCGGAACTACAGGGAGTAGAAGAGAACGTGGTGTTCTCCCTCCCCAAGGGGCTGAACCAGATCGCCTGATCAGCCCGTCACGAAGAAAGCCGCACCAGCGGCTTTCTTTCTATGCGCAACCAGCGGCCAGCAGCCTCAATTCCGTTTCGTCAAATCCAGCCTGGATGCGGGCACTCGCCAACGATACCCGGGCCACCTCGTTCGCGGCGCAGCGTCTTGAAAGACTCGATCAGATCGAGCCCGCACGACTCGCAGAGATAGTGGAGCCAATGGTTACCGATCGCCACATGGCCGATCTCGTCACGCAGGATGATATCAAGCATGCCCGCCGTTTCCGCGTCACCCACCCTGCGTAACCTGGCCTTGATGCCAAGCATCACATTGAGCCCCGCGCGCCTCCGGGATGCGGGGAACCAACGCCATCTGCGCCAGTGGGTCGTCTGCGGTCTTGACGGCCATCGCCCACAAGCCATCGTGGGCGGTAAAGTCTCCATATTGAAAACCGAGCGCAGTCAGCCGGCTACGCAATAAGCGGAAATGGCTGGCCTCTTCCTGTGCAACGCGCAGCCAGTCACCGTAATAGTCCGGCGGCAAACCGCGGAAGCGATGAACCGCATCCAGGACCAGATTGACCGCATTGAACTCGATGTGGGCGATGTCGTATATCAGCACCGCCCGGCCCTCCACCGAGCCGAGCTTGCGCCGTTCGACCTTGCTGGGATGCACCAGCAACGGCCGCTCGGGCCTGCCGGGGTTGTCGACCGGATGGACGGAGCAGTCATCTTCGAGCTCGACCCGCCCCAGCCGCCAGCCGCGATGAAGTGCATCTGTCTGCGCCAACTTGGCATCGATGTCACGGCACAGCAGTGCCTGCCCGGCTTGCTCGTATAGCCTCATGAAACAACTGGATTGATGGCGCGGGAATGGAGATGGCGGTTTATTGAGCAGCCAGATGAAAAGCCAATCCTGCCAGATGCTTAGCAAAACTATCCACAGCCAGTTCACATGGCTGTCCAGACAAACCGTGGATAAGGCTGGCATGTCCGGAACACAGCAAGGCTTGACACAGCTGGATTTTCAGGCCTTTTAGTGTATCAGCATGAGCTGATTAATTCATGTGCACCCCAGAAAATCCCGTGCCCGGACAGCTCGCTACGCCATTTACCCACAAGCCATCCACAGCTTTTTCCCCAAAAGCTGTGGATGGTGGCGACTACTGCTTCTTGCGGGCTGGGCGACGGGGACGTGCCGGAGTCTCCGGGGCGGGCTCCTCGACTGGCTCGTCCAGCACGAAATCGATGCGGCTCGACTCCATGTCCACCCTCACCACCTTGATCCGGACCCTGTCGCCGAGACGGTAGCGCTTACCGGTACGCTCGCCGATCAAGCTATGCAGCGCCTGCTCATAGCGGAAATAGTCGCTGCCGAGCTCGGACACATGCACCAGGCCCTCGACATACACCTCGTCGAGCAGCACGAAGATGCCAAAGCCGGTAGCCGCGCTGATCGTGCCATCGAAGCTGTCACCCACCCGGTCGCGCATGTAGTAGCACTTGAGCCAGTTTTGCACGTCACGGCTGGCGTCATCGGCGCGACGCTCGGTCATCGAGCAATGCTCGCCGAGCTCCGACCACTTCATGCCCGGCTTGTACTTGTCCTTGCGCAGAACAGCCTTGATGGCCCGATGCACCAGCAGATCCGGGTAACGGCGGATCGGCGAGGTGAAATGCGTATAGCCGTCATAGGCCAAGCCGAAATGGCCGACGTTGTCTGGGCTGTAAACGGCCTGTTGTAGCGAACGCAGCATGGCCGTCTGCAGCAGCGCGGCCTCGGGCCGGTCCTTGACCTGCAGCAACAGCTTGGCGTAGTCCTTGGCATGCGGCTCGTCGCCGCCAGGCAGCGTCAACGCGAACTCGCGCAGCAGGGCGCGCAGGTTTTCGAGCTTCTCCGGTGTCGGCCCTTCATGGATGCGATACAGCGCCGGGTGCTCGTTGGATTCCAGAAAATCCGACGCGCAGACGTTGGCCGCCAGCATGCACTCCTCGATCAGGCGATGGGCGTCATTGCGCATCACCGGGATGATCTTCTCGATCTTGCCCTGATCGTCGAACACCATCTGCGTTTCGGTGGTTTCGAAGTCGATCGCACCGCGGCTTTGGCGCGCGCCGAGCAAGACCTTGAACAGCGTGTACAGATCGTTGAGGTGGGGCAACAGCTTCTTGTACTGCTTGGTGTCCTTGCCCTTCGGGTTCTGCAGCATGTCCCACACCTTGGTGTAGGTCAGCCGCGCCTTGGAGTGCATCACCGCCGGGTAGAAACGATAACGCTTGATGCTCCCCTTCGCCGACACCTGCATGTCGCACACCATGCACAGGCGCTCGACTTCCGGATTCAGCGAGCAGATGCCGTTGGACAATGCCTCCGGCAACATCGGGATCACCCGCCGAGGGAAATAGACCGAGTTGCCGCGCTCGCGTGAAGCCACATCCAGCGCATCGCCGGGGCGAACATAATGGCTGACGTCGGCAATCGCGACGACGAGGCGCCAGCCCTTGCCGGCGGGCTCGCAATACACGGCATCGTCGAAGTCCCTGGCGGTTTCGCCATCGATGGTGACCAGCGGCAGATCGGTGATGTCTTCCCGCTTCAGCCCTTCATCGGGCTTCCAGTCGGCCTTGCGGACCTTCTTCGGGGTTTTCCTGGCCTGTGCCTCGGCCGCCTCGGAGAACTCGAATGGCAAGTCATGCTTGCGCAAGGCGATCTCGATCTCCATGCCGGGGTCGGCATAATTGCCGAGCACTTCGACGACACGGCCGATCGGTTGGGCATACTTGTTAGGCTGGGTCAGTATCTCTACCGTGACCACTTGCCCGGCCTGCGCGCCGGCGCCGTCCTCCGGCCCGATCAGGATGTCCTGGTTGATGCGCTTGTCTTCCGCGACGACGAATATCACGCCCCGTTCGGTATACAGGCGGCCGACCAACCGTTTGTTGGCACGCTCAATCACTTCGACCACACGGCCTTCACGGCGGCCCTTGAAGTCTTTTCCGAGCTCTTTCACCAGGGCACGATCGCCGTGCAGCACCTTGTGCATTTCCTTGGGGCTCAGGAACAGATCGGCGCTGCCGTCGTCGGGTACGAGAAAGCCAAAGCCGTCCGCATGTCCCTGCACGCGGCCTTTGATCAGCTCCAGCTTCTCCGGCATGCAAATGGCGCCCTTGCGGTTGACCATGATCTCGCCGTCGCGCTCCATGGCGCGCAGGCGGCGCTCGAACAGCACTTGTTCTTCTTCGGTGATGTCGAGCAGGCCCGAGAGCTCATTGGCGGCCATCGGCACGCCCTTGTCCGTCAGCAACTGCAGAATGAATTCCCGGCTCGGCAGGGGATTTGGATAATTTGCCTGCTCGCGTGCCAGGAAGGGGTCATTGAGGCGCAGGCTTTCTTTGGCGGGATTATTTGTATTATTCGGTTCTTTTGACTTTTTATTTGACAAAGCTGACTTCCTCTATATAATGCGCAGTCTCTGCGGTGTGCAGTACTGCGCTGCAGCGATTATACAGGCCCAGGTGGCGGAATTGGTAGACGCACTAGGTTCAGGTCCTAGCGGTGGCAACACTGTGGAGGTTCGAGTCCTCTCCTGGGCACCAAAGCTGTTTTTTGAGTGTCCGGTCTGTATGATCAAGATGTAATTGCCCAGGTGGCGGAATTGGTAGACGCACTAGGTTCAGGTCCTAGCGGTGGCAACACTGTGGAGGTTCGAGTCCTCTCCTGGGCACCAAATTCCGGAATACGCCGCAAGTTCTGCTTGCTGCGTATTTTTTTGCCCTGGCGATCAATGCGGCCAGATTGCCACGGTCGTCGGACTCAACTCCAGCGCCTTGACTTCCAGCGCCCCCATGGAGGCGCCGTTTGCCCCCACCGAGATGGAACCGAAGCGCATGCTGAGCCTGATGCGCGGCAGATCGATCATGATCGTCTGCGTGCCGGTAACGACGTCGGGTTGTGCAAGATTCATATCCTGTGCAGTCTGCCTGAACCAGTCCACATAGCTTTGGGTAAGCTGCGTCCCGCTGGCAGAGGTCGATTCGAATGTTGCGCTCTCCAGCAAGATGGCATCGATTCGGATCGGGCCGGCAAAGTCGATCGGATTCTGGTAGTCCATCCCGCCCGCGCGAAACGCCAGTGGCGCGGAGGGATCCAGCACCGGCACACGGCGCTGCAGCGGGCCACTACCGAAGGCGACATCCCCAAAGGTCAGCATGTCGCCATCGTCAAACCACTGGATGGACGCCAGGTGCGCGCGGATGTTCAGGATGATCGAAATGCCCTCCTGCCCTGCCTGCGCTTCCAGGTTCTCGTCGAAGATGGGCGTGATGTCCGCCCAGGCCTGATTCGCACTCAACAGCAATGCTGCGGCCAGCCACCGCCTGTTCATGTCGGCACTCCTTGGATTCGCCCTGCCTCGAACGCCTGCTACCCGAACACCTTGAACGACTATTGATTCATAGCTCAGCAGCCATCAAGCCGCCACCCAAAAAAACAACGCCACCCGAAGGTGGCGTTGTCTCTGTTTGCCTGCCGTAAGACTGGCTTACAGCATACCCTTTTCCTGCAGCAGCTTGACCATGGTCGAGCCGAGTTCTGCCGGGCTGCGGGTATAGGCGATACCTGCTTTTTCGAACGCGGCGAACTTCTCTTCCGCCGTGCCCTTGCCGCCGGAGATGATCGCGCCGGCGTGGCCCATGCGCTTGCCCTTCGGTGCCGTCACGCCAGCGATATAGCCGACGATAGGCTTGGTCACGTGAGCCTTGGCGTACTCGGCAGCCTCTTCTTCCGCCGTGCCGCCGATTTCACCGATCATGATGATCGCCTCGGTCTGCGGGTCGTCCTGGAACAGTTGCAGCGCATCGATGTGGCTGGTGCCCGGGATTGGGTCGCCGCCGATACCGATACATGTCGACTGGCCCAGGCCGGCCGCGGTGGTCTGCGCGACGGCTTCATAGGTCAGCGTGCCGGAGCGCGACACAATGCCGATACGGCCCGGCTTGTGGATGTGACCTGGCATGATGCCGATCTTGCACTCGCCCGGGGTGATGATGCCGGGGCAGTTCGGCCCGATCAGGCGCGAGCCGCTGGCTTCGACGTAGCGCTTCACCTTCAGCATGTCCAGTGTCGGCACGCCTTCGGTGATGGTGACGATCAGCTTCACGCCGGCGTCGACGGCTTCGATGATCGAATCCAGCACGAACGGGGCCGGCACATAGATCACGGAAGCGTCAGCCTGGGTGGCGTTGACCGCATCGCGCATGGTGTTGAATACCGGCAGGTTCAGGTGGGTGGTGCCACCCTTGCCCGGGGTAACGCCGCCGACTACCTTGGTGCCGTAGGCCAGTGCCTGTTCCGAGTGGAAAGTACCATTCTTGCCGGTGAAACCTTGCACCAGCACTTTCGTATCTTTGTTGACCAATACGCTCATTTCGAACTCCTAATGCTGGTGAGGTTAGGCAGCTTTAACCGCTGCAACGATCTTCTGTGCCGCATCGGCCAAGCCTTGCGCCGGGATCAGCGTCAGGCCGGAATCGGACAGGATCTTCGCGCCCAGTTCGGCATTGTTGCCTTCCAGACGAACCACGACCGGCACGGTCACGTTGACCTCCTTCACCGCAGCGATGATCGCCTCGGCAATCATGTCGCAACGCACGATACCGCCGAAGATGTTGATCAGCACGCCCTGTACCGACGGGTCAGCGAGGATCAGCTTGAACGCTTCGATCACGCGCTCTTTGGTTGCACCGCCGCCAACGTCCAGGAAGTTGGCCGGTTGGCCGCCGTAGAGCTTGATGATGTCCATGGTCGCCATGGCCAGGCCGGCACCGTTCACCATGCAGCCGATGTTGCCTTCGAGTGCGACATAGTTCAGGTCGAATTCGGAAGCCTTCAGCTCGCGCTCGTTCTCCTGCGACTTGTCGCGCGCAGCGGCCAGGGCCGGCTGACGGAACATCGCGTTGGAGTCGATACCAACCTTGGCATCGACGCAGCACAGGCTGCCATCGCCACGGATCGCCAGCGGGTTGATTTCGAACAGGGCGAAATCGTTGTCAACGAAGGCCTTGTAGGCCCCCATCATCAGCTTGGTGAACTGCTTGATCTGGTCATCGTTCAGGCCGAGCTGGAAGCCGACTTCACGAGCCTGGAACGGCAGCAGGCCAACCAGCGGGTCAACCGTTACCTTGAGGATCTTTTCCGGCGTGTTGTGCGCCACTTCTTCGATCTCGACGCCGCCTTCGGTCGAGGCCATGAAGGTCACGCGACGGCTGGAGCGGTCTACCACTGCGCCCAGATAGAGTTCGCGCTGAACTGGATACATGTCCTCGCACACCAGTACGCTGTGTACCGGCTGGCCGTTGGAATCAGTCTGGTAAGTCACCAGGCGGGTGCCGAGTAGGCCCTTGGCCACTTCAGCGGCCTCATCTGCCGACTTTACCACCTTCACGCCACCGGCCTTGCCGCGGCCACCAGCGTGGACTTGAGCCTTGATCACGGCAAACTTGCCAGCGAGGCCACGGAAGGCATTGGCAGCTTCCTCCGGCGTGTTGGCCAGAATGCCTTGTTGAACCGGCAGGCCATATTTGGCCAGCAGCTCTTTCGCTTGGTATTCGTGCAGATTCATTGCAAATTCCTCGTATTTAAAGGAGTTAGGATTGAGGGGTGAGGATCAGAGCACCGCTTGTTGCGGCGCCCCACGCCTCGCTCCTGAATTAGTTGTGGATGGCGCGCTTGTCGCAGCCCAGCGCGGCTTCGTGCATGACTTCCGCCAGGCTCGGGTGGGCGTGGATGATGCGGGCGATATCTTCGCTGCTCGCGGCAAATTCCATCGCGACCACGGCTTCGGAAATCAGCTCACCCGCCACCGGCCCAACGATATGCACGCCGAGGATGCGATCGGTCTTGGCATCGGCCAGCATCTTCACGAAGCCTTGTGCCGCGTTCAGACTGTGCGCACGGCCATTGGCAGCAAACGGGAAGCTGCCCTTCTTGTACTCGACGCCCTCTGCCTTCAACTGTTGCTCGGTCTTGCCGACCCAGGCGATTTCCGGTGCGGTGTAGATCACCCACGGTACGGTATTGAAATCGAGGTGCGGCTTCTGCCCTGCGATCCGCTCGGCAACTGCCACGCCCTCTTCCGATGCCTTGTGCGCAAGCATCGGGCCACGCACCACGTCGCCCACCGCCCAGATGTTGGGAATACCGGTATGGCAGTGGCCGTCGACTTCGATGAAGCCGCGCTGATCGAAACGCAGGCCGACTTCCGGCGCAGCGATGCCGTCGGTGTTGGGCACGCGGCCAACGGCCACGATGAGCTTGTCGACCTCGAGCGCCTGGGCAGCGCCGGCGGCATCGGTGTAATTGATGCTGATGCCCTTCTTGGACTTCTTCACCTCACCGATCTTCACGCCGGTCTGAATGTCGAGACCCAGGTCCTTGGTGAAGATGCGTAGAGCAAGCTTCGACACTTCATCGTCGGCTGCGGCCAGGAACGATGGCATCGCTTCGAGCACCGTCACTTCGGCGCCGAGGCGCTTCCATACGCTACCCATTTCCAGGCCGATCACGCCGGCGCCGATCACGCCCAGGCGCTTCGGCACGGCTTGCAGTTCCAGTGCGCCGACGTTGTCGAGGATGTCCACGTTGTCGACGTCGATACCGGGGATATAACGCGGCTTGGAGCCCGATGCGATGATCACGTGCTTGGCCTCGACGACTTCAGCCGCGTCGCCCGCCACCTCGATCAACCACTTCTCGTTCTCGCGTTTGAGAATCTTGCCGTGGCCGTGCAGGCTGGTCACCTTGTTCTTCTTGAACAGCATGGTGATACCGCCGGTGAACTGGTCGACGATCTTGCGCTTGCGGGCAATCATCTTCGGCACATCGACCGACGCGCCGGACACGCTGATGCCATGCACTTCCGCTTCGTGCTGGATCTTGTGGAATTGCTCGGACGATTCGAGCAGCGCCTTGGACGGGATGCAGCCGACGTTCAGGCAGGTGCCGCCCAGGGCCGGCTTGCCCGCAGCACTCTTGTTCTCGTCGATACAAGCGGTGGAAAAGCCAAGCTGGGCTGCGCGGATGGCGGCCACGTAGCCACCGGGGCCTGCGCCGATCACGACGACGTCGAAGGATTTGGACATGGGTCCCTCTGTTTGATAAGCAGGTGAAAAACACGGGGTGGCTCGTGACCACCCCGCTCAGGGCTGTATTACAGATCCAGCAGCAGGCGGGCCGGGTCTTCGATCGCTTCCTTGATCGCGACCAGGCTCAGCACCGCTTCGCGGCCATCGATGATGCGGTGGTCGTAGGACTGCGCGAGGTACATCATCGGGCGCACGACAACCTGGCCGTTTTCGACCACGGCGCGCTCCTTGGTGGCATGCATGCCAAGGATCGCGGACTGCGGCGGGTTGATGATCGGTGTCGACATCATCGAGCCGAAGGTGCCGCCATTGGAAATGGTGTAGGTGCCGCCCGACAGCTCTTCGATGCCGAGCTTGCCTTCCTGCGCACGCTTGCCGAAATCGGCGATCTGCTTCTCGACCTCGGCCAGGCTCAGCTGGTCGGCATTACGGATGATCGGCACCACGAGGCCACGCGGGCTGCCAACCGCCACGCCGATGTCGAAGTAGCCGTGGTAGACGATATCGTTGCCGTCGACCGAGGCATTGACGATCGGGTACTTCTTCAGCGCATGCACGACCGCCTTCACGAAGAAACCCATGAAGCCGAGCTTGATGCCGTGCTCCTTCTCGAAGCGATCCTTGTACTTGTTGCGCAGCTCCATCACCGGCGCCATGTTCACTTCATTGAACGTGGTCAGGATGGCGTTAGTCTGCTGCGACTGCACCAGACGCTCGGCAACGCGGGCACGCAGGCGCGACATCGGCACGCGCTGTTCGGGGCGATCACCCAGGGCGCCGGACAACTGAACAGCCGGTGCGGCAGCCAGTGGCGCCTTGGCCGGGGCGGCAGCAGCCGGTGCCGCAGCCTTGGGGGCACTTGTGGCGGCTGTCACATCTTCCTTGGTGACACGGCCACCACGGCCGGTGCCCTCAACCTTGCTGGTGTCCACGCCCTGCTCGTCGGCGAGCTTGCGTGCGGCCGGCATGACGGCCGTGCCGAAGCCGACAGCCGAGGCCGGGATGCCTACTTCCGCAGCCGCTGCGGCAACCTTGCCCTCAGCCGCCGGGGCGGTAGCGCCGGCCTTGGCTTCGGTATCGATCTGCGCGAGCAACTCGTTGCTGACGGCGCTCTCGCCGTCCTTCTTGATGATTTTCACCAGCACGCCAGCTTGCGGCGCCGGCAGTTCCAGCACGACCTTATCGGTCTCCAGATCGATCAGGTTTTCGTCGCGCTCGACATACTCGCCCTCTTTCTTGTGCCAGGCCACCAGGGTAGCTTCAGCCACGGATTCAGGGAGTTGCGGAACTTTAACTTCGATTAGCATCGTTATCTCCGATTCTTGATTCTTTGCCCGGGCCGCTTCGTATTCGGCCCGGTGTTGGCATCACTTTGGTGGCTTATTTCTTGAGCGTCATGGCGTCTTCGAGGAAGGCCTTGAGCTGTGCAACATGCTTGCTCATATAGCCCACCGCAGGCGACGCAGACGACGGACGACCAGCGTAGGTCAGTGTCTGCTTCGGCCCGAGACCCGCTTCCAGGCGATGGCGAATCGACAGCCAGGCACCCTGGTTACGCGGCTCTTCCTGCACCCACATCACTTCCTTGGCTGCGCTGAACTTGGCCAGCTCTTCCTGGAAGGTATCGGTCGGGAACGGGTAGAGCTGCTCGAGACGCACGATGGCAATATCGGTCACCTTGCGTTCCTTACGTGCGTTGACGAGGTCGTAGTAAACCTGGCCTGAACATACGACAACGCGTTTCACCTTCTTGGCATCGATCGTCGCATCGACTTCACCGATGACTGTCTTGAAGCCACCATTGGTGAGGTCGGCGATATCCGACGACGCTTCCTTGGCTTTTAGCAGACGCTTCGACAACGGGACAATCAGGGGCTTCCTGTAGGGGCGCAGCATCTGGCGGCGCAGCACGTGGAACCATTGGGCCGCGGTGGAAGGCATCACGACCTGAATGTTGTGCTCGGCACACATCTGCAGATAGCGCTCGACGCGGCAGGACGAGTGCTCGGGCCCCTGGCCGTCGTAACCGTGCGGCAGGCTCATCACCAGGCCACAGTAACGGCCCCACTTGGTTTCACCCGAGGTGATGAACTGGTCGATGACGACCTGCGCACCGTTGGCAAAATCGCCGAACTGCGCTTCCCAGATGACGAGCTCGTTCGGTTCTGCCGACGCATAGCCATATTCGAAGCCGAGCACGGCCTCTTCGGACAGCAGCGAATCGATCACCAGGAAGTTGGCCTGCTTATCCGACAGATTGCGCAGCGGCACGAACGCGCCCTGATCCCAGCGCTCGCGAGCCTGGTCGTGATACACCGCGTGGCGGTGGGTAAACGTGCCACGGCCGGTATCCTGACCCGAAATGCGCACGCCGTAGCCGCTTTCGAGCAGCGAGGCGTAGGCCAGGGTCTCGGCCATGCCGAAGTCGAGCGCAAGCTCGCCACGGCCCATCTTGCGGCGCGCCTCGACGACGTTCTTCTGCACGCCAGGGTGCAGCTTGAAGCCTTCGGGAATGGTGGTGACCTTTTCGGACAGGCGCTGCAGATCCTTCATCGGGAGGGTCGTGTCGACCGGGTGCGCCCAGTGCGTGCCACGGAACTGGCCGAAGTCGATCGCGAAGCTGCGCTGGTAGTCTGACAGCGTTGTCTGCTCGACGTGTTCGCCACGGTCGAGCGCATCACGGTAATTCTTGATCATCGCATCGGCATCACCTGCGGCGATCACGCCTTCGCTGGCCAGCTTGTCTGCATAGAGCTTGCGCGTGCCAGGATGCTTCTGGATCTTCTTGTACATCATCGGCTGCGTCACGAACGGATCATCCGCCTCGTTATGGCCGAGCTTGCGGAAGCAGACCATATCGATAACGACATCCTTCTTGAACTGCATGCGGAAATCGAGTGCCGCCTGCATGACGAATACCACCGCTTCCGGGTCATCGCCATTGACGTGGATGATCGGCGCATCGACCATCTTGGCGATGTCGGTACAGTACAGCGTGGAGCGGCTGTCGCGCGGGTCCGAGGTGGTGAAACCGATCTGGTTGTTGATCACGAAATGGATCGTGCCACCCGTGCCGTAGCCACGGGTGTTGGACAGTGCCAGGGTTTCCATGACCACGCCCTGGCCGGCAAATGCGGCATCGCCATGCAACAGCAGCGGGATCACCTGATCGCCGGTACGGTCGCCACGGCGCTGTTGACGGGCACGCACCGAACCTTCGACTACTGGGTTGACGATTTCGAGGTGGGACGGGTTGAACGCCAGCGACACGTGCAGCGGGCCGCCAGGCGTCGGAATGTCCGACGAGAAGCCGTTGTGGTACTTCACGTCGCCGGAAGACAGATCATCGCTGTGCTTGCCTTCGAATTCGGAGAACAGATCGCGCGGCAGCTTGCCCAGCGTGTTCACCAACACGTTCAGACGGCCGCGGTGAGCCATGCCGACGACCATTTCCTGCACGCCCTTCTGACCTGCGAACTGGATCAGCTCGTCGATCGCGGCGATCATGCTCTCGCCGCCTTCCAGCGAAAAGCGCTTCTGGCCAACATAACGGGTGTGGAGGTATTTCTCCAACGTTTCCGCAGCAGTGATCTTCTTCAGAATACGCTTCTTCTTGGTTGCATCGAAGTCGGGGCGCGAACGCACGCCTTCGAAGCGTTCCTGAATCCAGTGCTTCTGCTCGGAGCTGATGATGTGCATGTATTCGAGGCCGACGCTGCCGCAGTAGGTCTGCTTGAGCGCGCTGACGATCTCGGACAGCGGGGCCTGCTTGGCAATACCTTGCAGCGAGCCGGTATTGAAGGTGACTGCCATGTCCTCGGCGGTCAAGCCGTGGGTGGCCGGGTCGAGCTCAGGTACATGGACCTGGTCGTAACGCTTGAGCGGATCGAGATTGGCGTTGCGGTTGCCGAGAATGCGGTAGGCGCTGATCAGGCGCAGGACTTGAACCTGCTTCTGCGCGGCTTGCTGCTGGGTGGCGACGCTCTGACCGGAAGCAAATCGAGGTTGCTTGGTGAGCTGAACGAAGGACTGCTGGATGGGCAGGTGCGGAACATCACGGTCCGCCGCGCCCGGGAGCTGTTGCAGTTTGTCGAAATAATCCCGCCACTCCTGCGTGACGGCGCTGGGGTCTGCCAGATAGAGTTCGTATAGGTCTTCGACAAACGGCGCATTCCCCCCAAACAGGTAGGAATTGCTCATCATGGTTTTCATCATGGCGGAGGCCCCTTTCAAGGCTTATCTCAAATTATTTCAACAAACAGCTACATACGACCTCCGTTTTTCAAAAACGAAGGGTGAGCGGCGCCCTGCCCTGACAGGCATACCAAGACGGCCCCGACTACGTCGGGGAGAGGCACCCACTCGATCACGCACATATGCTGCAACCAGGCTGGCGACCCGATGGACCGCCAGCGGTCAAAGCGATTACTTGCGTTCTGCGACCGGAACGTAGTCGCGACGCACCGCGCCGGTGTACAGCTGGCGCGGACGGCCGATCTTCATGCCGGGGTCGGCAATCATTTCGGTCCAGTGTGCGATCCAACCCACGGTACGAGCCAGCGCGAAGATAGGCGTGAACATCGAAACCGGGATGCCGATGGCCGACAACACGATACCGGAGTAGAAGTCAACGTTCGGGTACAGCTTGCGCTCGATGAAGTACGGGTCTTCCAGGGCAATCTTTTCCAGCGCCATGGCGAGCTTGAACTTCGGATCGTTGTGCAGACCCAGTTCGTTCAGAACTTCGTCGCAGGTCTGCTTCATGATCTTGGCGCGCGGGTCCATGTTCTTGTACACGCGGTGGCCAAAGCCCATCAGCTTGTGCGTCTTGTTCTTCACGCCTTCCATGAAGGCCGGAACGTTGTCGACCGAGCCGATCTCGTCCAGCATTTTCAGTACGGCTTCGTTGGCGCCGCCGTGCGATGGGCCCCACAGGCAAGCGATACCGGCTGCAATACACGCGAACGGGTTGGCGCCCGACGAGCCAGCCAGACGGACGGTCGAGGTCGAGGCATTCTGTTCGTGGTCGGCGTGCAGGATGAAGATGCGGTCGAGCGCGCGGGCCAGAACCGGGTTCACCTTGTATTCGGAGACCGGGGTCGAGAACATCATGTGCAGGAAGTTCTCGGCATAGGTCAGGCCAGCCTTCGGATACGAGAACGGCAGGCCCTTGTTGTAGCGATAGGCCTGGGCAGCGATTGTCGGCACCTTGGCGATCAGGCGGAATGCCGAAACTTCGCGGTGATGCGGATCGTTGATGTCCAGCGAATCATGGTAGAACGCCGACAGTGCGCCCACCACGCCAACCATCACGGCCATCGGGTGTGCATCGCGGCGGAAGCCCTTGAAGAACGACAGGATCTGGTCATGCAGCATGTTATGGCGCAGGACGGTGTAGTCGAAGTTCTTCTTTTCCTCTGCGTTCGGCAGCTCGCCGTTCAGCAGCAGGTAGCAGGATTCGAGGAAGTCGCTGTGTTCAGCCAGTTGTTCAATCGGGTAGCCACGGTAGTACAGTTGGCCCAGGTCGCCATCGATGAAGGTGATCTTCGATTCGCAAGCGGAAGTGGCCAGGAAACCGGGGTCGAAGGTGAACATACCGGTCTTGGAGAACGTACGGATATCGACGACGTCCGGACCCAGCGTGCCGGGCAGCACGGGGAAGTCGATCGATTTTCCATCTTCATACGAAAGCGTGACTTTACGGTTTTCCATGTGGTAAAGCTCCTTGAGAGTAACCTGTAAGCCGGGCTCTCCCGAGCCCGGACGATTCTGTTTTTTTACGTTATAGCGTCGAAATCTGGTCTCGACGTCTGTCCTACTTCAGCAAGCTCTTATCTTTTCAAGCAGGGCTTGCAAACGCCCGTCAGGGTGGTCGGTTTTGCCGTTCGCCATGTCAAGCAGGTCGTTGTCGGGCAGGAACAGGATATCCTTGTAGGACTCTAGTTCCTCGGGGGATAGCTGGTCCAGATACTGTGCCACGAACTTTTCCAAGATCAGGTCCAGCTCCAGCAATCCCCGCCGTGAGCGCCAGCGGATGCGGTCCAAATCACTCATGATTCAGTCCACTCACACCGTGCGTCTTACCATCAGGTCCTTGATCTTGCCGATGGCGCGCGTTGGATTGAGCTCCTTCGGGCAAACATCGACACAGTTCATGATGGTGTGGCAACGGAACAGGCGATACGGATCCTCGAGGTTGTCGAGGCGTTCGTTGGTCGCACGGTCACGCGTATCCGCGATGAAGCGGTAAGCGGCGAGCAGGCCGGCGGGGCCGACGAACTTGTCCGGGTTCCACCAGAACGACGGGCACGAAGTGGAGCAGCACGCGCACAGAATGCACTCGTACAGGCCATCCAGTTCCTTGCGTTCCTCCGGCGACTGCAGGCGTTCGCGCTGCGGGGCCGGTTCGTCGTTTTGTACATACGGCTTGATCGAATTGTACTGATTGAAGAATTGGGTCATGTCCACGATCAGGTCGCGGATGACCGGCATCCCAGGCAGCGGGCGCAGTTCGATCGGTTGCTTCAGCGAGGCGACATCGGTGATGCACGCCAGGCCGTTCTTGCCATTGATGTTCATCGCATCGGAGCCGCACACGCCTTCGCGGCAGGAGCGGCGGAAGTTCAGCGAATCATCGATGCTCTTCAGACGCATGAGCGCATCGAGCAGCTTCTTGTCAGACGGCTCAAGCTCGACGTCGTAGTCCTGCATATAGGGCTTGGCGTCGACGTCCGGGTTATAGCGGTAAATACTGAATTTGACTTTCATCTTGCTATCCTTCCCAACCGATTAGAACGTCCGCTCTTTCGGCGGGATGTATTCGACTGTCAACGGCTTGGTGTGTACAGGCTTGTAGCTCAGGCTGCGATCCGCAGCGTGGTACAGCGTGTGCTTCATCCAGTTGTCGTCGTCACGGGTCGGGTAGTCGTCATGAGCGTGGGCGCCGCGCGATTCCTTGCGGGCCTCGGCAGAGATCAGCGTGGCAACGGCAACCTCGATGAGGTTTTCCATTTCCAGCGCTTCGACGCGAGCCATGTTGAACACCTTGCTCTTGTCCTTGATCTGGGTGCGCTTGGCACGTTCTGCCACTTCCTTGATCTCGGCAACGCCCAGCGCCAGGTTCTTGTCGGTACGGAATACACCGGCACGTGCCTGGACCACCTTCTGCATCGCGGTGCGTACTGCGGCAACATCTTCGCCACCGGTCTGGGTGTCGATGCGATTGACGCGCGACAGGCTGAAATCGGCTGCATTCTCGGGCAGAGGCTTGTGCGCCGGCATTTCCTTGCGGATGTAGTCGATCATGCTGTTGCCAGCAGACTTGCCGAACACCACGAGGTCGAGCAGCGAGTTGGTGCCGAGACGGTTTGCACCGTGTACCGAGGTACATGCACACTCACCGGCCGCATAGAAGCCATTGACGCGTACTTCGGGGTTGTCGCCCTTCGGTGCCACGACTTCGCCCAGGTAGTTGGTCGGAATACCGCCCATCTGGTAGTGGCAGGTCGGGATAACGGGAATCGGTTCCTTAATCGGGTCGACGCCGGCAAACTTGATCGCGATTTCGCGGATCGACGGCAGACGCTGCTTGATGATGTCCGGGCCGAGGTGATCCAGCTTCAGCAGCACGTGATCCTTTTCCTTGCCCGCGCCGCGGCCTTCGAGCACCTCGAGCGCCATGCAACGCGACACGAAGTCACGCGGAGCCAGATCCTTGAGGTTCGGCGCGTAGCGTTCCATGAAGCGTTCGCCGTTGGCGTTCAGCAGGATACCGCCTTCGCCACGCACGCCTTCGGTGATCAGCACGCCGGCGCCAGCCACACCCGTCGGGTGGAACTGCCAGAACTCCATGTCTTCGAGCGGGATGCCGGCACGAGCTGTCATACCTAGGCCGTCACCGGTATTGATGAAAGCATTGGTCGAGGCAGCGAAGATACGGCCCGAGCCGCCGGTCGCGAACAACACGGCCTTCGCATGGAGAATCATGATCTCACCGGTTTCCATTTCCAGCGCGGTCACGCCAACGACGTCACCCTCGCTGTCGCGGATCAGGTCGAGTGCCATCCATTCGACGAAGAACTGGGTCTTGGCGCGGACGTTGCGCTGATACAGCGTGTGCAGCATGGCGTGGCCGGTACGGTCGGCTGCGGCACAGGCGCGCTGAACCGGCGTCTTGCCGAAGTTAGCCGTGTGGCCGCCGAACGGACGCTGATAGATACGACCGGAATCGACACGGTCGAACGGCATGCCGAAGTGTTCCAGCTCGATCACCGCATCGATCGCATTGCGGGTCATGAACTCGATGGCATCCTGGTCACCCAGCCAGTCCGACCCCTTGACGGTGTCGTACATATGCCATTCCCACTTGTCTTCCTGCACGTTGCCCAATGCGGCGGAGATGCCGCCCTGTGCTGCAACGGTATGGGAGCGGGTCGGGAATACCTTGGAGAGGACGACGGTCTTGAGACCGGCCTCGGACAGTTGCAGTGCGGCACGCAGACCGGCACCACCACCGCCAACGATGACTGCATCAAATTGACGAACAGTGACGGCCATTACACACCCCACAACACTTTAACGGAATAGACAAAACAGCCAACCAGCCACAGGATGGTCAGCACATGCAAGGTCAGGCGGATGCCGACGGGCTGCACATAATCCATCCAGATGTCGCGCACACCGACCCAGGCATGGAACAGCAGCGCCATCACCGTCACGGTGCTGAACGTTCGCACCCAGGTTTGCTGGAACAGGTTCTTCCAGCCTTCATAGTCCTGGCCTGCCGCCGACAACAGAAGCAATACCAGTCCGGCCGCATACGCCAGCATCACGACAGCGGTGATGCGTTGCGCGAGCCAGTCGCTTAGGCCGTAGTGAGCCCCCACTACTACACGGTTTACCATAGGATTGCCCCCACGATGACGGTCAGCACCAGGCTAACGAAAATCACAGCCTTGGCAGTCGCCCGGGCAGTGTGCAGCTCGGTGCCCTTGTGCATATCCAGAAACAGGAAACGCACGCCAGCCGCCGCGTGGTGCATGAACGCCCACAGCAACCCGAGAAGAATGACTTTGATCAAGGGATGGCCGACAACGGCCTTAAAAGTTTGAAACTGTTCGGCCGAGCTCAGCGAGCCCTGCAGCAGACAGATCACGAATGGAATGGACAGAAACATTGCTGCGCCGCTGACGCGGTGCAAAATGGACACCACCCCGGGTATGGGCAACCTGATCTTGGGCAGATCCAGGTGCTTGGGTCTTTGTTTTTGCATCGTTGATTCCCTTTTTAACGGCCTGCAGCGAACCGCAAACCGAGCTTCCCTCTCAAGTACCAACCCATCTGACCCAAGCCAGACGGGCTGTTCCTGCGCTAACCCACCCCTGCCAGCCGTGCTTCGGTCCGCCTTGTGGGCACCCCTTCGCGACAATCAGGCTAGAGTCGGGCCAAACTATGCAAGTTTAGCAAAAAACGCCATGCTCATTAACCCGTAAAATAGCCTTCAAGCCATTTTTTTGATGCAATGCACCAGGGTTGCCTCTTACATCCATCCACATCAAGTGCTGCTGTAGGCATGCTGTTCGGTGTTGATCCAGCTGCGCCGCCACTCGACGGGCTTATCTTCGGCGGCATATGCAACCCGGGTCACACACAATAGCGGCGACCCCTTGTCCACCCCAAGCAACCTCGCCTCATCGGAGGCGGCCGGCTCGGCCCGCAACTGCTCTCGCGTGCGCACCACCCGCACACCAAATACACGGTGGTATAGCTCATACAGCGCACCACCGTTCTGGCGAATCTTCCTGCTATCCAGGCCGTCGAACAGGTCGCCAGGCAGCACCACGTCATCCATGGCCATCACCCGGCCATTCAGCCGCAGCAGACGCTTGACGAACACCACCGGCGCGCCGCGCCTCACGCCCAGCGCCTCGGACACCTCTTCGCTGGCGTTAGCGCGCATGCACGTCAGCAATTCAGGCTGAACCTTCTCAACCTCCTGCGTGCGATTGAACCCAGACAGCACAAAGCCGGCACGATCCCATTCGTCAAGATACGCCGCGACAAAAGTACCCTTGCCCTGGCGGCGATACAGCACCCGCTCCGTCACCAGTTCATCCAGAGCCTTGCGTACCGTACCCTGGCTGACTTCGAAGCGCGCAGCCAATTCGAATTCGCTCGGCAACACATCGTTCTGCAACCACTCCCCGGACTCCAGCGCCTCCAGCAACAGTATCTTTACCTGTTGATAGAGTGGCGCGCGGCGGGGTGCGGCGTGTTTCATGGCGTACTTTTTACCACCACGACATTCGACCGTCTACACATGTCTTATATAAGACACAAGATTATCCATTCATCGCAGTGCAACAATCGGCATACATCCGGGTTTTCCTTTATGTTAGACTTTAAAAGATTTAGCACAGCGTACGTTTCGTATGTTGTCGCCGATCTCCGCTCTGGTTGCGGGTTTGCAGGCAGTTGCCCAAATTGGGCCACCGCCTTGGCAGGCTCGCCAGCCGCGCAGGACTTCCCCTACTCAACCTGAAACACATAGATTCTCGGGAGTTAACATGAAGCGTCCTATTCGTGTTGCCGTGACCGGTGCAGCTGGTCAGATCGGTTACAGCCTGTTGTTCCGTATTGCCAGCGGCGAAATGCTGGGCAAGGATCAACCCGTCATCCTGCAAATGCTCGAACTGCCGATGGAAAAGGCTCAAGCCGCACTGAAGGGCGTGATGATGGAGCTGGAAGACTGTGCTTTCCCGCTACTGGCTGGCATGGTTGGTACCGATGATCCGGAAGTTGCATTCAAGGATGTCGATGTGGCCCTGCTGGTTGGCGCCCGTCCGCGTGGCCCCGGCATGGAACGCAAGGACCTGCTGCTGGAAAACGCCAAGATCTTCACCGCTCAAGGCGCTGCCCTGAACAAGGTTGCCAGCCGTGATGTGAAGGTGCTGGTTGTCGGCAACCCTGCCAACACCAATGCTTACATCGCCATGAAGAGCGCACCGGATCTGCCGGCGAAGAACTTCACCGCAATGCTGCGCCTCGACCACAACCGCGCGCTGTCGCAACTGGCCGCCAAGGCTGGCGTTGCCGTTGCCGATATCGAGAACCTGGTCGTTTGGGGCAACCACAGCCCAACCATGTACCCGGACTACCGCTTCGCGACCGTTAACGGCCAATCGCTGAAGGCCAAGGTCAACGACGAAGCCTGGAACAAGGAAACCTTCATTCCCAAGGTTGGCAAGCGCGGCGCCGCGATCATCGAAGCGCGCGGCCTGTCGTCGGCGGCTTCTGCTGCCAACGCAGCAATCGATCACATCCGTGACTGGGTGCTGGGCACCAACGGCAAGTGGGTCACCATGGGCATTCCGTCCGATGGGTCCTACGGCATTCCGGAAGGCATCATGTACGGCGTACCGGTCACCTGCGAAAACGGTGAATACACACGTATCGAAGGCCTGGAAGTCGACGCCTTCTCGCGTGAACGCATGGACTTCACGCTGAACGAGCTGCTCGAAGAGCGCGACGGCGTCAAGCACCTGCTGCCGTAAGCGGCTTCGGCCAATGAAAAAAGCGGATCGATCGATCCGCTTTTTTTGTATCCATCTCCAGCCAAGCTGGCCTCCCCGACAGGAATCGAACCTGTAATCTTCCCTTAGGAGGGGAAAGTTATATCCATTTAACTACAGGGAGCTAAAAATACTGCTTCTGCATTAGGAATGCAGGCAATTACGATCCGCTTCCAATGTCACCCACCAATGGGCGACACAATATTTTTCTTTTTTTCAGTGCATTACCACATCAAGGAAGCAGGCTGATGTGACAACTGATATAAGGAAGCCTGTATCAGTGGCGGCGATTATACCGATAACAGGATAGTCTGGCATCAAGTGGCGTACGGCGGTGAAGAAATTCATCGACACCCAGCGCGTGCTCAGTCGATCGCAGGCCTTCCTGCACCATCAAGCCACCGGGGTGGCTGGCACCCAGCTTTCCCATGAACTCGACTGATCGCGGCATGGCCGTAGTGCAGAGAGCCAAAGTCGACAGGTTTTGCCTCATTGACTTGGCTAGCGTCGATGGCCACCTGATGCTATTAGCGCAACGTAAACTCTGGCTTGACTCGTCAT